>CAZQFG010000137.1:0-7898 GCA_964592515.1 uncultured Chryseobacterium sp. | reverse complement strand
ACACCGTCCGCTTTTGTGCAAGCACATCGGCTTGGAGCACGCTCCTTCAGGTTCAGCACTTATCCCTGGCGCTAAACCACGGACGCGCTCCGCAATTGGCGGATCAACGCGTCGTTCCGGTCAAGGAAGGCCTTCATGCTGACCTCGTCGTTGCGCAGCACGAGGTCGATCACGTGATGACCCGGTTGAACGCCGCCTGTTCTGCGCATCAGTTCGCGCAAACGCGTGCGTCCGGTCTCCGCTTCCTGCTCCATGGTGGCCATGCGGTGTGCAGCGGTCCCGTGGCGCAGAAAGGAGGAAACATACCCGGCCACGGTCCGTGCGGTGAACCGCCATTTGCTGGCCCGGTGTCCGCCGGTGCGCCAGGCCTGTTCCACATGCACCACCTCGTGCGCCATCAGCAGTAGCCAGCGCAAAGTGCGTGCGGCGTCCCTTTCCTGTACCGCCCGGTGCAGTTCGTCGGTCACTGTGATGCGATCCCCTTGAACGAAGGCGCCGCCCGGTCTTTCAGCGTACCACGGCAGATACAGCGCATTGGAACTGCGCGGACGAAGAGTGACCTGGCGCAGACGTTCCGCTTTTATGCCGGTCACTGCGTGCAGCACCATCACGGTCGCTTCGTTGAAACGCGTCTCTTCGGATCCGGTCATCGCGCCCGCCCAGCGCAATGTTCGTGCTGCTCTGCAAGCCGCCTGTCAACTTGGCCGACCGTTGGTCATGGCATGCGATCCGATCGGTCCATGGCCGGGCACAACGCAATAGTTTTGTCCCGCGATCAACAGAACCGCTATCGCACACCATCCATGAAGAACCTCGGACGTTACATCGGGCTTGGCATCGTTGCCCTCATCATTTTCTGGGCCTGGACCTTCTACAACGGTACCATCGGCATCAACGAACAAGTGGAGAAGCAATGGGGCGATGTCCTCGTGCGCTACCAGGAGCGGGCCGATAAGACCAAGAACCTGCTGGAGATCGTGAAGGGTGCTGCCGACTTCGAACAGGAGACCCTCGCCCAGGTGATCGAAGCACGCAGCAAGGCGTCCAGCATCAACCTGAACGCCGACCAGCTCACCCCCGAGAACCTGAAGGCCTTCGAGGATGCGCAAGCACAGTTCACCGGTGCGCTCAGCCGCCTCATGGTCACTGTGGAACGCTACCCCGATCTGAAGGCCGTGGCCGCTTTCCGCGATTTCCAGGCCCAGTACGAAGGCATGGAGAACCGCATCAGTGTGGAGCGCCGTAAGTTCAACGATGTGGTACGCCAGTACAACACGCGCATCAAGCGTTTCCCCGGCAACCTGCTGGCCGGCATGTTCAACTTCGAGGAGAAGGGTTACTTCAAGGCGCAGGAGGGCACCGAGAACGCGCCTGATATCTCGTTCAAGTGACCGCCCTTACCGCAGAGGATTTCCTCTCGAAGGCCGAGCGCGAACGTGTTGCGCAGGCCATTGGTGAAGCTGAACGGCTCACCTCGGGCGAGATCCGTGTGCATCTTGAGGACCACATCGAAGAGGATGTGCTGGACCATGCCGTGTTCGTGTTCGAGGAGCTCGGCATGCACCGTACCGAACAACGCAATGGCGTGCTGATCTACGTCTGCGTGGCCGACCGCAAAGTGGCGGTGATCGGCGACAAGGGCATCAACGAACGCGTTCCCGAAGGCTTCTGGACCGATGTGGTGGCCGTGCTGAAACTGCACTTCGCCGCGGGTCGCCGTGCCGATGGATTGGCCGAGGCCGTGCATATGGTCGCGTCCAAGTTGAAACAGCACTTCCCCTTGCGGTCCAACGACCGCAACGAGCTTTCCAACGAGGTCAGTTTCTCGCGCCGATGAGGAAGCTCGCCGCCATCGCTCTGTTGCTACTGGCCACCTCCTCGCAGGCCGCGCGCTTCGATTGTTCGCTCACGCCGCCCAAGGAGCGCGACCAGGACCGCCTGCTGTGGTCCTACGCCGAACTGCTTTCCGCTTCAGAGGAACAGCGCCTCAACGCCAAGTTGGTGCAGTTCGCTCGCGAGACCAGCAACCAACTGCTGGTGATCATCGTGGACACGCTGTGCGACCAGACCGAGTCGGACCTGGCCTTTGAGATCGGTGAGCGTTGGGGCATCGGCAAGAAGGGCTTTGACAATGGCATCGTGTTGCTGATCAAGCCCAACGGGCCGCCCGGTCAGCGCAAGGTCTTCATCGCCACAGGCTACGGGCTCGAAGGCGCCATTCCCGACCTCACGGCGAAGCGTGTGCTCGATAACGAGCTGCTGCCCAGGTTCCGCGAGGGGCAGTACTTCGCCGGCATCGACCAGGCCACCACGGTGCTCATGGCCCTGGCCAAGGGCGAGTTCAACGAGAAGAGCTACGGCAAGCAGAAGTTCCCCTGGCAGGTGCTGGTCTTCTTCCTGCTCTTCTTCGTGGTGATGATCGCTGCCTGGCGCGGTCGCGTGAACCGCTACGCGCAGACCAACAAGGTCGATTTCTGGACCGCCATGTGGCTCCTCAGCCAAATGGACCGCAGGCATGGCGGCCGCTGGAATGGCGGTGGCGGCGGAGGCGGCGGCTGGAGCGGCGGAGGCGGTGGTGGCTTCGGTGGCTTTGGTGGCGGCAGCTTCGGCGGTGGTGGTGCCGGTGGCAGCTGGTAGCGTCCTTCACCATTTCCGCAATTTCGCACCCTTACAAACCCTCATTCACCTCTCGTGAGCTTTTCCAAATGGATCGGTGGCGGCCTCGGTTGGGCCTTCGGTGGACCCATAGGCGGGCTGCTGGGCTTTGCGCTCGGCGCCATGCTCGACACCTGGCGCGGTCCCGATGAGGCGCCCACCACGCAGCAAGGTCCCCGCCAGCATACCACCACCGGCGGCGACCTCGCCATGAGCCTCGTGGTGCTCACCGCTGCGCTCATGAAGGCCGATGGACGCGTCACCCAACGCGAGCTCGACCATGTGCGCCAGTTCTTCATGCAGCAGTTCGGTGCGTTACAGGCCCAGCAATTGTTGGTGTTGCTGCGCGATGTGCTGAAGCGCGAGATCCCCGTGCATGATGTGTGCGTGCAGATCCGGCAGAACATGCCGCACCCGGTCCGCTTGCAGCTCATCCACTACCTCATCGGTCTGGCCCATGCCGATGGCCAGGTGGACCGCGCGGAGTACGACCTGCTGCGGCGCATGGCGCACGACATGGGCGTGAGCGACAAGGACCTGGGTTCGCTCAGCGCCATGTTCCGCACCGCCGATCCCAGCGCGGCCTACAGCATCCTCGAGATCGGCCCCGAGGCTACCGACGAGGAAGTGAAGAAGGCCTACCGCCGCATGGCCATGAAATACCACCCCGACAAGGTGGCGCAGTTGGGCGAGGAGGTGCAGAAGGCCGCCAACGAGAAGTTCAAGAAAGTGCAGGAGGCCTATGAGACCGTGCAGAAGCAGCGCGGACTGAAGTGATCGAAAGCACGAACAGCTGTGCACCCGCAGATGTTATTTCGCGGTCCGTTCAACGCCCTGTACATGATCATCCTGCTCTCGCCCGCCAAGGACCTCTCCGCCGCAAAAGCCCCCACCATCAAGGGCGCTACACAGCCCGCGTTGTTGGAGCAGAGCGCTCCGCTGGTGCAGAAGCTGCGTGGCATCAGCGCGAAGAAGCTGGCCGCGTTGATGGACATCAGCCCCAAGCTGGCCGAGCTGAACCACGCGCGCTATCAGGCCTGGAACGTTCCCTTCACCACCAAGAACGCGCGTACCGCCGTGCATGTCTTCAATGGCGAAGCCTACCGGGGCCTCGATGCCGCCACGCTCGATGCCGACGACATGCGTTTCGCTCAACGGCACCTGCGCATCCTCAGTGGTCTGTACGGCGTGCTTCGTCCGTTGGACCTCATGCAGGACTACCGCCTGGAGATGGGTACCAGACTTCCCGTGGGCCGCACAAAGGATCTCTACGCCTATTGGGGCGATCGCATCACCGAGCAGCTCAAGGCCGATCTCGCTGCGAACAAGGACGAAGTGGTGGTGAACCTCGCGAGCACCGAGTACTTCAAGGCCGTGCGACCCAAGGTGCTCAACGCGCGGGTGATCATCCCGGTGTTCAAGGACAAAGGGCCCGGTGGTTACAAGGTGGTGATGATGTACGCCAAGCACCAGCGTGGCGCCATGGCCCGCCACATCATCCAACACCGCTTGCTGGAGCCCGAACAACTGAAGGCCTACGACGGCGATGGCTATCGTTTCGCACCCTCGGAGAGCACCGACAATGAATGGGTGTTCCTGCGCGACAAGCGTTAGAACCGGACAATGAGGCCCATTGTTGCCCGCGTGGCCTTCCACGAGAGCATCACGGGCTGTGCTTCGGCATCCAGTAGCGCTTGCTCACTGAACTTCGCAGCGTCCGTGTTCGAAACGCCTTTCTCCAACGCGGCATAGAGGCCCATGGTGCCGCCAATTAGTTGAATGAAGCGAACGCCGTATAGCACCGCGCCGGGGTTGGCGGTCACTGGCAGTAGTTCGTTCTCAGGGTCCACGTAGATGACCGAGGTGCCCAAGGCGAGGTGCACTTCCACCGCCGAGCGCCGCGCGATCCACGGCCGGTAAGCGCCCTGCAGCAGGAAACTGTTCACCCGCATGCGGTCCATGGGCTCCACTTGGTATTCAGTGCCCACGCGATCGAAGCGCAGTCCCAGCGACCAGCGATCGCCCAAGGCATAGGCGAAGCTGAAGTGTACCACGCCGCAGCTGGTCGGCTGCATGCGCAAACTGTCGGCCGGTCCGGTGAGCTCGGTGATGGCGCCGCCGCCGCCGAGCGCGATCAGCAGGTGCTTGCGCTGCACGGCCTGCCCGCAAAGCACACCCGCGAAGAGCAGGGCCAAAAGGGTGAGCGGGCTTCGATGCAGCACGGCGCAAAGATCGTCGCTCTCGGCGAGGTGGCCCGGTACCTTTGTGCCATGTGGCTGGCCTTGGGCTCTCTGTTGGCGCTGGTGGTGGTGGGCTATGCCCTGCTCGCTGCGTTCTACTGGCTGTTCCAGGAGCGCTTCATCTTCATCCGTTTCCCGCTGCGCGATGGCTACCGCTTCCGGTTCAAGCACGGTGTGCCGTTCACCGAGGAGTACATGGACACGCCCGATGGTGCGCGCCTGCATGCCTTGCGGTTCAAGGCGGAGGGCTCACGTGGCCTCATCCTCTATTTCCACGGCAACACCGGCAGCCTGCGTCGCTGGGGGCGCTACGCGAACCGCTTTACCAAATTGGGCTTCGATGTGCTGATGCCCGATCACCGCGGTTATGGCAAGAGCCGCGGCAAGATCACCGAGCAGGCCCTCCATGGCGATGCGCAGCGCTGGTATGATCGCGCACGCGCCGAACGTCCCGAGGCGGAGATCATCGTGTACGGTCGTTCGCTGGGTAGTGGACTGGCCACGCCGGTCGCTGCCTCCAATCACCCGCGCATGTTGGTGCTCGAAACGCCCTTCGCCAACCTCTACGATGTGGCCACGCACTACCTGCCCGTGCTGCCGTACAGACTGCTGCTGCGCTACCCGTTCCGCAACGACAAGGCCATGGCGCGGGTGCAGGTGCCGGTCTACATCTTCCACGGCCAGCACGATACGGTGGTGCCCTACGCCAGTGCGCTCAAGCTGTATGCGAGCATTCCGTCCCACGTGCACCGCGAACTGTTCAGCTTTCCACGCGGGCACCACAGCGACCTCTCGCGTTTCGTGCGCTTCAACCGTACCATGCGCCATGTGTTGTTGGGCGAGGCATCCACCCCTCAGCGGGTGGCGCGCAACTGAACGCCTGCATCGGCGCACATCCGCTCGAAACTGCTCCACAGGTCGCGCGCTGCGTTCTCCCACGTGTAACGCTGCGAACGGCGCAGCCCCACAGCGCCCAGCTGTTCGCGCAGCACGGCATCGCCGGCCACGGTATGCAGGGCGCGCGCAATGTCCTGCACGCTGAAGGGATCGCAGTAGTGCGCGGCATCACCGGCCACCTCGGGCAGGCTGGTGGCTTCGGCCGCCACCACGGGTACACCGCAGCGCATCGCTTCGGCCACCGGTATGCCAAAGCCTTCGAAGTAGCTGGGGAAGACCAGAGCGAGAGCACCGCCTACGGCCAGTCGCAAGCGCTCCTGTCCCAACCGGCCGGTGAAGATCACGCGGTCCTTATGGCGCACCTGTTCCCACGCCTCTTTCAGCCGGTCGTCCCACCAGAAACGTTCGCCCACGATCACCAGCTTCAGGTCGCTGGGGTGTTCGTTCAGCAGGCGGTCGAAGGCGAGCAGCAACCGGGCGATGTTCTTGCGCGGATGGATGGAGCCCACGCAGACGAAGTAGGGCGCACCACCGGCCAATGTGTTGCGGGCCTCCGTGCGGTCGGCGTCGCTCAGCGGCGCAAAAGCAGGGCCCACACCGTTGTACACCACGTCAATGCGGTCGGCGTTCACTTCGTAGCGCTGCGCAATGTCGCGACGGCTGTATTCGCTCACCGTGGCCAGGCGTGTGGCATGGCGCGCAAAGAGCGGGAAGTAGCGGCGGTAGTAGTTGCTGTAGGCGCGTGGCAGGTCTTCCGGATAGTGCTCGAAGTTGAGGTCGTGCAGCACGGCAAGCGTGGGCACATTGCTGCGCAGTGCCAGGAACCCATCGGGACTGATGAAGGCATCGGCCTTCAGGGCCTTCAACTTGCGCGGCAGTAGCCAGTTGAACCACAGGCGATACAACAACGGGTGACGCGTGGGCGGGCCCATCACCACCGGGGTCACGTTCGGCGCGTAAATGAACCGTTGGTCGTAGGCGCGGTCGAAGAGGAAGAGGAACTCGTGCTCGGGGTGCGCCTTCACCACACGCTGCATCGTTTCGTGCGTGAACCAGCCGATGCCCTCGAGCTTGTCGGGCAGCAACAGACGGGTATTGACAGCGATGCGCACGTGGGTGATGTTGCGTCCTAAGGCCCAAAGGTGCGAAAGGCGTGGCGGACGTCGCCTGCCGGTCGTCAGCAGCGTCAGCGTAACGTGAACCGCACGGGCAGGGTGTACAGTGCTGGCACGGCCCGCCCTTGCCATTGGCCGGGGTTCCAGGCAGGCATGGAGCCCACCACGCGCAAGGCCTCATCGTCCAAGGCATGGTAGGCGCCCCGGGTCACTATCATATCGCCGATCTCGCCGTCGGCCCCCACGCGGAAGCGCACGTACACCGTGCCGCTGCGGTCGTTCTCCATGGCCTGGGCCGGATACTTGGTGTTGGTGCCCAGGTAGCTGTACATCGCTTTTTCGCCGCCAGGGAAAACAGGCATCGTATCGCAATAGATGAACGCCGTATCTCCGGTCTCCACAGCGAACGACACCATATGGGCCTTTTCCGCATCGTACAGCTTGTAGAATACGCGGCCCTCATGCCGGAATGTGAAGGTCATGGCCTGTGTGGCGCCGGGAAAACGCGAAGCGGCAAGGCCTGTGGATGCGAAGGGCATACTATCGCGCTTGGTGCAACCGGTCCGGTACAATTGCTTCTGCAGTTCGTCGTTCCCGACGAAGGTGGCCAGGTCGCGGCAATAGCCGGCCGAGTCTCCATTTGCCACACGCACCAGCGCACGTTGGTAGCGGTCGGCACGGTCGTTCCATAGGCGCAGGGCCTCGGTGTACTTCGTTTCCGCTGTGGCCAGGTCGCCGGCCTTGAACGCGGCCTCGGCCTCCACCACCAGCGCCTGCCGCACCTCCTGCTCACTGGGGCCTTTGTCCTTTTTCCGTTTCTGGGCAAGGGCCAGTTGGGGAACTAGCAGGAGCAGTAGGAGCGGGGTCACATAGCGCATGGGGTAAAGTTGGGAAGGGGAGGTGCAATGGCAAGTGGAGCTCGGGTGCCTTCTCCAATGCAGTGAAGAGTAACCATGGTCATGTATGTCTGCACGCATTCGGCCCCCATATT
>CAZQFG010000136.1:0-7932 GCA_964592515.1 uncultured Chryseobacterium sp. | reverse complement strand
GGTAATGGTTATTCAGGCGCGCCTGGCGATAAGAACATCGGTATGTGGGTCTCGTCCACCACCACACAAGTATGGGGGCGAGGCATTCAAAGTGATGGCACACAGCGCAACGTGACCATGTCCACGGCACTTTCCAGTGGACAGACCTACGTGCTGAACACCATGTACCGCACAGCCTCCATTGATCAGTATGTGAACCATGGTGCGGCCGGTTCGGTAGCTACGGATGGTACGCTACGAACGTGGACCGACATGGCCATTGGCTGCCAGGCCGGCACCGAGAGCTGGAATGGCGACATTGCCGAAGTAGTGGCCTACAATGTGCTGGTGAACGATGCCCAACGGTTGCTTGTGGCCAACTACCTCGCCGCCAAATACGGGCTCACCCTTACTGCCAACGATGTGTACCAACAGGACAACACAGCGAATGGTGACTTTGATCATGATGTGGCTGGCATAGGGCGCATCAGTGCGAGCCATACGCACACCACGGCACGAGGTAGTGGTATCTTGGAGATCACCAAAGCGGCCTACACGGGATTGGGGAACAATGAATTCCTGATGTGGGGCCACAACAATGGACAATTGGGTGCATGGGGAGTAGGGGACCTGCCCACCGGCGTTCAAGGCAGGTCCGGACGTGTTTGGCGGTTTTCCGAACGGAATACCACAGGGGCCAGTGCCGTGGATGTGGGAGCCGTGGATATCCGTTTCGACCTTTCGGGCCTGGGGCCAGTAACAGCTGGTGACCTGGCCTTGTTGATCGATACCGACGGCGATGGCTCGTTCTCCGATGAAACGCCCATTACCGGTGCGGCACTTGTGGGCGGGTCGGTGTATCAGTTCACCAACATTTCCGCCCTTTACGATGGTGTGCGGATCACTTTTGGCACGCTGAACATGGGCACCACGCCCTTGCCCATTGAGCTGGTCGCCTTCGATGCCGAACCAATGGGCATGCACACCGTGCGAACGACATGGACCACGGCCAGTGAAAGGGATAACGATCATTTCGCTGTGGAGCGTTCGTTGGATGGTTCCTCTTGGGAAGTGGCCGGGACAATGGCCGGTGCAGGCAACAGTACCATGCTGTTGCATTACGAACTGGTGGATCCTGCCGCCTACGGTGAACTCATCTACTACCGGCTCCGACAGACCGATACGAATGGCAATAGCACGATATCGTCGGTACGTGTCGTGCAATTGGATGGCCAGGTGAATGCGCCTACGATCTACCCGAACCCAGCGAATGGCCGATTTACGGTGGCCTGGGACATGGAGGTCGGGGAAGGTGCTGTGTATGAATTGATCGATGCCGCAGGAAGACGTTCCCCCATCCAGGTGTTCGCCATCGGCGGTCTTGCCAGTGGAGTGCAGATGATGGACGTCAAGCCCGGTCTCTACATCTTCAGGGCCATGGTGGCCGATCGCGTGCTTACGAGCCAGCCGCTGCTGGTGCAGTAGGGCGGCCCGGGTTGATCAGCGGCCTGTGCCGGTTCCACGGCTTTTCGTAGCCTTGTGGTATGGCGGACGTGGCTACCTACAAACTATTGGACGGTAAGCATTGCAGCGAGGCCGTGCGTGCCGATATCGCCTCGAAAGCCAATGCAGTGACCGCCCAGCGTGGTAGAGCACCGCATCTGGCGGCCGTACTTGTAGGAGACGATGGCGCCAGTCGCACCTACGTGGAAAGCAAGGTGAAGGCCTGTGCAAGCGTCGGTTTCCGCAGCAGCCTGATCGAACTGCCAGCGAGCACCACCGAGACAGAGCTGCTGGACC
This sequence comes from uncultured Chryseobacterium sp., assembly GCA_964592515.1. Lineage (GTDB taxonomy): Bacteria > Bacteroidota > Bacteroidia > Flavobacteriales_F > PHOS-HE28 > PHOS-HE28. The sequence goes on along the minus strand of CAZQFG010000136.1, from coordinate 6,153 downwards.
TGATCGCAAAGTTGAACGGCGACCGTGACCTCGATGGGTTCATTGTGCAGCTGCCGTTGCCCAAGCACATCAGCGAAGAGAAGGTGACCTTGGCGATCGATCCCCGCAAGGACGTGGACGGTTTCCATCCCGAGAGCCTGGGGCGGATGGTCCTGGGGTTACCGGGGTTCCTGCCCGCCACACCGGCCGGCATCGTGGAACTCCTGCGCCACTACGGCGTTCCCACCGCTGGTAAGCATTGCGTTGTGGTGGGGCGGAGCAACATCGTGGGCACGCCCATTAGCATCCTCATGAGTCGCAACACGGAGCCCGGTAATTGCACCGTTACGCTCACCCACAGCCGCACCAAGGACCTGGCCTCCATCACCCGACAGGCCGACATCCTCATCGTGGCCATCGGCAAACCCGAGTTCATCACGGCCGACATGGTGAAGGAGGGTGCCGTGGTGGTGGATGTGGGGATACACCGGATCACGGATGGGACCAAGAAGAGCGGCTTCCGCTTGGTGGGCGATGTGAAGGCCGGTGAGGTGGGACCAAAATGCAGTTGGATCAGCCCAGTACCTGGTGGCGTTGGACCCATGACCATCACGAGCTTGCTGCTGAACACGCTGAAGGCGGCGCAGCTGGGTTGAACGTCCGGGTCAGTGCCGCACTTCAAAGCGGCGGGTGAAGGTGCCTTGGGCCGTCATGACCTCGAGCAGATAGACCCCATCGACTAGGTCGTTCACGTCAAGAACGCCATTTTGCAGCGGGGCATCCAAGAGCTGGCCCGTGGCGCTCAGTACCCGATGTCCCAGGATGGGTTCCATGCCGGTGACCGTGAGCGTGGCATTCGCCGGATTGGGATGGAGGCCGAGCGTTGGCAACGTGGTGCTCGGCACGCTGGTCGTGATATCCGTGCTCACAGCGATCAAGTAGGTGTCCGTACTGCCCGCCACCGATCGCCCGGTGATGTAGACCTGTCCGTTGCTCGTGGCGATGTCGTTCATCGAGGTACCGAAGGTGAACGTGGCAACAGCCTCGATGCCACCTTCCGAACCGGTCACCACCAGCAGGGGCGGCTCGCCTTCGGTGTTGGCATTGCCGATGAACCACGGACGACCGAATCCGTCCACCACCAGTTCGCTGGCGCTGATGCCCAGGTCCATGCCCAGGGACCAGATGGCGCCTCCTTCCACGGTCATGCAACCCCAGGAGGTGAACATGCTTTGTGCGAGCCAATAGAGCCGTGTGCCGTCCGTGGCCAATGCACTCAGGTACCCGGACGTGGGTAAGGCCCACGTGCCGACCAGGTCCCCTGTGCTCCGGTCGATGCGGGCTATGGTGGTCCCGCTGCCGGCCAGGATCTCGTTCCCGATGATGACCGCATCCGTGAACATGGCCAGACCTGGATAGGACCTCGACCACAGCGGCCAGCCATCGGCCGTCAGGGCATGCAAGGAAGCGCTTTCCGACGTGAGGCTGCGGACGGCGAACACGGTTCCGTCATCCACCAGAACCTTGCCCTGCATGAAGAATGGTGCATCCTTGCCCATCCCGAATTTCCAGCCTGCACCCTGCGCTGTGGCGTGAAGGCTTCCCGTGGTGCCGTTCATGAAACCCAGGTTCAGTTCGCGTGCATGGTACACGATGCCGTCGAGCGCGGCCAGGTCCGACGTATGCTCTACGTTCTGCAGGTCTTCGGGACCAGGGGGCACACTGCCCAGTTGTGGTGGCGTCATCGGGGTCAGTTCATCACCGTTGCTGGTGAACGAGTAAAGCAGATCGAACCGTGGTCCGAACTGCTGAAGTTCGTCGTCGATCGTGGTGTACACGTTGCCTGTGAGCGGGTCCACGGCCACGTGATTGTCCGCGCTCGCTGGGTTGATGGCCATGGGGTCGCCCTGACCAAAGGCCCAGGTCCTGGACCACACCGGGCTGAGGACCTGTTGGGCCTGGAGGCCTTGCATTCCCGCGAGGGCGAGCGCTGCAACTAGGAAGGAGCGGTTGTACATGGGGGTCAGGGCTGAGGTGTTCCGGTGATGAGGTAGGCGGTCCCGCCGCTCATGATCCCGGTGATGCTGAGCTTGCCGTTCACGAAGCACAGGTCCTCGATGCTCTCATAGAGCGTTCCGGACGATAGTAACTGCATGGCGGGACCGAAGAGTGCCCAGTAACCAGTGCCCGGTGTGTTGGTGGCCGCCCAGAGCCGTCCCTGGTCATCCACCACGAGCTTCGGGTCGCCCGATTGCCCGGCAATGGTCAGGCTTCCCGAAAGGCCTTGAGCGCTGCCCGGTGTGTAGGCACCCACCATCAGTTCGTTCCCGGAACGACCCACCCAGTAGAGGGTGTTTCCCGCAGCGTATAGCTTCAGCCCGCTAAGACCCAGGCCGGTTGGGTCGAAGGTGCCGATGAACGCGCCGGTGATGCGGTCGAAGAGGGCGACCTGACCGATCGCCGCACAATACACGCTGTCGCCGATCACGGCCACACTGGTGAACGCATCCTGCGCATGTGCGGGGTCGCGCCACAGGATGTTCCAGAGCATGTTCCCCTGCAGGTCCAACTTCACGAGGTTGGCCATGCTGGAATCCGGTACATAGTGGGTCTCCGCTTCACCACAGCCATAAACCCCTTCGTCCGTGACGAGGATGTCGTATCCGGTGTCTATCAGATCCCCATTCGATAAACTATGCTGGATCACCTGGTCATCAAGGTGCCAGTATATATCCTGAGGGATACCACCGATATTCTGATGGTACATGATCCGATGGACCACGCTATCCCGTACGCTCACGTCCACGAGGCGGTCCAAGCTGCCAATGTGGAACCATTCAGGATAGGATGGAGCGATGTCCGTGCCGTCCGTCTGGAAGGGATACATCAATTCGTCGTCAGCTCCATCGTAGTTATTCAGCAAAGCCCAGGTATACAGCCCTGTTAGCGGGTCGCGCGAGATATGGGCGTTGGGGCCGCTTTCCGTGAAGACACGCACCGCCGACCATTCCACATCCAGGGGTGGCAACTGGGCCTGGGCGTTAAAGGAGCCCGCACAAAGGCAGGCGAGCAGGGTCCTGTACATCGTGTGTGGGCTGTAATGGGGAGACGTTGATCCAGTGGTCCAGTTGCTTGTTCTCTATGTCGACGTCACCGGTCCGCCGATGAATGTACCCAAGGCCAGAGCGGCCCCTGCGTCAGTCAAGATATGTTGCTTGCAGTACTTTCGAAGTATGCGGAGTACCAGAATAATGGTCATCGCCACAGTGCTGGTCTGGTCCTGCGCACCGGCGCCCACCCCGTTCGATGAGGCCGCAGCGATCGAGCGCGGGCGCGGCATCGCAGGGGCCACCTTCCAGCAGCTTTCCGCTCGTCTTCAAGCGGCCATGGCCAGCGATGGGCCTTCCGGTGCGTTGCAGTACTGTTCGGTGGCCGCGCTGCCGCTGGTCGACTCCCTTTCCGCTGCGCAGGGCGTTCGCATCAAGCGCACCAGCGACCGGATCCGCGCGCCACATGATGCCCCCGATGCCGATGAGCAGCGCCGCCTTAACGAAGTGCTCGCCCTGCTGGCTACTGGTACGGCCCCGGCGGACATCCCTTCGCAGGCCGTGGTGCTGGGCGACAGCGTGGCCTACTACCAGCCCATCCTCATCGCCATGCCCACCTGCCTGAAGTGCCACGGTGCGGCCGTCACCGATGTGGACAGCCTGACCATGGCCGCGATCCGCGAGCGGTACCCGCAGGACGCAGCGATGGGGTATCGCGTGGGCGACTTCCGTGGGTTGTGGAGCATCCGTTGGAAGCGGTGAGGGGGGAGATCCGGTCAGCTTTCGAGGTCAAGTTCTCAGAGATTGGCACCAATCATAGCCTTCCTTTTCTAATTTTAGTTTCATGTGCAACACTCGCTCGGGTCGTCATTGGCTCATCAATGGGGTCATGATCATTGTGGTCAATCTTGCGGTTGTAGGCTGTTCAAAAGATGAGGCCCAGCCTCGGACCATCTACGTGTTCGTCGACACGGTGGCGGTCCCTGCCAATGCCGTAGCTGATGTCGATGGTAATATTTATGAGACCACGGTTATCGGCGGTCGTCGCTGGATGGCTGAGAATCTTCGTTCAGTTCATTTCGCCAACGGGGACCCTATTCCGTATACACCGGGTACGACCGAATGGTCGCAACTTACAGTCGGATCGTGGTCGAACTATAACGTTGATGCTTCCTACGATGCCGTTCTTGGTAAATTGTACAATTGGTATGCAGTGCAGGATTCCCGAAATGTATGTCCAAGCGGCTGGCATGTACCCACGGATGGAGATTGGAAGGCTCTTGAAACGTCTTTGGGATTGAGCGATGTCGAGTTGGATGCCAATGGTGCGCGGGGAGCAACCGTGAATGCAGGAGGTAACCTGAAGGCACTTGTTCTTTGGAACGCACCAAACACTGGTGCTACGGACAGTACGGGGTTCACAGCCTATCCCGGAGGTATACGAACGATGTATGGTGGATTCACCAATGTGGGTTCAAGAGGCCATTGGTGGAGCGCAACACCTTTCGATACGATCTATTCCTGGTCTCGGGAGTTAAACACTTCCTCTAGGGGTATATATCGTGTAAAAGCGAACCGACTAATCGGGGCATCAGTGCGTTGTGTAAAGAACTGACGAATCAGAATGGTGTAGGTGACTTCCAGGTTCAGATCTACACCCTCCCCGCCGTAATCTCCTCCACCACCGCCGGATCTAGCAGGGTAGAGGTATCCCCCAAGCTCCCTAACTCGTTCTCCGCCACCTTCCGGAGGATCCGCCGCATGATCTTGCCGCTGCGCGTCTTGGGCAGGCCGCTCACGAACTGGATCTTGTCCGGCTTGGCAATACGGCCGATGCTGGCCACTACGGCCTCGATCACCTCGCCGCGCATGTTCTCGGCAGCATTCGCATCGTCGGCGGGGATGGGCTTCTCGCAGACCACGTACGCGTAGATGCCCTGGCCCTTGATGTCGTGCGGGTAGCCCACTACGGCGCTCTCCACCACGCCCTTGGCCTGGTTGATGGCGTTCTCGATCTCGGCCGTGCCGAAGCGGTGGCCGCTCACGTTGATCACATCGTCCACGCGACCGATGATGCGGTAGCGGCCGTCGGCATCGCGCTTGGCGCCGTCGCCGGTGAAGTAGTAGCCCTTGTAGCTGCTGAAGTAGGTCTGGCGGCAGCGCTCGTGGTCGCCCCAGGTGGTGCGAAGGATGCTGGGCCACGGGAACTTCATGCAGAGCAGACCCTCCACCTCGTTCTCGGTGATCTCCTTGCCCTCGGGCGTGAGAAGCACGGGCTGCACCCCGGGCAGGGGCCACGCAGCGTGCGCGGGTTTCTCATCGTTCACGCCGGCCATGGTGCTGATGAGGATGCCGCCGGTCTCGGTCTGCCACCAGGTGTCCACGATGGGGCAGCGGTCCTTGCCCACGTGGATCTTATACCAGTTCCACGCTTCTTCATTGATGGGCTCGCCCACGCTGCCGATCACGCGCAACGAGTCCAGCGAGTAGGCCAGCACGTGGTCCAGTCCGGCGGCCATCAGGCTGCGGATGGCGGTGGGCGCGGTGTAGAAGATGTTCACGCCGTGCTTGTCGATCACCTGCCAGAAGCGGCCCGCATCGGGGAAGGTGGGCACACCCTCGAAGACGAGCGTGGTAGCACCCGCCAACAGCGGACCATAGATGATGTAGCTGTGCCCGGTGATCCAGCCCACATCGGCCGTGCACCAGTACACGTCGCTCTCTTCCACCTGGAACACGTTGCGGAAGCTGTAGTCCGTGTACACCATGTAGCCGCCGCAGGTATGCACAACGCCCTTGGGCTTGCCGGTGCTGCCGCTGGTGTAGAGGATGAAGAGCGGGTCCTCCGCGTCCATCACTTCGGCCGGGCAATGCTTGTCCACCTGGGTCAGCTCCTCATGCAGCCACATGTCGCGGCCCTCCTGCATGTTCACGCTCCAGCCCAGCCGCTCGGTCACGATCACCTTCTGCACGGTGGGACAGGTCTCCAGCGCCTCGTCCACCACGCGCTTTACGGGGATCTGCTTGTGGCCGCGGTTCAGGCCGTCGCTGGTGAGCACCATGGTGGCCTCGGCGTCCTGGATGCGGTCGCTCAGGCTCTGCGCGCTGAAGCCGCAGAACACCACGC
>CAZQFG010000135.1:0-7952 GCA_964592515.1 uncultured Chryseobacterium sp. | reverse complement strand
TCACGATGAGGGTATCGACGCCATTGCGCATCTCCTCGATACCGGAAAGCGCCTGTTGTTTGCGCTTGCGGCCCTCCCACAGGAAGGGACTGGTAACGATACCCACCGTGAGGATGCCCATTTCGCGTGCGATGCTGGCGATCACTGGCGCTGCACCGGTACCCGTTCCACCGCCCATGCCCGCGGTGATGAACACCATCTTGGTGCGTGTGCTCAGCAGGTCGCGTACTTCGTCCAAGTTCTCCTGAACGGCGGTCTTGCCACGATCGGGAACGGAACCGGCACCGAGCCCTTCGGTGAGTGCGATACCCAGCTGAAGTTTCACCGGAACAGGGCTCACGTCCAGGGCCTGGCGATCGGTGTTGCAAATGATGAAGTCCACACCGTGGATTCCCTGTGCGTACATGTGGTTAACGGCGTTGCCGCCACCACCGCCCACACCGATCACCTTGATGATCGAGGCAAGCTCTTTTGGAAGTTCGAATTTCATGACTTGGGGGTTTTGGAAAGTCTGTTGATCGTTGGGAAGTGCTCAGTGCTCGTCGTCTTCCTTGAAGAAGTCGCTGGCCACGTTCTTCACGGTATCGAAGAAGTTGCCCACGCGGCTCTTCTCGGAATGTGCCCGCACGGGGTTCTTCACGTTGATGGCGCGGTGCTCCTGCAGTTTGGGACGACGACGGTCCAGGTAGTCGAAGCCTTTCATCACCAGGCCTACACCGGTCGCGTGCAAGGGGCTCGTCACATCCTCCACGGCGCTTTTGGCGATGTGCTCGTTGGGGTAACCGATGCGCGTACTCATGCCGGTCATCAGTTCCACCAGGTGCTTCAGGTGTTTCAGTTGGGCACCGCCGCCAGTGAGCACGATACCCGCGATGAGTTGCTTCTCCATACCCGAGTTCTTGATCTCGAAGTACACGTGCTCAAGGATCTCCTCCATACGGCTCTGGATGATCTCCGCCAGCGTCCGTAGGCTGATCTCCTTGGGATCGCGGCCACGCAGACCGGGGATGCACACCACCTCGTTCTCCTTGTTCTCCGAGGCGAGGGCGCTACCGAATTTGGTCTTCAGCTGCTCGGCCTGGTCGCGCATGATGCCGCAACCCTGGCGGATATCCTCGGTGACCACGTTGCCACCGAAGGGGATCACGGCCGTATGACGGATGATGTTGTCATAGAATATGGCGATGTCGGTGGTACCGCCACCGATATCCACCAGCACCACACCGGCTTCCTTTTCCTCTGTGCTCAATACGGCATCGGCGCTGGCAAGGGGCTCAAGGATGAGTTCGGTAACGTTCAGGTTGGCGCGGTGCACACATTTGTTGATGTTGCGCGCTGCGGTGACCTGACCACTGATGATGTGGAAGTTGGCCTCCAAGCGGATGCCGCTCATACCGATCGGGTCGCGGATACCCTGCTCGTTATCCACGATGTACTCCTGGGGAAGTACGTGGATGATCTCCTCACCGGGCGGCATCACCAAGCGGTAGGTCTCATCGATCAACTGGTCGATGTCGATCTGCGTGATCTCCTCCTCGAGGCTCTCGCGCATCTTCATGCCGCGGTGCTGCATGCTTCGGATGTGTTGTCCGGCAATGCCTACGTTCACGGTACCTATCTCCACGCCAGCACTGTCCTCAGCCATCTTCACGGCCGTCATGATGCTCTCCACGGTCTTCTGGATGTTGGCCACCACACCACGGCTCACTCCATCGCTGCGGCTCTTCCCCATTCCGAGGATCTCGATCTTTCCTTGTTCGTTCTTTCGCCCGACGATGCAGGCGATCTTCGTTGTGCCAATGTCGAGGCCGGCAACGATCTCATTGTGTTGGTCCATGGTATGTGTGGGGGTTAGGGCGTTGTGCGTTTGGTACAGACGATCTGGTCGGCGAAGCGCAGGTCGATGCGGTCGTAGCGGCGCCAGTCGGCAAGGGGGATACCTTTCTCATAGAAGAGCTTGAGCTTGGCCAGGCGTTGCTCAAGCTGTGATCCATTGCCAATGAGCACGCGTTGACCACCAATGCGGGGCACCAGCTGGAACTCACCAACAGAGGTCACCACCACCTGGTCGATCATGGCGTTCCAGAACGGATCGGCACCGATCTTCATAGCAAGTCGGTGGATATCATCGGACATGCTGGCCGCCATGATGCTGTCGTTCTCGAACACCGATCGCACACCATCACGGGCTCCGGCCTCGCTAATTGCACCTGTGACCACCAACACACGCGCGGTGTAGTTTGGGCTTATGGGCATGGTCCAGCCCTCACTATCAATGTAGAAGCTACTGCCATCGGCATTGAAGACCCGGACCACCGGCAGGCGCTGATCGACCTTCACGTGGAGCACACCATCCAATGTTCGGTACACCTCGGCATTGGCCACGCTCGGTATGTTGCGAAGGCTGTTCTCGATGCCCGGGACATCCACTTCGCCCATGGGAGCGCCCATCACGGCAACGCCCATATCCAGCACTTCGCGGCGCACAGTGGCCTCGTCAATGAAGTGCATTCCCTCGCCACCATCAACGCTAACCTGCAGGTCGGTGATGGGCGAACGGTCCGTGGCACGTTCCACAAAACCAAGCACCAGCACCACCACCAGCACACCCAGCGTAATGAGGAACGGCCTTACATATGGTCGCAGCTTCTTCATGGCCGATCGTGTTCGTTCAACAACCGTTCGATGGAAGGCACCAGGCGATCGATATCGCCGGCACCCATGGTAAGCAACACTTCCGTTCGGCGCTCGCGAAGCACATCGAGCAGGCCTTCCTTCGATGACAGGACCTTGCTCTGCATGGGCACTTGTTCCAGCAACCATTGCGAGGTGATGCCCGGCATCGGCTCTTCCCGGGCCGGATAGATATCGAGCAGGATCAACTCGTCCAACGTTGCCAGCACGCGTGCGAAGTCAGCGGCCAGATCGCGCGTGCGGCTGAACAGGTGCGGCTGGAAGATGCCTGTGATACGCTTGCCAGGGTGCAGCTCACGCGCACTGCCGATGCATGCTTCGAGCTCCTTCGGATGGTGTGCGTAGTCATCAATGAAGACCACCTTGGGCCCCTGTACACGCACCTCGAACCTACGGGATACGCCTTTGAACGAAGCCAGTCCCGCACGAAGCGCTTCCGCAGTAACTCCAAGGCGCAGGGCCATGGTTGCTGCGGCCAATGCGTTCTCCACATTATGACGACCGGGCATACCCAACTGAAGATCGCGCAGGGTCTGGCCTTCGGAGATCAGATCGAAGACATACCGGCCGGCTTCAACGCGCACGTTCTCCGTGCGGGGCGTGCCAGTGTGGTCCAAGGCATAGCTCACAGCGCCCGGATGCTTGCTGAAGTGGGAGGCCACGCGCTGGTGCACGAGCAACATGCCTTTGCTCAACGCGGCGAACTCAGTGTAGGCCGCGAACATGGCCTCCGGCGTACCGTAGATATCCAGATGATCGGGATCCATCGCGGTGATGATGGACTCACTGGGATGCAGGCGCAGGAAACTGCGATCATACTCATCGGCTTCCACCACGTTCACCACGGCATCGTCGTTCAACAGCACGTTGGTGCCGTAGTTCACCGCGATACCACCGAGGAAGGCGTTGCACTTGACACCACCCGCAGTGAGCAGGTGTGCGAGCATGGTGCTCACAGTGGTCTTGCCATGCGTTCCGGCCACAGCGATCGTCGGTCGGTCCTCGGTGACCATGCCGAGCACTTCAGCGCGCTTCAGGATACGGGCACCGCGCTCCTCCCAGTACTTCAGCAATGGACTGGTAACAGGCACTGCGGGAGTGCGCACCACCATCACCTCCTCGGGTGCGGCCTGGCTGAACTCAACAGGAATGAGCGCGGTGCTCTCGCTGAACTGCACTTCGATGCCCTCGCTCTGCAGTTGGTTCGTAAGCTCGCTGGGCGTGCGGTCGTATCCCGCCACCTGTGCACCGCGGCGACGGAAGTAACGGGCAAGACCGCTCATACCGATGCCGCCGATACCAATGAAGTAGAATCTATGTCCGCTCAACATGCTCATTTTCGTGCGAGTCGGATGACCTCCGCGGCAATGGCCTCCGCCGCGTTCTGAGTGCCCATGCCTGCGATGGCCGTGCGCAAGCGCTCCATGGCCGGTCCGTCGTTGATCAGTGAAGACACCGTGGGACCGAGCTGTTCAACTGTATCGGCATCACGCAAGAGCACGGCCGCACCGCGATCGGTAAGCGCACGGGCATTGTGTGTCTGGTGGTCCTCCGCGGCCGTGGGCAACGGCACCAAGATCGCCGGCTTCTGCACCAGACTGAGCTCGCTTACGCTGATGGCCCCAGCGCGTGACACCACGAGATCGGCTACAGCATAGGCCAGGTCCATGCGCGCAATGAACTGATGCACTTTGCAATCAGTGTAATCGAGGGCGGCCACGGCTTCCAGAGCAGTTGCCAGGAACGGCGTACCCGTTTGCCAGACCACTTGGATACCGGCGGCCTTCCATGCGGCCAGGGCAGCCTTCACACCATGATTGATACCACGTGCGCCAAGACTTCCGCCGGTGACGAACAGGATGGGACGTCCCTCCTGCAATCCGAACTCCTCCATGCCTCGCGGGCGCTTACCGGTCAGGCGTACCACTTCCTGCCGCACCGGATTGCCTGTGAGCAGCACTTTCTCCTTGGGGAAGAAGCGATCCATACCGGCGTATGCCACACAGATCCGCTGTGCGCGTTTCGCCAAGTGAACATTGGTCTTGCCAGGGAAACTGTTCTGCTCCTGGATCAACGTTGGCACGCCCATTCGTTGTGCGGCTGCCAGCAACGGACCACTGGCATAGCCACCCACACCCACCGCCACGTCAGGTCGGAAAGAGCGCACCAAGGCACGGGCCTTTAGCATGCTGCGCACCAACCGCCACGGCAGGGCAAGGTTCTTCACGATGGAGCCACGCTGGAACCCACGGATCGGGAGGCCTTCGATGGGATAGCCTGCAGCAGGCACCTTCTCCATTTCCATCTTCCCTTCGGCACCGACGAAAAGGAATTCGGCAGAGGTCTCCCGCTCGCGCACTGCGTTCGCAATGGCGATGGCCGGGAAGATGTGTCCGCCGGTGCCTCCACCGGAGATCATCACCCTAAGCGACGGCTGTCCTTGGGCGTTTGACATCGGTAGGTGTTGAAGGTTGTTCGTCAAGGCTGCGGCTTACGCTGAGCACAATACCAATGGCCAGACAGGTGAACCACACAGAGGTTCCACCCATACTTACCAAGGGGAGCGGCTGTCCGGTAACAGGCACAAGGTTCACGGCCACTGCCATGTTGATCATGGCTTGAAGGACCAGCATAAGGCTGAGCCCCACGGCCACCAGTGAACCAAAGAGCTTCTCGCAACGCGATGCGATGCGCACGGCGCGGAAGAGCAGGATGAGATAGAGCATCAGCAGGCCGAGGCCTCCGATAATGCTGCCATACTCCTCCACGATGAACGCGTAGATCATATCCGAATAGGGATGCGGAAGCCAGTTGCGCGATGCACCACTGCCAGGACCGTTGGGCAGCAGTCCGCCTGTGGCAATGGCGATCTTGGCGTGCTCCACCTGGTAGTTGGCATCGCTGTCCTGCGTACCGAAACTCTCGATGCGTGTGATCCACGTGTCGAGGCGAGGAAGCAGTCCGGGCTTGCTCTTGGCCACCACAAGCAGCAGGCTGAACAGCAGCACAGCGGCACCAACGATCATCACCATATGCTTCAATGGCACCTGACCGATGAACATGATGATGAGGCAGACCAGGAAAAGCAGCGCCGCGGTGGAGAAGTTGGCGGGCAGGATCAATGCACAGATGAGACCCACGGGCACCATCAACTTCAACAGCACATCGCGGAAGGTCCACTCCTGATCATGGTGTTTACCGAGCACGCGGGCCAGATAAACAATGAGCACCACCTTGGCCAGATCGCTCGTTTGGAAGCTCTGATTGATGATGGGAATGGTGAACCAGCGACTGGCACCATTGATGTTGGAACCCAGCAGAAGGGTCAAGAAGAGCAGACCGGCGGTGACGGGCACGGCCAACTGGGAAAGCTTGGAGTAGATGCTGTAGCGTAGCGTGGAGGCATAGTACATGATCGCACCACCCGAAAGCAGCATGATGCCATGCTTCATGAGGAAGTGCAGCGTGCTACCACCCTCGCGCTTGAAGGCCAGCGAACTGATCGAGCTGTACACCGCGAGCAGGCTGATCAGCCCCAGGAAAAGGGCTGCCATCCAGATCACGCGATCGCCTTTCAGTTTATGGATGTAGTTCGTCATGCACGCTTTGGTATCCTCCGCTTATTCCAATTCCCTTACGGTGCGCTTGAATTCGGCACCACGTTCCTCGTAGTTCGCATGGCCGCTACCGCTCGGGCAAGCCGGGCTGAAGAGCACCACCTCTTTGGGCCTTGCCAGTTCGCGCGCGAGGAACACAGCCATGGAGACATTATCCGCCAGGTAGACCTCGCAACCCAGATCAGCCGGCAGCTCATCAGCAGTGACACCGAACAGCACCAAGGCCGATACGCGCTCGCGGAGCAGTTCGGCCAATTGCCCCTCGCCCATATCATCGCTCCAAGTACCCGCGATCCACACCACATGGGCATCAAGGGAGATGAGCGAATCGATCGTTGCATCAATGAACGTCGACTTGCTGTCATTGATGTACAGCACATCATTCACATCGGCCACCACTTCCATGCGGTGCGGGCCGGCGACCTGCGCCGTCAGTGCTTCCTGGCGTGCACGCACCAAAGCATCCACGGAGGTGGAAGCAGAGGTCGTGTTGTTGTGTCCGTTGCTCTTCATTGCCGATCTGGTATTACAGCCCTTTCACAGCGGTCTTGAACCGACGACCACGCTCCTCGTAGTTCTCGAACAGGTCGAAGCTGGCACAGGCGGGGCTCAGCAGCACGGCATCACCTTCCTCAGCAATGCCGTAGGCAGCACGTACGGCCTGCTCTGCGCTATCGGCATCCACCATGTTGGGTACCAGATCACCAAAAGCCTTGTGCAGCTTGGCGTTGTCCTTGCCAAGGCAAACGATCGCCTTCACCTTCATCTTCACCAGCTCGCGCAGCGAAGCATAGTCGTTGCCCTTGTCCACACCACCGGCGATCCACACCACGGGCCGGTCCATGCTCTCCAGTGCATACCACGCTGAGTTGACGTTGGTGGCTTTGGAGTCGTTGATGAACTCGATGCCATGCACCATGGCCACGCGCTCCAACCGGTGCTCCACGTTCTGGAAATCACTGAGGCTCTCGCGCACCACGTCGTTACGCAACTCAAGTACGCGGGCGGCAATGCCAGCGGCCATGGAGTTGTAGACATTGTGGCGGCCTTGGAGGGCGAGTTCGTGAATGGACATGTCGAAGGTGGTTTGGTCGGTGGTGATGAGGATGCGGTCGTTCTGCAGATGGGCGCCTTGCGCCACGGTATGTTCAATGGAAAAGGGCCACTGGCGGGCCTTCACGGCATGTGAGCGAAGCCACGAGGACGTCTCTGGATCATCCGCACAATGGATGAAGTGATCATCGGCCTCCTGGTTCATGGCGATGCGGAACTTGCTCGCCACGTAGTTCTCCATCCGGTACTGGTAGCGATCCAGATGATCGGGGGTGATGTTGAGCAGCATGGCGATCTGCGGGCGGAACTTGCGAATGCCATCGAGCTGGAAACTGCTCAGTTCAAGCACGTACCACGCGTTATCGCCATCGGCCACCAGTCCGGCGAAACTGGTGCCCACGTTGCCGCCGACCGCCACATCCACCCCGGCCTTTTGAAGGATGTGGTGCGTGAGCAGCGTAGTGGTGGTCTTGCCATTGCTTCCCGTGATGCCGATGATGCGGCCCTTGCAGTAGCGATAGGCCAGTTCCATCTCACTGATCACCGGGATACCACGCTCCTGTGCGGCCACCACCAGCGATGCCGAGT
>CAZQFG010000134.1:0-8062 GCA_964592515.1 uncultured Chryseobacterium sp. | reverse complement strand
GATCTTGTTCCGATTGCGGTCGGTGCGCACAAGTGCGAATTCGGACTCGTCCAGCAAATGGACCAGGCGGTTCGACCAGGGGTAGTAGACCCACACGCCGTATTCCTCTGAAGGAGTGCCCTGAAGATGCGCTTGGGCCGCAGCATCCAATTCCTCCCGTGTGTAGCGGTGGGAGGGATTGAGCGAGCGCACGAGTTCGGTCAATTGCCCATGCAACTGGTCGAACACCTGTACCTGCGGTACACGCTTCAGCAGTTCGTCCAATCGGACCCTCTCTGCGGGAGTGCTCGATCGGAAGAACTCCGGCCGGTAGCTGTTCCGGTCGGTTGCCGAAGCGCACGAAAGCGCTTGCAGCTTAGAGGTCATTTTGAGGTCGCAGAGTCACGGTCCAAGTAGCCCTGCGGATGCGAATGTAGTCAACCTCGACTTATTAACAAGTTTTCAACGATCTTTATGAAACCTTCCACAAGGCGATGCGTATGAACCGCCGGACCAAATCCGCATCGTCATGAACACTGCGAAGATCCTGCCCCTCGAAGCCGAGCGACCCACTGTGGTCTTTGTGGACGATGATGCGGGTAACCGTCAGGCCTTCAAGGCGGCATTTCGCCATGCCATGGAGGTACATACGGCGTCGAACCTCGAGGAGGTTTGGTCGCTTCTGTCCACCCATGCGGTACATGTAGTGATCGCCGACCAACGCATGCCAGGTACCCGGGGCAGTGAATTGCTCTCGCTGGTCCGGGAGCGGTTCCCACACGTGCGTCGCATGCTGGTGACCGCGTATGCCGATCTGGAGGCCATAATCGAGGCGATCAACAACGGCGGTGTTTCCAAGTATTTCGCCAAGCCTTGGGTCAACGAACATCTCGTAAAGGCCGTGGAACAGGCCTATGAGGAGATCAAGGCCGAGGTGGACCGTACGGCCTACACACAACGGTTGGAGGACGCCAACCGACAGTTGGAGTTCGCCCTGCGTCAGCGACTGTTATCCTGAACGCACCATTACCATTTACCTGAAGGCGGGCTTTCACGGCCCGCCTTTTCTTTGCTGCATGCATTCGATCCTTCGCTCAGGGGCCTTAGTGCTCGCATCGTCATTCTCTCTTCTGGCCAATGCCCAGTGTGATCGCTGGCAGCAGCGCGTGAAGTACACCATGGCCGTGGACCTGGACCACAACAGCCATCAGTTCTCCGGTGCGGCGTTGCTCCAGTACACGAACAATAGCCCGGACACATTGCGCGAAGTATTCTTTCACCTCTATCTCAATGCATTCAAGCCGAACAGCGAGATGGACGTGCGCTCGCGGTCCATTGAGGACCCTGATCCCCGAGTTGGTGACCGTATCGCCGTGCTTGCTCCGGATCAGGTGGGGGACCTGCAGGTACTTGGATTGAAGCAGGAAGGGAAGCCTGCCATCTTGGTCCCCATGGGCACGGTGTTGAAGGTGATACTGCCCAAGCCACTATTGCCCGGCCGTTCTACCGTGCTTGCCTACGATATCAAAGGGCAGGTGCCCGTGCAGATACGCCGCACCGGTCGTGATAATTCCGAAGGTGTGGCGTACAGCATGACCCAATGGTATCCCAAGCTGGCCGAGTACGACCACCGCGGCTGGCATGCCTACCCTTACGTAGGTCGTGAGTTCCATGGGGTCTGGGGCGATTTTGATGTTTCGCTCACCATGGATAGTTCATACACCGTTGCCGCCACCGGGGTGTTGCAGAACCCCGAGCAGGTGGGGCACGGCTATCCGTCCAAGAAGGCGTTGAAGCGGCCTTCGGGAAGCAAGCTCACGTGGCATTTCGTGGCCAAGAACGTGCATGATTTCGCTTGGGCTGCAGATCGTGAGTTCAAGCATGTGGTCCTGCCCATGACCGACGGACCGGAACTGCACTTCTTCTATAAGGACCAACCCGAACTGGAGGCCGTGTGGAAGGAACTTCCAGCCTACATGGAACGCAGTTTCCGGTACATGAACGCGCATTTCGGGAAGTACCCTTGGCCGCAGTACAGCTTTGTGCAGGGGGGGGACGGGGGGATGGAGTACCCAATGCTCACCTTGATCACCGGTAAGCGTCGTTTGGGAAGCCTGGTGGGGGTTAGTGTGCATGAGAGCGTACATAGCTGGTATTATGGTGTCCTCGCTTCCAATGAAGGCCGTTTCGCGTGGATGGACGAGGGTATGACCGAATATGCCGGCAGCAAGGTGATGGAACACTTGTTCTCCCGGGGAGCAGACCCACATGCCGGTTCCATCGAAGGGTACCTTGACCTGGTGGAAAGCGGCAAGCACGAAGCGCCCGTCATACACGCCGATCATTTCCATACGAACCGGGCCTACGGTGCCACTGCCTACAGTTTTGGTGAACTGTTCGTGCACCAGCTTGGTGCCGTGGTGGGAGAGAAGACCCTGGCGCAAGGCATGCTGCGGTATTTCGAGGCATGCAAGTTCAAACATCCCGAACCCATTGACCTTGAGCGCGTGATGGAGAAACAGAGCGGCGTGGAGCTCGATTGGTATTTCGATGAGTGGATCAATACCACGCGCACTTTGGACTTGGGTATTCGCGAGGTGCTGCAGGTGGGTGATTCACTGCGGATCACCATCTCCCGCAAGGGTGAACAGCTCATGCCCGTGGATGTGGCACTGGAGTTCCGCGATGGTCGAACAGCCTATTACCACTTGCCACTGAGCCTCATGCGTGGCGAAAAGCCGAGCGCTGGGGATAGGTACACGTTTACCACACTACCCGCATGGCAGTGGACCAACACGCAGTACACGTTCACCGTGCCCGGCACCTTGGCCAAGCTGGTATCCGTGACGATCGATCCATTACAGCGCACGGCGGACACCGACCGCTCCAACGATCGTGTGGAACTCCCGGAAGGGGCCGGAGGCATGATCAGGCCATGACCCCGGCTTCCTTTTCAGTGGGATCAAGCGAGGGAACGGCCTAAGCGACCATTTCCTCTTCCTTGTACCCGCTCACCAGCTTGTGCTGCAGTTCGTTGGGAACGGCCTGATAGGCGTGGAAGCGCTCCGTGTAGGTCCCTCGTCCTTGTGTGAGGCTTCGCAGCGCGGTGCTGTACCGGTCCAATTCCGCCAACGGGGTCAGCGCTTTGATGATCTGGTATCGACCACTGCTATCAACGCCGAGCACAATGCTGCGGCGTCCCTGCAGATCGGTCATCACATCGCCCATCAGTTCGGCCGGTACGCGTACCTCCAACTCTTGGATAGGCTCCATCAGCTGTGGGTCGGCCATGGTAAAGGCTTCCCTGAACGCTTGGAGCCCTGCGATCTTGAAACTGATGTCATTGCTGTCCACCGGGTGCATCTTGCCTTCATGCACGATCACGCGGATGTCGCGAGCAGGTGATCCGGTCAGCGGGCCGCGTTCCATCTTCTCCATTACACCTTTGAGGATGCTGGGCATGAACTTGTTGTCGATCACGCCTCCCACGATGCAATTGTAGAACACCAGTTTGCCCCCGGTGGGCAGATCGATCTCCTCTTTGCCCCGAACACTGTGTCCATGGGGCTCAGGCATTCCCTCCGTCCACGGTTCGATCTTCAGGTGTACTTCGCCGAACTGGCCGCTGCCGCCGGTCTGTTTCTTGTGCCGGTAGCTGGCCTCAGCGCCCTTGCGGATGGTCTCGCGGTAGGGTATGCGCGGGCTGCTGAACACGCAGTCCACCTTGTAGTGATGGTTCAATTTCCACTTGAGCAGGCTGAGGTGCAGTTCTCCTTGGGCTCCCACCAACTGTTCGCCGGTCTCGCGGCTGTAGATCATCACAATGGTCGGGTCCTCCTTGTGGATCTCGAGCAGGGCGGCGTGCAGTTTTTCCTCTTGCTTTTGGTCCGCGGCCTTTATCACCTGTCGCAACCGCGGTTCGGGGAAGGCGATCGGACGCAACTTGATGGACCTGCCTGGGATATGAAGCGTGTGGGCCGTGGCGGTGTCCTTCAGCTTGATGGTGCCTCCGATGTCACCCGCAACGAGCTTTTCCACTGGCTTTCGCTCTTTGCCATCCACAATGAAGAGCTGGTTCACCCGCTCAATGGTCCCGGTATTGTCGTTCACCAGTTCCATGCCTTCCTTCAGTTCGCCGCTCATCACCTTGAACAGGCTGATGTGGCCTGCCCGGGGTTCGATCATGGTCTTGAAGACGAACAGCACCGTTGGGCCTTCCGGTGAGCAGGGCAGGGTTCCACCGTCCGCAAGTGCTTTTGGGGGCATCTCCGTGGCGCAAGGGGCTACGTTGTCAATAAAGCTCATCATGCGACCGCTGCCCATATCGCGCAGTGCGCTCAGGCAGAACACCGGATAGCAGGTGCGCTTCATCATGCCCTGCTTCAGGCCGATGCGCATCTCGTCCTCGTCCAGCTCGCCCTTTTCGAAGTAGTGCTCCATCAGGGTCTCATCGTTCTCGGCGGCCTTCTCCACAAGTTCCTTGTGCAGGGTTTCGGCGCGGGCCTTTTCGCCTTCGGGAATGGGCTGCTTTTCAGGCTTGCCTCCGCCATCCTTGAAGACGTACATGGTCATCTTCAGCAGGTCGATGATGCGGTGGAAGCCGTCGCCTTGCTCCACCGGGTATTGCATCACGGTCACCGTATTCCCGAAGTGCTCTTTCGCCTGGGCCACCGTGGCATCGAAATCGGCGTTCGGGTGGTCCAGTTGGTTCACGGCGATCATCACGGGACGGTGGTAGTGCGCCATGTGTTCCCACACCAGGTCCGTGCCCACCTCAACGCCATGGTGGGCGTTCAGCATGAGCACGCACGTGTCCGCCACGCGCAAGGCAGGGATGGTCTCGCCGACCAGGTCATCCAGGCCCGGTGTGTCGATGATGTTGATCTTGTAATCCCTCCATTCGGTGTGCAGCACGGTGCTGTATACACTGCTACCGCGCTCGTGTTCCAACTCGTGGAAGTCGCTCACGGTGTTCTTGTCCTCGACACGGCCGCGGCGTTTGATCAGACCCGCTTCGAAGAGCATGGTTTCGGCCAACGTGGTCTTGCCGCATCCGTGGGAGCCCAGCAGGACGATGTTCTTGATGTGTTTCGCATCGAAGGTGTGCATGACGAGTGGATTTTATGCGCTTGCCGGTGGCCATGGCGCGAACAGTGGAACATGGATCTCATGCCACCGTGGAGGTCTCGTCCGAACAGCTTCGGAACTTCCACATACCGCCGGTCAGGACGGGACACGCGGGGGATGTGTCGAAATTAGGGGCGTGTGTCTGCCTGGAAAAAAGACTTTCGTCAGGTGGCCCAAAGCAAAAAGCCCCACCGAAGTGGGGCTTTGAATGCACTTTCAGAACGTTCAGTTCAGCACTTCCATGGCCCGATCACCTTGCAGGCGATTGAACCGCTTCACCACCTCATCATAGCTACTTGGAAGGTTCAGGTCTTTCGTTGGGTTGAAGCCCAGCTTCTCGGGACAGTAAGAACCAAAGGTGGGTTTCTGGGCCTCGTTGTTCCGTTCGGTCTCCGTTCCGGCAGCTGCAGTCTTGGGATCCGGTCGCTGTTCCATGGATGTCTCCTGCTCTTTGTGGGTGGCTGCAAGAGGAACGGTCCCCAAAGCAACTTGTTCACGTGACGGGCCGAATATAGGATCATCTCTTTCCGCTGTAAAGTGCCGATGCCTGTCAGGCTGGTCTTTTTCTTGGGTTCCTGAACGGGGGCATACCGCTGTTATCTTTCCCGGCAAGACAGTTCCGATCATGCGCTCTCCGTTCCTGTTGCTGCTCATCGGCCAGATCCTGTTCGCCTCGTTCTCCGCTTCCGCCCAGATGAACGAGAAAGGCACTTTCCACCTTTCGCTCGGTGTGCATGCTGCAGGCCATGCCACCGAGTACGAGCAGCGTTTATTGGTCCTGGGGCAGTGGTTGAGCGAAACCAAGAACGATGGTGCCGCTTCGGTGACCTTCCCAATAGAGCTGGGCTTTGGGCTTTCCAAGGGCTTTGCGCTCGGGCTTTATATCGAACCCGGATCCTACCTCGATTCCAGCGCTACGGAGTCGAACGCGATCGTGTTGGCTGGTCTTCAGCCCCGGTTCTACCTGGTGAATAATGACCGTTTCGCTTGGATGGCTTCGGTGCTACTGGGGATGTCCGCCTTACGCATCGAACGCTCTGAAGCGCTCGTGTCCACCGATGCACGGTACAGCGGGGGGAATTTCGGATTGAGCACGGGTGTCGCCTTTGGCCTCGGCGACCTACTGGCCTTGCAGTTCCAGCTTCGCTATATGACCACCAACATGCCGCTAAGGGCCTATGAACTGAACGGGACCAGCGTGGACCTCAGTGGCTATGAGGCCACTCTCCGCACCCGCGGTCTTGGCGCGCAATTGTCTCTTGCGTGCCGGTTCTGATCGAGCCACCTACATTCGCTGCGCGTAGTGGTCTTGTGTCATGGAGCGGGTCTTTTCCCCGACCATGGTGCGGACAAGCCGATGAGAGGTGCCCGGGGAGTGATCGAAGGGCGCCTTTCCAAAGGTGAAGAGGGAATCCCGTGCGAACCGGGAGCTGTTCCCGCAGCTGTAAGCCGCTGACGCCTGTTGCAGCATGCCACTGATGTCGTTAGGACGTCGGGAAGGCGCAACAGGTAGGGCGACGAGCCAGAAGACCTGCCACTGCGCGGCCCGGGTTTTTGACCGGGTCTGTCGATCTCGGCCCCGGGAAAGGGCAGAGGGCTTGCGGTACAGGCCTTCCGTTCTACCCAGGGTTTCACCTCGTTAACGCCGTGCGGTGAACGCGGCAACCAAATCCTTTTTTCCATGTACCGTTCAGTACTCTCTACGGGCCTGTTGGCCCTCGCGCTGCAGGTCGGCGCACAATCCACCGTGCACCAAGTGGTGGTGCTCAATGAAGGGTATTACGACTACTTCAATGGCCAGGGCCAGTTGGTGCCCGTGGCCTTGGGTAGTTACGATCCTTCCACTGGTACCTACCAGACCGTGGCCACTCTCTCAGGCCCCCGTTTCGGAAGCGATGTTCTGGTGGATGGTGGCGATATCTACGTGGCCGCTGATGACCGCGTCTTGCGTTTCGATGCGGACACCTATCAGCAGACCGGAGAGGTCCTCGTGCAAGGCGTGCGCAAGCTGGCCGTGTGGAACGACCAACTGCTTATCACCCGAGGAGAGCTCGGTGGCCTGCCACACTACTTCGAGGTACGTGACCGGAACTCGTTGGAAATGCTGTATGCCATCACACCGGCGGAAGGCCTGCAGTTCGCTGCAGAGGATGTGTTGGTGGTGGGCAATAAGGCCTACCTGGCCGTGGGCAACGCCTTCGAGTGGGGCAATTTCGTGGGCCGTGTCGGTGTGGTCGATCTTCTTGCTGGTACATATGGTACCGAGGTTGACCTTGGCCCGGATGGCACCAACCCCGAGAAACTCATGGAGCACGAAGGCGACATCATTGCTTTCAACAACACCGACTTCTCGCACAGCAGCATCAGCCGCGTTGATGTTTCCACCGGCATCATTTCCTATACGACCAACGTGTCCGCGAATTCAAGCTGTGCTGCTTCGGCCAAAGTGGGTGCCAATGGACGTGTATACTACATGGAGTATGCCCAGAACGAACTGGCCCGTTTCGACCTGAACAACGGCGTGGTGGCCGATACCCTTGCGGGCAGCCCTGCGGTGTACGGCCTCACAGAAGATCCGGTGAACGGTGTGCTCTACGCCACGACCACCGACTTTTTCACTACGGGTGATCTGCATGTCATGGACCTCGAAGGCAATGTGCTTTCCACGGTGGCCGTGGGGGTCTCTCCCGGTAACCTGGCCTTGGATATCCGTCTGGGCACTTCAGTTCCCACCATTCAGCGCCCTGTGCTGAGCCTGTTTCCCAACCCGGCCAGCGAGGCCGTTACACTATCGGGTGTGCCCCAGGGTTCCCAAGTGCGCGTGTTCGATGGCATGGGCCGTGTGGTCGTGGAGCATACCGCTGTGAATGGTGAAGGCATCGTGCGGTTGGATGTCGCGATGCTTCAGAACGGGGTGTACACGGTGCAGGTGCAGGGCCAGGGCACCCTCCGCTTC
>CAZQFG010000133.1:3700-8147 GCA_964592515.1 uncultured Chryseobacterium sp. | reverse complement strand
GTGGGGGCGCACCTCGGTGTAGTCGTGTACTGCGCTGGCTACCACGTGCTCCGTGGCGGTCAAGCTCTGCGGCGCGTGGTTCCGTAGGTAACCTTTCATGATCTTGTTGATCGCCTCGATGGGTGAATTGGAGAAGCGGATGTCCTTCTGGGCGATGATGTGGCGGATGGCCGGGTGCGCATGCGCAGCCAGCAACTGCTGCCCTGCTACTCCCACGAGAATGCCGGAATAAAGGCTTCGAAATTTCGAAGTGGTGGTTTTGAGGGAGGACTAGACCAAGGGACAGGTGGATGAAGAGGTGGCGGAAGGTCTTGGAGGGTTAGTAGACCTTGACCGATCGAATGATCGCGATCATTCCGGATGGACTTCGGGCCAAGCCGAAAGAGCCGCGGCCAAGTTGTCCGGCCTTCGGCCTTTCTGGTGATCAATTCCGGGTGCCGGGACAGAACGAACAGTTCATTTGCTTGTTCTCGGCGATGCGTATGGCGCGGGCCTGATGGATGGCTTGCCGGAGGTCCAAGGCTTGGTCCGGCTTGGTGTAGGATTCCATGGGAATGAGGCCCTTGAGGGAGCCGTGGGAGTATGCCCCCGCCCGGGATGGAAGCGGCGGCTGGCCGAAGGAACGGCCCTGCGGACGCGTGGAGCGAGGAGGCGACCAGAGGAAGCCCCCGCAGCCCCGCGACCGCAGGCCGGGACGAGGACACCACAGCGGACAGCCCGATAAGGCGGCAAATCCCCCTCGCTCCCGCGGATCTGCGATCCGTGGTCTTCCTCAGATCAGCGGTCACGGCCGTACCGCTGCCGCCGATCTGCGATCGGCCAACGCTATTTTCGTTCTGCTACACGCAACTCCACGAACTGCTGAGTGGGATCCGAAGCTCCAGCATGGAACATCGCGAAATGATGAAGCAGCATAGGAACCACGGATAGCAGATCCGCGGGAGCGGGGTCAACGAACAAACTTGCATCATGTCTCTACCTATAATTGAGCAGCTTAACATGAACTCAGTATTGGTCAAACAAAAATACTTTGACATCTCGATTATGACCATACCAGTTCTATCTCTTATTATTCCTGATATTCAGAACAAAATACTATTTGGTATATTATTTTTATGTATCGCATTGATAGCCTATACAATATTCAATAGAGAAATAAAAATAACAAAAGATAGAAATATTTCAATTGTAAAAACTTTAAAAATTGGGAAATTTAAAATAACAAATAATCAACACACAATAGATCACCAAGATTTCAATGTCGCTATTGATGGATTCATTTCCGGAGGAAGCTCAGAAAGCACTGGCTCACATTCTTACTCAATATTAATTCTTGACAAAGAAGATATTGTCGCCAGAATAAATGGATTCGGTAGTCATAAAAGTGCTGAAGAAGCAGCACGGAAAATTAGTTCATGACTTGGGCTATACAGCGGTCACCCGAAGGGGACCCTGCCTCCGGGTCAGGCCTGCGCCTCGAAGCTTCCGCAACCCGCTATCCGGCGCCCTTACGCGAACTGCCGCACGCTCGTCCGGATGATGTTCACGCACTCCATCAGCTGCTCCTCGGTGATCACCAGCGGCGGGGCGAAGCGGATGATGTCGCCGTGGGTGGGCTTGGCCAGCAGGCCGTTGTCGCGCAGCAGCAAGCAGAGTTCCCATGCGGTACTAGGTGAACCGTCGGCGGCCGTGCGCGCTTCGATCACCAGCGCATTCAGCAGGCCGCGACCGCGCACCAGTTTCACAAAGTCGTATTCCTCCACCAGCTTCTGCATCTCGGCGCGGAAGAGCTGTCCGAGCCGCTCTGCATTGCCGCAGAGGTCCTCGTCCTGCACGATGCTCAGCGCCTCGATGGCGAGCCGCGCGCCCATGGGATTGCCGCCGTAGGTGCTGCCGTGGGTGCCGGGGGTGAAGACGTTCATCACCGCATCGCTGGCCAGCACGGCGCTCACGGGATACATGCCGCCGCTGAGGGCCTTGGCAAGGATCACCACATCGGGGCGCTGCACGCCTTCACGCGACTCGCAAAGGCCCTTGGTGCAGCTGCAGCCATTGTTGTGGCAGGAGGCGAGCAAACGGCCGGTACGCGCGATGCCGGTCTGGATCTCGTCCGCGATGAAGAGCACGTTGCGGGCCTTGCAGGCGGCGATGGCGCGGGGGATGTAGTCGTCGGCCGGCACGTACACGCCCTTCTCGCCCTGGATGGGCTCCACGAGGAAGGCGCAGACGTGCGGGTCCTCCAGCGCCTTCTCCAACGCGGGGATATCGTCGTACGCGATCACCTCGAAGCCGGGCGTGAAGGGCCCGAAACCGCCCTGGCTGTCGGGATCGGTGCTCATGCTCACGATGGTGATGGTGCGGCCGTGGAAGTTGCCCTCGCACACAATGATCTTGGCCTGTCCGGCGGGGATGCCCTTCTTCTCGTAGCCCCACTTGCGCGCCATCTTGATGGCGGTCTCCACGGCCTCGGCGCCCGTGTTCATGGGCAGCATGCGGTCGTAGCCGAAGAGGGTGCAAACGGTCTGCGCATACTCACCGAGGACACTGTTGTAGAAGGCGCGGCTGGTGAGCGTCATGCGCGTGGCCTGCTCCTGCATCACCTGCACCAGGCGCGGGTGGCAGTGGCCCTGGTTCACGGCGCTGTAGGCGCTGAGGAAATCGTAGTAGCGCTTGCCTTCCACGTCCCACACGAACACACCCTTGCCACTGTCGAGCACCACCGGGAGGGGGTGGTAGTTGTGGGCACCGTAGTGCTCCTCGAGCTCGATGGCCTGTTGGGTGCGGGTGCGGGAGGTGGTGTGTATCGCCATGGCTTGCTGGACGCGGGTTCTGTACGCAAAAGGGCTTCAAAACTACGGGTATCTTCGCCGACCCGCTGAGCAAAAGGGCCTGAACCCTTCAGTGCTCCGCCACACCACCACCATGCGCCGCAGCAAGTACAAGGAACCCCTGTTCTACCAGAACCTCACTATCGAAAGCGCGGGTGCGCAGGGCAAGGCGATAGCGAAGCATGAAGGCATGGTGGTCTTCGTGACCGGCGCCGTGCCGGGCGATATGGTGGATGTTCGGGTAACGAAGAAGAAGAGCAACTACGCCGAGGCGATCACCACGCGGATCGTAACACCCTCCGCCGACCGCATCCCCGCCTTCTGCAAACACTTCGGCACCTGTGGCGGCTGCAAGTGGCAGGACCTCTCCTACCCCAAGCAGTTGGAGTACAAGCAGCAGCAGGTGATCGACAACCTGGAGCGGCTGGGTGGGCTGGTGCTTCCGCCCGTAACGCCCATCATGGCCTCGCCCGGGGTGCGCTACTACCGTAACAAGCTGGAGTACACGTTCAGCAACAAGCGGTGGTTCACCACGGACGAGATCAATACGCAAGATGAACACACGGACCGTAATGCGCTCGGTTTCCACATCCCCATGCGCTTCGACCGCGTGCTGGACCTCAGCGAATGCCACCTGCAGCCCGAGCCCAGCAACAGCATCCGCAACTTCGTTCGGGAGCATGCGCGGCAGCAGGGGTTGAGCTTTTACGATGTGCGGGAACACCAAGGCTTCCTGCGCACCCTGCTGATCCGCACCACCACGACGGGTGAATGCATGGTGCTGCTGGCCGTGGGCCACGAGGACCGCGAGGCCCGTGAGCGCCTGCTGGCCGCGCTGCTCGGCGCCTTCCCGCAGCTCACAAGCCTGCTGTGGACGGTGAACCCCAAGAAGAACGATACCATCTACGACCTCGACGTGCAGGTGTACCACGGCCGCGACCACATCGTGGAGGAGCTGCCGGATGGACCAGGCGGGAAGCCGTTGAAGTTCCGCATCGGTCCAAAGACCTTCTTCCAGACCAATCCGGAGCAGACCATCGCCATGTACCGCCTCACGCGCGACCTGGCCGGCCTCACCGGCGCCGAGAACGTGTACGACCTGTATTGCGGTGCGGGGAGCATTACGCTTTACCTCGCGGCCCGTGCGAAGCATGTGGCGGGTGTGGAACTGGTGCCCGAAAGCGTGGCCGATGCCCGCGTGAACGCCGAACTGAACGGCGTCACCAACGTGAGCTTCACCAGCGGCGACATGAAGAAGGTGATGGACGCGGCCTTCGTGGCGCAGCATGGTCGACCGGACGTGGTGGTGACCGACCCGCCCCGCGCCGGCATGGACGAGCCCGTGACGCGCCACCTGCTGGAGCTGGCCCCTGAGCGCATCGTGTACGTGAGCTGCAACCCCGCCACGCAGGCCCGCGACCTGGCCATCCTCAACGACCGCTACCGCATCGACTTCGTGCAGCCGGTGGACATGTTCCCGCATACCTACCACGTGGAGAACGTGGTGCGGCTGGTGAAGCGGTGAGGATCCAACCGGGAATGGACGGGGATGAACGGCAATTTGAATTGCCTGAGTTCTTCATTCCCGTCCATCCACGTTCATTCACGGTTCCCTCTAC
>CAZQFG010000133.1:0-3600 GCA_964592515.1 uncultured Chryseobacterium sp. | reverse complement strand
CCCGAGAACGCTATGCGGCTGGCAAAGCGATGAAATGCGAACCGGGAATGGACGGAAATGCACGTCAATAAAGACTTCTTGGGACGGTCATTTCCGTTCATCAACGTTCATTCACGGTTCCCTCTACCCCGAGAACGCTATGCGGCTGGCAAAGCGATGAAATGCGAACCGGGAATGGACGGCGATGAACGGGAATAGATACCTTCTTCGATGGTATCTTGGAGATCGTCGCATTGAACTAAGTTCACATTACCGATGATAGCGCCATGACCAACTTGAACTCGGACGACCACGAAGTGACCAGACCTATTGTTGGTTGCGCCATGCGGGTCATGAACGTTCTGGGCCATGGGCTGCATGAAAAGCCGTACGAGAATGCCCTATGCATCGAAATGAAGGCCTCTGGCATCTATTTCCAACAACAACCCCGCTTTCCGATCTATTACCGCTCTGAGCTCATCGGCGAGTACGTGCCAGACCTTGTCGTGGAACGCTCGGTGGTCGTAGACACAAAGACGATCGAACGCATTGGTGACATAGAGGTTGGACGAATGCTGAACTACCTGCGGATAACCGATCTTGAAGTCGGCCTTATCATCAACTTTAAGCGTCCTCGGCTGGAATGGAGACATGTTTGGCTACGACAAGCTCAACGTTCTCAGTAGCACCATTTCGGTTCACGACGATCTTTATCAGAGCCGCATTCATTCACGTTCATCCTCGTCCATTCACGGTTCCCTCTATACGGAGAACGCTATGCGGCGGGTGAAGCGATGAAATGCGAACCGGAATTGGACGGAAATGCACGTCAATATGTACTTCTTGGGATGGTCATTTCCGTTCATCAACGTTCATTCACGGTTCCTTCTACCCATCGCAACTTCGCCCAATGAACCTCGATCGCAATTTCTGGGAAACCCGCTACCACACCGGCGAGACCGGCTGGGACCTTGGTGGGCCATCGACGCCGCTGAAGGAGTACCTGGACCAATTGACGGACAAGGACCTGAAGATCCTGATCCCCGGTGGTGGGCGGGCGTGGGAGGCCGAGTACGCGCATCGCTTGGGCTTCCGCAACGTGTTCGTGATCGACCTTACGGACGCGCCCTTCAAGGACCTCCTAACGCGTTGCCCGGACTTCCCGAAGGACCACCTGCTCATGGGTGACTTCTTCGCCCATGAAGGCCAGTACGACCGCATTCTGGAACAGACCTTCTTCTGTGCATTGGAACCCACGCTGCGCGATCGCTACGTGGCCAAAATGAAGCAATTGCTGAACCCAGGAGGCAAGCTGGTGGGCGTGCTCTTCAACGACACGCTCAACGCGGACCGGCCGCCTTTCGGAGGATACAAGGCGGACTATGAGCCCATCTTCCGCAGGCAGTTCGCCCACGTTTCCATGGAACCCTGCCACAACTCCATCAAGCCACGAGCAGGGCGCGAACTATGGCTTGTTGCGCAAAAAGCGGCCGTCTATACCCCTATCGATTGCAACCTGTACGATAGGTACGAAGCGGCGGCCACACTGAAACAAGAAGTGACACTGACGCTGAGCAACGGACAACGAGTGAGCGGACGCATCGTGGACCTCTTCCATCGCGATAAGGCTGAATGGCTGCGACTGGACAGCGGCGTCGAGGTGCGCTTGGACCAGATAGGCACATTTGAACTGGACCCCGGTTAGGTATTCCCCGATCTTTCCGAACTTCACGGAGCCCAATGCCACACGCCCTGAAGATCGTCGCCGCCACAGTGGAGGAGTATCTGGCCCAATTGCCGGATGATCGGCGCATGGCCTTGGGCGCCATTCGCGACACCCTGCTGCGGATATGGCCGACGCTGAAAGAGGACATGGCCTATGGCATGCCCACCTTCCACCTCGATGGTCATGCGCTGGCGGCATTGGCCAGCCAGAAAAGCTTCATGGCCGTGTACATCATGCCGTACGACCTGCTGGTCGCCTTCAAGAACGAACTGAAACTCTACGACACGGGCCGCTCGTGCATCCGGTTCAAACGCCTGAGCCCCGAGCTGCTCGAACTGCTGGACCGCGTGTTCAAATACACCGGCACGCGCCTGACCGAGAGCCAATATCTGGGCAGGCCAGGCAACGTAAAGAGCTATTCCAAGTCATCCCATTAATGCGAACGCTTGCTTTTCTGTTGGGCTTCTGGTCCCTGGCGACCCATGCCCAGACCACCCGTGTGCTCTTTGTGGGCAACAGCTACACCTACTCCAACGACCTGCCCGGCATGTTCACCCAACTGGCTGCCAGCATGGGTGAGACCGTGCAGACCGGTATGGTAGCACCCGGCGGATACACCTTCCAAGGGCATACCACCTATGCGCCCACGCAGAGCGCAATTGCCCAAGGCGATTGGGATTTCGTGGTGTTCCAGGAACAAAGCCAGCGCCCTGCCTTCCCACCGGCACAGGTGGCTATGGAAGTGTACCCCTATGCCGCCCAACTGGCCCAGCAAGTAAGGGCCGCGAACCCGTGCACCGAAGTAGTGTACCTGATGACATGGGGACGCGAGAACGGTGATGCCGCCAACTGCCCGAATTACCCGCCACTTTGCACTTATGAAGGCATGCAACAACGCCTGTATGAGAGCTACGTGGAAATGGCCGCGCTGAACAACGCCTGGTGCGCCCCGGCCGGCGAGGTCTGGCGCACGCACCGCAGCGACTTCCCCACCACCGGCCTCTACACCGATGGCAGCCACCCCAACGTGCTGGGCAGCTACATCGCCGCCAGCACCTTGGCCAGCACCTTGTTCCGTCGCTCGTGCATGGATGCCACCATGGTACCTGCGGGCATCACCACGGAACAAGCACTGACGGTGCGCACCATGGCAAGCACTATTGTTGCGGATGCGAACCTGCCTTGGAACATCGGCTTGAACGACCCCGTCGCCACCGGTGACTGGACCCTGACCAGCGGTACCACCGTGCAGTTCGCGAACAATACGGTGGGTGGCGCCACACAGCTCTGGGACCTGGGCGATGGCACCACCAGCACCGATGCTGACCCTTTGCACACCTATGCAGGCACTGGCACCTACACCATTTCGCTCCTTGTTTCCGATGATTGCGGAAGGACCGACAGCACCGCGTTCACCATTAACCTGCTGAACACCGCCGTGGGGAACGGACCGGATGCGCCGAGCCTTCGCGTTTTCGCGCATGGTGGTTACCTGAGGTTGACAGGAGGCGATATCAATGGTACGTTGGTGCTGAGCGACCCTGCGGGCCGAACGATCGGACGGCATGCGCTCAAGGGCGGACAGCAGCACCTGGCGCTTCCAGCGCAGTACGTGGGCCCAATCGTGTGGCAGCTACAACGGTCCGATGGACGCATACAGAACGGGCGCATCATGGTGGACTAACGGCCATCCACTACTTTCGTCCGGACCATGAGCGAGCGCACGATCGTACTGGACCACGAGCATGTTCAGCGGAAGCTGCAGCGCATTGCCCACCAGTTGCACGAAGAGAACTATAGCGAGAAGGCCATCGTAGTGGTGGGCGTGGCGCCGCGCGGCATGGCCTTGGCCAAGCGGATCCAAACAATGCTCGCGACCATGGCCTCATTCGAGG
>CAZQFG010000132.1:0-8329 GCA_964592515.1 uncultured Chryseobacterium sp. | reverse complement strand
AACGTGCAGGGCCTGTTGGACAAGCAGGAGACCGAGGCGCACCAGAACCTCTTCCGCTTCAGCGAACAGGTGGCGCGCACGTTGATGACCCACCGCAGCGAGGTGGAGTGGGTGGACAGTACAAAACCCTTGGAGGCGATCATTGCCCAGGTGAAGGAGAGCACACGCTCGAAATTCCCGGTATGCCGGGGCACGGTGGATGAGTTCGAAGGCACCTTGAACATCCGCGACCTGCTGGAAAAGCTCTCCACACCGGACTTCCGGCTGGAACAGGTGATCCGCCCGCCGGTGATCATTCCCGAAGGCGCCTCGGCCTATAGCATCCTGAAACTGTTCAAGAAGAACAAGCAGTACATCGCCCTGGTGGTGGATGAGCACGGCCAGTTCGAAGGCGTACTCACCCTGCACGACCTGACCGAGGCCATCGTGGGCGACCTGCCCGATGAGGACGACGCGGAGGAGCAGGAGGTCGTGAAACGGGAGGACGGCACGTGGCTGGTGGGCGGGCAGGTGCTGATCGGCGACCTGAACCAGCGCATCGGGATGGACATCATCAACGAGAGCGAAACCACCTACGCGACGGTGGCCGGTTATTTCCTCGGCCGCCTCGAGCACATCCCCAAGCCCGGTGAACGCTTGGTGGATGAGCGGTTCTATGGCGAGGTGATCGACATGGACGGGCACCGGATCGACAAGGTGTTGATCACGCTGAAGGAGGACTAGACGGACCGCAGGGCTTCAGGCACCGGTTGATATCTTCCCAACGTCCTGCCTCCGGACCGGCCTTGGCCATGTAGCTTCACACTACCGGAAACATCCCTCCCATGACCCGAACCTTACTCTCTCTGCTGGTCGCCTTTGGCTCGTTATACGCCACGGCGCAGACCAACATCACCATCCTGTTCAGCATTCAGCATGCCACTTGTGGCAACGAAACCGGGTCCATCCTTGCCTCGGTCTTTGGTGGAAACCCTCCGTATTCGTTCATGTGGACCCCCACACCGCCGCAAGGGCAAGGCACGCCCTCCATTTCTAATGCTCTGCCGGGCATCCATACGGTCACGGTGTTCGACAGCAACGGCAATGAGGTGAGCGCATCTGCAGAGGTCCTTCTGATCCCCGGACTTTTCCCCGATATCGTTCCCAGCGGCCCCGTTTGGTCGTGCGATGCCACCTGCAGCGGCAGCTTCTACCAGCTTATTCCATTCAATGGCGCAACCATGCCGTACACGGTAACCTTCGACCCACCGGGCCCGTCCGGTATGGCCAACCCGAACGGTCTTTCGTTGAACAACCTGTGCCCCGGCACCACCTACATGGTCACCGTGGCCGACATCAACGGCTGCACCGGAGTGCTGGGGCCACTGGAAGTGTTGGGCGATATGGCCCCGCAGCTCCTCTCTGCCACCGCCACAGCCAGCTGTGCGAGCGGCAATACGGGCAGCCTCGAACTGGTCTTCGCGAATATGGACTCGGTGATCGTAAATGGTCCTTCCGGTGTGATCAATGCGGCCTCCAACAACCCTTGGAACGCCAGCAACCTGGCACCGGGCACCTATACCATCAATGCCTTTTACGGCGGTTGGGGACCATCTCCCGGGGGCACCAGCGGCCCATTCTGTAGCGCCTCCTTCACCGTGGAAGTCCCCCTTTCCACCGACCCGTGTGGACCAGTGACCGGTGTGGTCTACGCCGACCTGAACGGTGATTGCATCCAGGACGCGGCCGACCTTGGTCTCCCCTATCGCGTGGTGCAGATCACACCCGGCAACAACTACCAGCTCACCGATGCCAGCGGCAACTACGCCACGGAACTGTTCTATGGCGACTACGCATTGAACACCTCAGCGGCCGGATACAATGCGATCTGCCCAACGCTCCCCGCGAACTTCTCGATCAACGCCGGCACACCTTCAGCTACCATCAACGTTGCCATGGACCCGCAGTTCGGGCCGGACGTCAGCGTACACCTCAGCGCTGGGATCCATCGTCCGGGATTCTCGGTATTGTACACCGTTACCGTGAGCAATCAAGGGCCATACGCCTTCAGTGACCTCGATCTGGACCTCATCTACTCCTCCCTCTTTTCGGTGATCGATGATGGCGGCGGAACCCAGGTAGGCCCCGGCCTTGTGCAATGGTCCATTCCGTCGCTCGATGGCTTCACCACTCAGACCTATACCGTGGTCCTACAGATCCCGGCCAATGCCAACCTCACCGGAACCGTGGTGAACGGTATCGCGACCATCTCTGGTGCCGTTGCTGATGCGGACCCCACGAACGATAGCTACACCACCACGAGCACGATCGTGAACGCGTACGACCCGAACGACAAGCTCTTGCAGACCAGTTCCGCGTTGAGCGAGAGCATCTACTTCATCGATCAGGATGTGTGGGTGGACTATACCATCCGCTTCCAGAATACGGGCACGGCCGAAGCCGTGAACGTGTACCTCTTGGACACCATCGCTGTTGACTTCGACCTGGGCTCCTTGCAGATCCTTGGCGCTTCGCACGCGTTCGAGGCATCGCTGAAACCCGGACGTGTGCTGCGGTTCGACTTCCCCAACATCATGCTCCCGGACAGCACCGCCGACCTCGAAGGCAGCCAAGGCTTCGCGAGTTTCCGCATCCGCACACAGGGCGCACCACTGCCAGGAACGCTCCTTCGCAATGCGGCGGATATCTTCTTCGACTTCAACGATCCTATCCGCACCAACAACGCGGACCTGGTCGCCGAGATGAGCGTTGGTCTGGCACAGCGCACGAACGACGCGGTGTTCACTTACCCCAACCCGGTACAGGACCACTTGCGCATTATGTTGCCTCATGGAATGTGGTACATGCAGGTGCTGACCATGGATGGGCGTAGCGTCTTGGTGGCCGGCCAAGTGGCTGGTGGTACAACGGTCGCGGTGGACCAACTGGCCTCAGGCAGCTACGTACTTCACTTGGTGAATACGCACGGTGAAGTATTGCACGGCCGTTTCGTGAAGCATTAAACAGGAATACTCACTGAAGCCTACGATCCATCGGGCTAATTTGGCGCGCCGTTGTTCAGGATCGTTATGAATTTGTTTCTACTGCGCATCCTTCGCCCGATCGCCCTGCTCCTGCTGGCCCTGCTGCTCGACGGCTGCACGGTGGGGCGTTTCGTGAAATGGAACTTCGCCGACCGCCGCGACCACAAGAAGTTCCCGACGCGGCCCCTCCCCGCTTCCCCCGAACCATTCCAGTACCCCGTGGCGGTGAAGGAGATCGGACCGCGCACTGCGAACTACAAGGGGGAACAGATCCCCTTCGACACCTGGCTGGAAAAGCACAAGACCACGGCCTTCATGGTGATCAGACGCGACACGATCGTGTACGAACGCTACTTCAAGGGCTACGACGAGGCGCACGTGCACCCTTCGTTCTCCATGGCCAAGTCGGTGGTGAGCATGCTCATCGGCACGGCCATCGCCGACGGACTGATCCGCGACGTGCAGCAGCCGATCGTGGACTTCATCCCCGAACTGAAGGCGAACGGCTTCGAGGGCGTCACCATCGAGCACGTGCTGCAGATGACCAGCGGCATCGACTTCAAGGAGAGCTACGTGAACCCCTTCGGCACCGTGGCCAAGTTCTACTACGGCCGTCAGTTGGAGAAGTACACCTTGAAGCTGAAGTTGAAGCGTCCACCCGGCACCCAATGGGAGTATGTGAGCGGCGACACCCAACTGCTCGGCCTGCTACTGACCCGTGCCTTGCACGCCAAAGGCGATCAGCGTACCCTTACCGAATACCTCAACGATCGGCTGTGGCACCCGCTCGGCATGGAGCATTCGAGCTCGTGGAGCATCGACAAGAAGAAGGGCGGCATGGAGAAGGCCTTCTGCTGCATCAACGCACCGGCCCGTGACTTCGCCAAGCTAGGCTCGCTCTACCTGCACAGGGGTGAATGGCGGGGCAAGCAGCTCGTGCCCCGAGCATGGGTGGAGACCAGCACCAAGGCCGACACGGCCCGCGGAGGCGCCACCTTTTACCGCTATCAGTGGTGGCTGCCTTTTGCTGACGGCCCGTTCAACGCCGAGGGTATTCTGGGCCAGTTCATCCATGTGGACCCCGCGAACCAGCTGGTGATCGTGCGGCTGGGCGGTGGCTACGCCGATGTGCCGTGGGAGAAGGTGTTCCGCGAGATCACGCCACGCTATGCCCTGAAACCCGCGCCATGAAACAGTTCCTCGTCATCCAGACCGCCTTCCTGGGCGATGCAGTGCTGGTGACGAGCATCGTGGAGAAGTTGCACGCCTTCTTCCCCGATGCCGCCATCGACCTGGTGGTGCGAAAAGGGAACGACGGATTGTTCACGGGCCATCCTTTCCTGCGGGAATTGTTCGTGTGGGACAAGCGCAGCGCCAAGACCAAGAACCTCGTCGCCCTGATCGGCGACTTGCGGAGGACCGAGTACGACCACATCATCAACTGCCAGCGCTTCATGAGCACCGGCCTGATGACCGTGTTGGCGCGCGGCAAGGAGACGATCGGCTTCGACAAGAACCCGCTGAGCTTGGGCTTCTCGCGCAGCGTGAATCACACCATCGGCAACGGAAGGCACGAGGTGGACCGCCTGAACGACCTGATCGCGCACCTCACGGATGGAACCCGTCCACTGCCCCACCTCTACCCAACTGCAGAGGACCGCGCCAAGGTGGGCACGCTCCTCACCGAACACCTGAAGGAACACGCTTCCTACGTGTGCATCGCGCCCGCCTCGGTCTGGTTCACCAAGCAATGGCCGGAGCACAAGTGGATCGAGCTGGTGAGGGCCTTGCCGCACGAGCAACAGGTCTTCATCATCGGCGCACCGGGCGATACCGCCTTGGCGCAGCGCATCATCGCGGCCAGCGGTCGTGGCGTGGACCTGACCAAGGACCTCCGCCTGCTGGAAAGTGCGGCCATGATGGAGGGTGCGGCCATGAGCTACGTGAACGACAGCGCACCACTGCATATCGCCAGCGCCATGAGCGCGCCGGTGACGGCCATCTTCTGCAGCACGGTGCCGGCCTTCGGCTTCGGGCCCTTGCGGGAGAATGGGCGCGTGGTGGAGACAGCGGAGAAGCTGGACTGTCGGCCCTGTGGGTTGCACGGGCACCGGGCCTGTCCGAAGGGGCATTTCAAGTGTGCGCTGGGGATCGGGGTCGAACCGGTGGTGGCATGAGCGTGGGCCACTATCCCTTGTTGGTGCTGATCGACCCAGCCTGTCTGGTTCACCTATCGAGCATATGAACAGGCCCTGTTGGTCCGCACTCGTTTTCCGCCTCAACCATCCATCACGATACTCCTAACTTCGTTGCCGCTTTCAACATCCACCCCGCTCGTGGAGCACGCCCCCTCCCCCGCCGACTACCTTCCCATCCTCCTGCAAACCCTCATTGCCATGGGCTTTGTGGGCTTTGTGCTGGCCCTCGCCGCATGGGTGGGGCCCAAAGTGAGGGGTACGCGCAAGGACGATAGTTTCGAGTGCGGGATCGACCAGCAGGGCAACGCCCGGATGCCGTTCTCAGTGAAGTACCTGCTGATCGCCATCCTGTTCGTGCTGTTCGACGTGGAGATCATCTTCCTCTACCCCTGGGCCGTGAACTTCAAGGCGCTGGGGTTGTTGGGCTTCGTGGAGATGCTGGTCTTCGTGACCTTCGTCCTCGCCGGCCTGTACTACGTTTTGCGCAAGGGTGTAATGAAATTCGAATGAGCCAGGAGCGATCCATCGAACGGCCCAAGCCGACCATCGTGACCCCACCGGACGGCCACATGGGCTCCGGGTTCTTCGCCACCACCATGGACCAGGCGGTGGGCCTGGCACGCAAGAACAGCCTGTGGCCGTTGCCCTTCGCCACCTCCTGCTGTGGCATCGAGTTCATGAGCGCCATGAGCTCGCATTACGACCTGAGCCGCTTCGGCATGGAGCGCTTGAGCTTCAGCCCGCGCCAGAGCGACCTGCTGATGGTGATGGGCACCATTGCCAAGAAAATGGCGCCCGTGCTGCGCGAGGTGTACACCCAGATGGCCGAACCCAAGTGGGTGTTGAGCATGGGTGCCTGCGCCAGCAGCGGAGGCATATTCGACACCTACAGCGTGCTGCAGGGCATCGACCGGGTTATCCCGGTGGATGTCTACATCCCCGGCTGCCCTCCGCGCCCCGAGCAGATCATCGACGGTATCCTGAAGATCCAGGAACTGGCCGCCAACGAAAGCCTGCGGCGCCGGTACAGCAAGGAGTACGAGGACTTGTTGAACAAATACGCGATCGACTGAGATGGCCTCCCGCTTCGTTGCCCGGCCAGAGCGTGATCAGCTGGTGCGGGACCACATGGTGGCCTACAAGGATTCGGTGACGACCATCGCCACTGAATCGGACCTGTTGTGCATCACCGTGCACAAGGAGGGATTGTTGGGCGTGCTGGAGCATCTGCGGAACGAGCTGGGGTTCACATTCCTGACCACGCTGTGCGGCATGCACTTCCCCGATACCGAGCAGGAGCTGGGTGTGGTGTACCACCTGAACAACATGCGGGAAGGTCACCGGGTGCGGGTGAAGAGCCGCACGACCATGGCGGACCCTGTTTTCCGCAGCGTGGTGGACCTGTGGCCGGCGGCCAACTGGATGGAGCGCGAGACCTGGGACTTCTTCGGCATCCGCTTCGAGGGCCACCCGAACCTGAAGCGCATCCTGAACATGGAGGACTTCCCGGCCTTCCCATTGCGAAAGGACTATCCCTTGGAGGACCCCACGCGCAAGGACAAGAACGATGACTTCTTTGGCCGATGAAGAAGCCACGCAGACCCGATTACTGGAAACAGGACCAAGTGGAGGGCAAGGACCTCCGCGAGCTGACCACCCTGAACCTGGGGCCCACGCACCCGGCCACGCACGGCATATTCCAGAACGTGCTGACGTTGGACGGCGAGATCATCCTAGAGACCGAGCAGACCATCGGGTACATCCACCGGGCCTTTGAGAAGATCGCCGAACGCCGTCCGTTCTACCAGATCACCACGCTGACGGACCGGATGAACTATTGCAGTGCCCCCATCAACAACATGGGCTGGCACATGACGATGGAAAAGCTGCTGGGCATTGAACTACCCAAGCGCGTGGAGTACATGCGGGTGGTGGTGATGGAACTGGCGCGCATCGCCGACCACATCATCTGCAACACCATCGTGGGGCAGGATGCCGGGGCCACCACGCCCTTCCTGTACGTTTACCAGTGGCGCGAGAAGATCTACGAGGTGTATGAGGAGATCTGTGGCGCACGGCTCACCACCAACATGGGTCGCGTGGGCGGCTGGGAACGCGACTTCAGCCCCTTGGTCTGGGAGCGCGTCCGCGTCATCCAGCGCGACCTCCCCGCCGTGTTGAAGGAATTCGAACGGATGCTGGTGCGCAACCGGATCTTCATGGACCGGACGGTGAACTGCGGCCCCCTCAGCGCCGATCGTGCGCTGGCCTATGGTTTCACCGGTCCCAACCTGCGGGCCTGCGGGGTGGACCACGATGTGCGTGTGGCGGACCCGTACAGCAGCTACGAGGACTTCGATTTCATCATTCCCGTGGGCCAGAGCGGCGACACGTACGACCGCTTCATGGTGCGCCAACAGGAGATGTGGGAAAGCCTTTCCATCATCCGGCAGGCGATGGACAAGCTGGATGCCATGAAGGACAAGACCACCTACCGGGCCGACGTACCGGAGTGGGCCCTTCCACCCAAGGAGGAAGTATACAGCGCCATGGAGCCCCTGATCTGGCACTTCAAGATCGTGATGGGTGAATCGGACGTGCCGGTGGGCGAGGTATACCACTGCGTGGAAGGTGGCAATGGCGAGCTGGGCTTCTATCTGGTGAGCGACGGGGGAAGGACCCCGTTCCGCCTGCACCTGCGGAGGCCGTGCTTCATCTATTACCAGGCCTTCCCCGAAATGATCAAAGGCAGCATGTTGAGCGATGCGATCCTCACCATGAGCAGCATGAACGTGATCGCAGGAGAGTTGGACGCATGAGCGCGCGCACGAGACCCATCACCACCACCGAGGGCACCCGCCCGTTCGCGTTCAGCGAGGCGGCGCTGGCCGAATGCAAGGCCCTGATGGCCCGGTATCCCGAAGGCCGCAGCAAAAGCGCGTTGATCCCCATCCTGCACATCGCGCAGGCGGAGAATGACGGCTGGTTGAGCGTGAACGCCATGGACGCCGTGGCCGGAGTGCTCGGCCTGCAGCGCATCGAGGTGTACGAGGTGGCCAGCTTCTACAGCATGTTCAACCTGCACCCGGTGGGCACCTATGTGCTTGA
>CAZQFG010000131.1:0-8358 GCA_964592515.1 uncultured Chryseobacterium sp. | reverse complement strand
TTCGGTCACACGCCCCTGAAACGTGCGCGTCTACCAATTCCGCCACTTCGGTAAGTGGATCTCTCCGCAGGGGCGGCAAATATAGTAGAACATCTTTCGCCAAGAGCGGGATGCGAAAAATCGCACCCACTGGAAGCACGAAGCCCCCATCCACCGGGCGGCGGACAGGGGCAACGTGACTCTTCAGATCGACCTCTGAACTACTTGGACACCCGGTTGAACGGAGGCTGCGATACACAGGTTACATCATGCCGGAAAAAAAATGCTCCCGCCGACCAAAGGTCAGCGGGAGCATGCTCTTGCGTGCGGTCTAGTTCTCGTCCGGCAGGAAGCTGAACTGCTTGCCGTAGCGCAGCATCTGGCCGATGAGGTCCTTGGGATACGTCACCTTCACGTCGGTGATGTTCCCGTTCGCGTCCACCACGGCCTCCATCTCAGGCTGAATGAACCCTGCGTAAGGAGCGGTCTTGATCTTCTCGGCACGCTTCAACACCTCGGCGTGCAGCGCTTGGTCCACCTTCACACCGTAGTTCTCCACCAAGGCCTTGCCCGCCTCGTAGTCGCCCTGGCTCTTGATGCGCTGCACTTCACGGAGCAGATCACCGAACAGCACACGCAGCTTGTCGTAATCGCGGATATCGAAGTAGGTCTCGCCGTTGCGCTGCACCTTCACGATCACGCTGTCGGCCATGCCCTTCTCATACACCCAGGCGCTCACCCATTGGCGGTTGCGCATGTGGGCCTCTTCGATGACCTTGCCCGGCTTGATCCGGCGCAACTGCACCATCAGGCCATTGCGTATGTAGGAGTCGTATTCGGCCTTGCCCACTTCCAAGCTCGGCATAACACCCAGTTCCACCAGCTTGGGATCCATGACGAAATAGAGGGCCACCAGGTCGGCACGTCCCTCCTCCAACGTGCTGGCATAGGTCTTCAATGTGGCATCGGTCTCGCCAATGCCAGGCTCCAACTGCCCACTGGCATGGCCAACGACTTCGTGCAATGCGGTGTGCAGCTTACCGGCCAGGCTACCGTGCTCCTTCGCGCGTGCGATCTCTTCCTCATCATGGCAGAACACCTCAAGGCTGCTCTGACCACTGCTCTTGTCGTAGGCATCGCTGATGTTGCCGAGGCTCACGCTCTTGCTACCGTGCGCCGCACGGATCCAGTTGGCGTTGGGCAGGTTGACACCCACCGGGGTGCTGGGTGCGGCATCGCCGGCCTCGCCTACGGTGTTGATGAAGCGGTAGGTGATGCCCACCACGTTCTTCTTCTTGTGCTGGGGAAGCAGGGGCGAGTTGTCCTCGAACCACTGGGCGTTCTCCATGATCACGGCCATGCTCTTGGTGGCCTCGGGGTCGTTCACTTCCACAATGGCCTCGTAGCTGGCGCGCTTTCCAATGGGGTCGTTGTACACCTCAATGAAACCGAGGATGTAATCGACCGTGCTCTTGGTATCCTTCACCCAGGCCACGTTGAAATCATCCCAGGTCTTCAGGTCGCCTGTACGGTAGTACTTGATCAACAGCTCCAAGGCGGTCTTCTGTTCGGGTGTTTCGGCAACGGAAACGGCCTTCTCCAGCCACTTCACGCTTTCGGCCAAGGCGGGACCGTAGAGGCCATCCACCTTGTACACCTGCTCCATCAACTTGCCATCCTTACCACGCACCAAGCGGCTGTTGAGGCCGTAGCTCAGCGGCTGGGGGTCGTTCTTCTTCTCGATGGCAGCGTAGAACTTCTCCACTTCCTTCTGGCTGATGTCGTCACCGTAGAAGTTCACCGCGCTGGCGAGCACAGGGTCCTTGTCGGCATCCAGGCTCACCTTCTTGGCGTCGATGCTGGGGTCGAAGATGGCAGCCAGCACCTCCGGGGCCAATGAAGCGCCGCTCTCTTTCAACAACTGCTCGAAGTAGGCCTGAGGGAATGCAGGCGTATGCTTGTCGTTGCTGTAGTGGTGGTGAATGCCATTGCTGAAGAACACCTGCTTGGCGTACAGCATGAAATTGTCCCAATCGGCGCCACTGCGTTCGCCCTTGTAGTTGGTGAGCACCGCCTCCAAGGCCCGGCGGATCTTCAGGTTGTGCTTGTAGTTCTGGTCCCACATGATGTCCCGCCCGGAAAGGCCGGCCATGTTGAGGTAGTAACACAGCTGTTTCTGTTGAAGGGTGAGTTGGTCCCAACCCGGTATCTGGTAGCGAAGTACGCGGACGTCCGCGAACTGTTCGGCCTCCCATTGGAAGGTGTCAGCTACGGCAACAGTGTCGGCCTTGGGTACGTCGTTACTCTGATGATCGCCTCCACAGGCAACGAAAAGAGGTGTTGCGAGAAGGATGGAAAAGATCTTGCGCATGGTAAGGTCTGGATGGGCCGCGAAGATAGGCCGACCGACCACACCGGGACCTACCAAAGTCCCCTGTACCTCAACGCCGTACGGATGTCAGGGTCATGTTGGCCTTGGCCTCCTCCACCATACGTTTCATACGGTGGTAGGCCGCGAGCTGCTTGTTGTAGCGCTTCAGGTCCGAAGGATCCATCTGCTCCACATGCAAGAGGTCCATCTTATCGGCCAGGTCATGCAGCTTCACGCGGATGGCCAGATTGTCCTGCACCACACGATCGATATACTGTTCATAGGTCTCTTCGGGTACGCGAGTGATGTGCTGCAAGGCTTTAAGCACACGCGGGGAGAACCCTTTCTTCTCCAGATCGGCCATGGTGAGCTCCGACCGTTCCAGGACATCGTGCAGCGCACCAAGGACCTGCTCATCAAAATCATGCCCCCGCATCATGACCCGCATCACGTGCAGGATGTAGGGTTTTCCAAAGCGGTCCGTTTGACCCTTGTGGACCTTGGCGGCCAATCGGATGGCGGTCTCCAACAGGTATTCCATGGCGTTGGCCGTGCTACTTGTGCAAGGTAATGCGCAGGTCTAGCGCCTTGGGATCGCGGGCAATGATACCCCAATCCGTGTCCACGTTCACTTCGCGGGGCTTCGTGGCCGTATTGGACAACCCTTCAGCCACCTCGGTGCTGTCAACATTGTTCGCGAACACGAAGTGGTACTTGTACTTCATCATCGACAGCAGGGCGCCCATGTTCAGGTCACCACCTTCCTCGCCTTCCAGCGCTTCCTCCTGCTGACCGAGCCCCGCACCCAATTCCTGGGCATGGCGGTTATTCGTTCTCACCAGTGTGTTACCCTCCCATGCGAAGAACCTGTGCGCCTCACCACTGCTATCGGGCAGAAGCACGTTGAGCGCCGAATTAAGCGCCGACAGATCATTGAACCGGAAGCTGATCCGCTGCACCCATTCCTCCTTCTTGAGCTTCACCTTGCTGATGCCCGGGATCGAGGACAGCTTCTCGAGGTTATCCTTCAGATCAAGCATGCCCAGATCGTCCTTGGGCTTGTCCTTATCCTCGGATAGGGCGTCCAACCCTTTGATCATCTCACCCAGCTCGCTCATGTCGACCACGTATTCCATGGAGCCACTGCCGTTCTTCTTGAAGGTGTAGTTCTCCTCAATGGTGAGGCAACCCGTTAGGGTGAAGAGCACCCCGAGGGCGATGAAAATGTTCTTGCTCATGGAAAGGCCGAAAGTTACGCGGCAATGCCACCCGGCCGAACCTCTGCCAAAGCAAAGCCCCCGGCGATCGGCCGGGGGCTTCGTTAGCAGGGTCTGGGCAACAACTACCGGATAAGCGGTAGTCGGAAGGTCGTCGTGTTATCCCCTTCCCGGGCGTTGATCAGCCAGATACCGGTGGCCAGATCGCTGTGCGGGATGATGATACGAGATGGCACGCCGGCAGCTCGTTGGGTGGCGTGGAGCCTACCGGCCACATCGCGAAGCTCGATCACCACCGGCTCGCCGAAGTGCGCGATGTCCACAACGAAGCCCTCAGCGGATACCCAGGCACGGATCCCTTCAACCGCTTCACCCGAGGTGGTGCCCGTTGTAAGTTCCACTTCCACCTCAACCGAGGCCGTAGCAGTGCAGGCACCAAGGGTCAGCGTCTGCGTTACGATGTAGGTACCGGGTACCGAGTAGGTATGCTCGAACTCAGGCTCGGTGCTGGTGGTGCCATCGCCCAGGTCCCAGAAGATGGCATCCAGATCGTTCGCCGTGGTGCTGAACTGGATGGGCGTACCCAGCATGACCACGGGTTGGTCCACAACGATATCGGTGACAGGTGCGGGCGCATTGCCAACGACTACCGTGCTTTCCGTGGTGCAGCCGTTGGCGTCGGTCACCAGCACGGTGTACGTACCGGGTGCAGCGCTGATGGTCCCACCGGTGACACCGTTGCTCCACGTGGAGGTGTGCGGGGCCGTACCACCCAGGACCTCCAGCACCACAACGCCATCGTTGGCATCAGGGCAGCTGGCATCCTGCACAGAGGACTGAACCTCCAGCGCGAAGGGTTGGGTGAGGGTGAAGTCGCTGATGATGGAGGGACAACCCTGCTGAACCGCCACGCTGACGCTGTAGTTGCCAGCCTCGAGACCAGTGAGGGTCGCCGTGCCGTTGCTCAGGGTCTGCTGTGCGATCACTTGACCAAAGGCGGTCATCCAGGTCACCAGTTGGTCGTTGCCGCCGGGCAAGGTCACTGTTGCACTACCATCAGCGGCACCGTTGCAGCTCACGGCTTCAAGTGTGCGCTGTACAGGAGCAGTGGCATGCAACAGCAGGCGCGGTTCATTCTCGTCATCATTGGCAAGCACCACGAAGCTGTAGCTCGCACCCTCGGTGAGCGGCGTAATGCTGCCGGTCTGCAGGTCCTCTATGGTGATGCAGCTGAGCCCGATGATGCCTTCCATTTCGGTGGCGGTCACCGTGTAGGTACCGTTCACCGCAACGTTCACCAGCACGGGGATGGTGATGGCGTTACTGAACTCACCGTACATGCTGATGGCCAAGTTGTGGTCATCGCTGCTGCGCGTGGCGATCTGCGGCGCCTGTGGGTGACTGAAGACGAACTTGGCCACATCGTTGGACTCGAACGCAGGGGTACCGTCCTGGAACACCACCACTGCTTCATCGCTGTAGCTGTTCACGGTGCTGGCGATATGCAGACGCACCATGGGCATGGGGCCATCCTGCGAGCCACCGAACACACCACCGGTATTACCGGCCACTTTGGCGCTCTCATCCACCGTGGTGGTCACGGCAGGACCATCCGCTTTCAACCAGAAGCCCTGGCTGCTCTGGATGATACCATTGGCGCCATTGGTGCCGACCGTACCGTTCCACGTAGCGTTGTTGCCATTGGCCGGGTTGTAGATCCAGTAGAAGTTCTGCACATCACTACCGCGGCTGATGAACGCGAAGTCGATCGGCGAAGGCAGCGGGTTGCTCACCAGGTTGTAGCCGTCGGCAGCAGGGTTGCCGCTGTTGGTCCACGTAAGGGGAAGCGTGATCGGCGTATTGGCCACGTTGGGGGCACCCGTCACATCCACAAGGAAGGGATTGGTACCACCCAGGTTGTCACCGCTCCATACTGCGTAACCCAGGCCTGTTGAAAGTGCTTCGGTGGTTCCGGCCACACCGATCAACCCCTCGTTGACATCAGCATCGGCCACGGTCTCGTCGTACTTACGCACGCTGGGCCACAGGATACCACTGCCAGTGGGGCTGTAGAAATTGGGGTAGTGCGAACCGGGAAAACCCGCCATGAAGAAGTCGTCCTTCCAATCGTTCACCGTTTCTCCGGCAACCGGAGCGCCCAACAGACGCCAGTTGGTGGCGCCACCGGGTATGTAACGCTGCACGGTCATGTCACCCGTGTAGGATGCCGACGGGTCAACAGGGCCCAGGCGGCCGGTACGTGTGGCATCGCTGCGCAACTGCACCGTGGCACCGCTGGCATTGAAGGTACCGTCGTTCAGTTGCAGGGTTCCGAAGATGTTCAGGCCACCGGTCACGGTAACACCAGCGCTGGCGTTCACCGTAAGGTCGTTGAAGGCAACTGTTCCTGTTATCGCAATGGATACTGGTGCCGTGCTTTCCAAGGTCACTTCGCCGGAAGCGGCCGAAACAGTGAACTGGGCCAGGGTGAGCAGGTCACCATGCACGTTCAAGGTATTGGCGGCATTGACCACCAGACGGCCCGTTGCTTCGGTGGTGAGGTCGTTGATGGCCGTGTTCGCGTTGACCGTGATGGTGTCGCCGCTCTGGATGACCATGGACGATGTGTTGTTCCAGATCACGGCGATGGGCGTACCCACTGGCGTGGTGGCCCAGATGGCGCTGTTCACACCTCCATTGCCCTGGCTGT
This sequence comes from uncultured Chryseobacterium sp., assembly GCA_964592515.1. Lineage (GTDB taxonomy): Bacteria > Bacteroidota > Bacteroidia > Flavobacteriales_F > PHOS-HE28 > PHOS-HE28. The sequence goes on along the minus strand of CAZQFG010000131.1, from coordinate 2,081 downwards.
AATAGGTGCACCCGGTGATCGTAATGCTGGTGGAATTGTTGAAGGCTCCGCATCCGCCTGCCGCAGCGATGTCGTAGTTCACCGTGTAGGTGCCGGGGGTGCTGGCACCCGGATCCACTTCACCGGTGGATGCATTGATGCTGAGGCCCGCAGGGCTGGCTGAGAAGGCTCCACCCGAGGTACCGGTAAGCGAAACGGCCGCAGGACCGAATGCGCTGCAATAGGGCGAGCCCGTGTAGCTGATGGTGGCGCTGGGGGCCGCGGTGACCGTGATGGAAGCCGTGGTCTGGAATTCAGCGCAACCGCCCGAGGCAGCGATGGTGTAGGTCACCGTGTAGGTACCGGCCGTACTGGCACCCAGGTCAACGGCACCTGTGCCACTGTTGATGCTGAGACCGGCCGTGCTGCTGTAGCTGCCACCGGCAGTACCGGTATGGGTAACACTGGCCGTGCCACCCGTGCTGCAATAGGGCGAACCCGTGTAGCTGATGGTGGCGCTGGGGGCCGGCGTCACTGTTACAGGCACAGTGGTGTTCGTGGAACCGCAAACGTTGCTCACGGTAATGCCATAGTTGCCCGTGGCGGCACCGGTCACCGAAGGGTTTTGGCTGCTGGCACCGGGGCTGAAGGTGCCCGTACCGGCCCATGCGTAGGTGAGCGGAGCAGTTCCCGTGGCCGTAACACCCAAGTTCAGCGCGCTACCCGCACAAACAGGGCTGTTGCTGGTGCTGGCCGTGATCTGGGGCACCGTGCAGAAGTTGAGACGGACGTAGCGGAAGTGACCCACGTCCGCATTGGCATCATCACAAATGGAAAGCACCCAGGTACCGTTGGGATCACCGGTGAAACCGGCTAAGGTCTGTTCGGGTGCATAGGTACCGGTCACATTGCTCGTATTGGTGTTGTTCAGGGCCGTCCCACCATCCTGCAGGACCAAGGCACCACCAGGGCAATTCGAGGGATCGCCCAGGTTGTCGCCGTTGCCGAAACGGTCCAGGATGAGGTTACGGGACTGACCAGTCGGTGAGATCAATCGGATCTCCAGATCCGCGTTGTAGCTGTGGCTTACGATCAGCTCGACGCTCAACAGCCGTGCATTGCCCGGGGACGTGCCCAAGGTGTTGGGCAAGCCGCTTTGGGTCAGGGAAACACGCGCAGGTGCATTGCTGGCACAACCATTGTCGGGAATGGCGTTGAAGCTGCCTGTGGTTGTCAGGCAGGTACTTTCCGTGTACGGCATGGATACAACGACCAGACCATCACCGCCCCGGCCACCTGATGCCGAGCCGAAAACGCGCTTCGCTCCTCCTCCACCTCCACCAGGCTGAAGACCTACTGCTCCACCACCTCCAAAGGTGCCCGTACTGCCGTTGCCTCCATTACCACCGTTGGCTGGAGCGACCGCACCAGCAGAACCAGTAGCATTCGTACCTGATGAACCATCTCCTGCAGATGAGCCTCCTCCCCCTCCATTGCCTCCGGAGGAATTTGCACCGTTCCCACCACTATAGGTCACGCTTCCGATACATCCGGCAGCGCTACCACCGTTCGCACCATTGGGGCTATTATTCGGCACGCTGTTCCCTCCTTTGGCCAGGATCGTGGTCAGACTTCCGAACCAGGAATCACCTCCGGGCACAGCATTATTTCCACTGCCAGCCCCCACGGTTACTGTGTAAGTGCCTGGTGAAACGGACAGGGTACTGCGTGCATAAGCTCCGCCACCACCACCACCGTACTCTCCTGAACCTGAAGCGCGGGAACCACCTCGTCCACCGCCACCCCAGCATTCCACAGTTACCTGGGAAACGCCAGCGGGTACTTGATAGGTACCTGAGGCTGAATATGGAACGGCCAACTGCCCCAAGGCATCGGCCATCAACACCAGCACCAAGGCCAGTGTCAGCATCGGCCGCATCAGGCGACCGGCAAGCGTGTAAACTGTCATCATCGTTTTCATGGTCGAAGAGTTTGCACCGCGCACGGCGGAACGGCCCTTTATTCGTAACCGACCACAAAAAGGTTCCACCGAGAGGTAAAAAAAGCCGGATGGATGGCTTAAAAGATCCGGCGAACACCCT
>CAZQFG010000130.1:0-8380 GCA_964592515.1 uncultured Chryseobacterium sp. | reverse complement strand
AGCCAGGCATCGTGGGGCGAAGGTGCAGCACCCAACGTCATCAGCTCCTTGCTCATCACCTGGCGCATGTGTGCTGCGCTCCCGGCCAGCACGCCCGCCACCACATCGCTGTGGCCGTTCAGGTATTTCGTGGCGCTGTGGGCCACCATGTCCACGCCCAGGTCGATGGGGTTCTGGAAGAGCGGGCTGCTGAAGCTGTTGTCACAAAGGGTGAGAATGCCGTGCGCCTTTGCGATGGCTACCACGGCCGCGATGTCCTGCAGTTCGAAGGTGAGCGAGTTGGGGCTTTCGAGAATGAAGAGCCGTGTGTTGGGGCGGATGGCGCGGCGGTAGTTCTCCGCATCGGTGCCGTCCACGAAGGTGTGCTCCACCCCGAAGCGCGCGAGCAGTTCAACCAGCAGCTTCTTCGTCCAGCTGTAGGGTTTCTGCACGCACACGATGTGGTCGCCGGTCTGCACGAAGCTCATCACACCGGCAGCGATGGCCGCACTGCCACTGCTGAAGAGCAGGGCATCCTCGGCATGTTCCAAGGCCGCGAGCTTCTTGCGTGCCATGGCCACCGTGGGGTTGAAGCCTCGCGTATACAGCGGGCGCTCCATTTCCTGCTGCACCACCGCGCGCATGGCGGCCACGGTGGGGTAGGTGAAGTTGCCGCTCTGCACAATGGGGGGCACTACGGCATCGTAGCCGTGCTCGCGCTCTTCGCCGAGGTGGGTGAGGATGTGGGAAAGGTCCATGCGGCGAAGTTGGCAACAAAAGGAAGAGCGCCCCAGTGGAGCGCTCTTCACCATGTGGTCGGGGTAGGCTCAGTGACGGATCACGAAGCGCACGCGCTCCTCCACGCTATCGGCGGTGAGGTGGGCGATGTAGGTGCCGCTCTGCAGTCCGCCAAGGTCAAGCGCCAACGAACGGCCCTGCGAGAGGCCAGTGATGGAGGACGTGTACACCACGCGGCCGAGCGCATCCAGCACGGTGAGCTGTGCGCGGTCCAGTGCCCCGGCATGGTACCGCAATTGCACTTGCCCATTGCTCGGGTTCGGGAACACATCAAAGACACTGGATGGTTGCATAATGGCGATGCCGGTGCTCAGTTCCACGGTCGTTACCGTGGTATTGGTGAGCACAGGTTCGTTGAAGTCGAAGTAGATGTCGGCGCGGTTGGTGAGCTGTTCGCCGAGCTGCAGATTGGACCGGGCCGCCATGCGGTATGTGAAGCTGCCCTGGCTGCCGAGGGGATCCGTGGCGCTATCGGGTAGCATGATGTTGGCGAAGGTCCAGATGGCCACTTCATTGTTGATGGTGAGCGTGAAGGGATGGGTGGCGCCGAGCATCTCGAAGGTGCTGAGGTCCCAATCGGCATCGAGGCTGTCCTTGATCACCACGTTCACGGCCGGGGCATTGCCGGTGTTCTGGAAACGGATGGTGTACTCCAGCTTCTGCTGCGCGGCAGCCTGGTCGGGCGTGATGCTCACGAGGTCCACGGCCTTGTCGTTGGGGTCGAAAGAGGTGGTGGCGATGCCATGCAGATCGTCCACGTTGTTGACGGCGTTCACATCGCTCTCTTGTGTGGAAAGGATGACCGTGTTCAGGATGGGTGCGTTGGGTGCCGCATTGATGCTGGTGAACACGGTGACGTTGATGGTGCCCGATGTGCCGGGTGCGATCGCTCCCAGGTCCCAGGTCACCAGTGGTCCGTTCACGGTGGTGGGTGCCACACTTGCGCTTACGAAGCTTAACAGCGCATCCAGGGTGAGCACCGCTGTGGCATTGATCGTTTCGGTGCCGATGTTGGAGTAGCCGATGTGCAGTGTGGTGTTGTTACCGATCCACGGGTTCCATCCCCAGAGCGTCACGGCGCCATCGTAGATGCCCGGAGTTGGCTGGAAGGCGAAGTCCACACCGGTGGCCTGATCTCCTTGGGTAGTGATCGTGAATGTGCGCGAAGCGGGTACTGCGGTGTGGTAGAGCGGTGGCGTGGGTACTGTTACCGTGTGCGTGCCCAGGTCGGTACAGAAGGAGTAAGGGTCGTTGCCTGAATACACATAATGGTCACCGGGTTGCACCAGCAGCATCACCGGGGCATGCATCTCACCGGCCTCCCGCGTGCCATTGCTGTTGAGGTCGCGGTAAGTGACCCCTGCAGCCGTTCCGGCACATTCGTTCAATTCCCACGTGAATGGAATGCTCGAGAACGTGTTCGTCCAAACGATGTAGTAGCTCTGGCCGGCGGTCACGTTCACCTGCATGTAGGAGGCGAAGGGATTGTTCGGACATCCTTGTCCTGCTTGTCCCATGTCGTCATTGAATCCCTCACAAACGAGCTGGTCGCAGGTGCCTCTGTACACTTTGAGGTATGTGTCGAAGGAGGTGCCGTTGTTCAGTGGGTGGCAGCTGGTAATGGTGATGGCGCCGTTGAAGGTCGCGGTGTACAGATACCAGTTCCCGTTGCTACCACTGCCACAGGAGGGTCCGGCATATCCGCTCGTTGGGCCTGTGGAGTTGTAAACACCTGATACCACTTGCAGCGCGGTCGTACAGGTGTCACCCTGAGCATAGGTTCGCGTGCCATGTAGCACGAACAGGGTGAGCAATGCGATAACGGTGTAGCGTGCGGTCATGGTCCGGTGGATTGGTGACCGAAAGCTAACCGGCTGGGAACGAAGTTCCTACGGATCGCGACGGAAAAACACGAACCCGTTCTTTCGGCCCACCTCAGTGAGTGTGCGTATCATGGTCACCTCATCCACCGCAGTGATCTTGCACACCACGTACACCGGCCGGTCGATGTCGCCGTAAAGGAGCCATTCCTCGTCGTGCCCACGTGGGTCGGTAACGGGTGGCTTGCGGGTGTAGAACAACTGCGCGTAGCTCTTGTAGTTCTTGGTGATCACGTAGCAGCGTTCCCCTTGGCGCTGTTCGAAGAACTCGATCGCTGCACGCTGGGAATAGCCCTCAATGCGATCGATGAAGAAGAACAGCGTGACCGTGACGAACAACGCGCCACCGCCGAACACGGATAGCACCGCAGCGCGATAGCGGCCCTTGCCATGCAACACGTGCCCTGCTACCAGCGCGGATAACAGCAGCAGTCCCGCGATCGATTCGGCGCCCGTCCAGTGTACGTCGGCATCAAGGTTGGCCAACGCGAAAGGGTCCTGTGCGAAAAGTGGCTTCAACCGTTCGAGCTGCATGCCGGCAAAGGGCAGGGCGATAACGATCAGTGCGAGCAGCGTGCCCAGTCCGCCAAGCAGGAACCGCCCCCATCCGAAGGCTTCCTGTTTTTTCCAGATGCGCTCCAACTGCAATGCAGCGAGGTAGGTGAGCGGGAAGTAACATAGGCTGCTGTAGTGGACGATCTTGGTCTTCACAATGCTGAACAGGATCAGCACCACCCAGAAGAGGATCACCATCCAACGGCGATGGTCGTTCTGCGTGGCATCGTCGGTCCGTGTTGGGCGAAGGAGTTCCTGTAGTGCGAACACCGAGGCTGGGAAGCACCCGATGAGCAACACTACGAAGTGATAGCCCATGAAGCCACCGTGCCCGGCATCCTCGGTGGTGAGCATGGCCACTTGGCGCCAGAAGAAAGCGACCATGAACTCCGGGCCGTTGCGCAGCAGGTCGTACACTCCCCACGTGCCCACGGTGAGCAGGGTGGCAATGGCGATGATACCCAGTCGTCGCCAGCGCAAGTAGGGTTTGCCTTTGCCCAGCGCCCAATACACCGCCATGGCAAGTCCGGGCACCAGCACGCCCACCGGTCCCTTGGTGAGCACGGCCAGGCCGAGAAAGAGACCTGCCAGCCAAGCGTGCTTGTCCTTACGACCGTTCAATGCTTCAGGGTGGCGTCCGGGGACGCTCTGTACGAGGGTGATGATGGCGTGAAGCCCCAGGAAGATGAAGAGGTTGAACCAGGGGTCGATAATGCCGCTGCGGAAGTAGAGGTGCGGTAGGATGGAGCCGACATAGGCCAGCGCCCACACCATGCCGAACACCCGGCCGCGCAGTTGGTCGCCAATGCGGAAGAGCACCAGGAGGGTAAGCATCCCGCATACCGCGTTGGGGAAGCGCGCCGCGAACTCGCCCACCCCGAAGGCCTTCATGCTAAGCGCCTGCAACCAGATGAAGAGCGGCGGTTTCTCGTGGAAGGGCAGGTAACCGATCTGTGGTCGCGACCAGTCGCCTGTAACGATCATCTCCCGTGCGATCTCCGCGAAGTTGATCTCGTCCCAATCGAACAGGTGTATTGCGCCGAGCCCGGGCACGAAGAGCGCCGCCACCACAGCGATGATCAGGAGCTGAATGCGGCCACGGGTCAACATGTCGGATCGGTCAGCGCGCGTTCTTCCGTTCACCCAGAAGGGACCAGCCCATCAGGCCGGTGCGCGCCAGGAAATAGCGCCAGCTCACGTTCAGTACGCCAAAGCCATAGGTCATACTTCTGCTGAAGTTGATGCTGCTGGCCTCGTCAAAGTATTTCGTGGGGCAGGTGATCTCGGCGATCTCGAAACCTTTCCAGAAGATCTGCCCGATCATCTGGTTGTCGAACACGAAATCGTCCGAGCAGGTATGGTAAGGGCAGGCATCGAGCACAGTGCGGTGGAAGGCGCGATAGCCTGTGTGGTACTCGCTGAGCTTTTCTCCCATCAGCAGGTTCTGCGTCAGTGTGAGCGCTCGGTTGGCGATGTACTTGTACATGGGCATTCCGCCTTTTAGCGCACCGCCGCCCAGGATCCGCGAGCCGAATACCACCGGGTACACCCCATTGCCGATCAACGTGATCATGCTGGCCAGCAGCTTGGGCGTGTACTGGTAGTCGGGATGGAGCATCACCACGATGTCGGCGCCCAGCTCCTTGGCTTTGTCGTAGCAGCTCTTTTGGTTGCCCCCGTATCCCTTGTTCACATCGTGCACCACAATGTGCTTGATGCCCAACAGCCTGGCCACCTCTACAGTATTGTCCGGGCTTTTGTCGTCCACTAGCACCACTTCGTCCACCAGGTCGAATGGGATCTCGTCATAGGTCTGCTTCAATGTGAGCGCGGCCCGGTATGCGGGCAGCACCACGATCACCTTTTGGCCCAGGTACATGGTGCAAAGATGCGTCCCCAGCGGCGAACGCTCATCGATCGCGTTCGGCCACGCTCACCACGTACACGCCGCTCAGCACCAATGCGATCATGCCCAGCTGTGCCAGTCCGATGACCTCGTTGTCCAACAGCCCCCATCCAATGGCCACCACAGGCATCAGGTAGGTCACTGAACTGGCTCGGAGGGCGGAGGTGCGTTGCAGCAGCACGTTCCAGAGCACCAGGGCGAGTGCGGAGCTCAGTACTGCCAGCACGGCCACGTGCCCCAGTGCGCTCCATGCATGCGGGTCGGTGCGCAGGGTTTCCGGAAGGCCGCTGCTCAGGGCCAGGCCTATGCTGATAGGCCCTACGAACGTGAGCGCTAGTGCCGAGGTGGCCATGGGGGGGATGGCATACAGGTGCTTTTTCACGATGTTGCCACTGAATCCATAACATAAGGTCCCGATAATGGGCAGGGCTGCGTAGAACGACCACGAGGGTGGGCCATCCCCTCCCTTCAGTGCAATGAGCCCCACTGCTCCTGCGAGTCCGAGCACCACGCCGATCACATGCACGCCCCGTATGCGCGTGCCGAAGAACAGGCCGCCGGTCAACAGGGTCATCAATGGCGTAAGGCTGTTGAGCATACCGGACAAGGAGCTGTCGATGCGACTTTGGGCCGTGGCGAAAAGGAATGCCGGTATACCGTTCCCAAGCAGGCCTGCGCCCAGAAGGGGCAGCGCATGTTTCCGCAGAAGTCCGGCATGCCTCAGGAGCACGGGGGAAAGCGCCAGCCAGGCGATGGAGAGCCGGGCCGTGGCCATTTGCCATGGGGTAAGCACGGGTATGCCCTCGTGGTACAATCCCCGTTTCATAAGGATGAAGGAGCTGCCCCAGATCAGGGCCAGCACCAGCAGGAGCAGCCAAATGCCTCCGTTCCGACCGCTTTTTTCCTGCATTCCTGTAAACCCCGTATGACCCCAATTGGTTTGACGAAGGCCGACAAAAGTACCCAGGGGGAATATTGCGCTATACCTTTGTAACGTTCTTCGGTGGTTGTGCGTCCTATGCACGTTAAACTCATCCTGTCATGAACGTCCGTTCCCTGTTCCCCTTGATCGCCGGTGCCGTGTTGTTCGCTGCATGCAGCAACAACGACCAACCCGTAGCCGAGGTCGCCCTGCCCGGTGTTGAGCGTGTGGTGAAGGAAGTGGTGATCTCCTCCGGCGAGCCCTTGGCCATTGCCGACCTCAGCATCGACGGCATGAGCTGCGAAATGATGTGCGGCGGTTCCATTAAGAAGGCGCTGGCCAAGCTGCCAGGCATTGCTTCCACGGAGATCCAGTTCATCGAGGGTGATGAGCGCGATCACGCCATTGTGACCTATGATGAAAGCAAAGTGACGGACGCCCAAATGGTTGAGGCCATTCAAGCGCTGCACGATGGACAGTACAAAGTGCTCGCGGTCACCATCACCAAGCAGGTGCGTGGTTCTTCCGGGACCAATAGCGATGAGGAGCCCGCTGAAAAGGAGGAGAAAGGCGTGAAGGCGTCATTGCCGTCCTCGGATGTATTGCTGCCCAGCATCCTGGCCCTGCTGACCAGCGTCCTGCGTCAGTGACCCAGCACGTGCACGAATTGAAAGGGGGCTACGGTCCCCTTTTTCGTTGTGCGGCGTACCGGCGAACCGATGGACCACATCTGTGTTGATAGTTTTGGCGGCCCATGAACAAAGAGCGCGAACAGGACCTGCGACCGGTGGTATGGTGGTTGATCACGGGCTGTGTGCTCATCGCCTGCATGGTGGTCATCGGTGGCATCACTCGCCTAACGGGCAGCGGTCTCAGCATCACCGAGTGGAAGCCGATCATGGGTGCACTTCCCCCTATGAACGAGGTGGAGTGGGAGGAGGCTTTTGAGAAGTACCAGGCCATTCCGGAGTACACGCTGAAGAACCAGGATATGGACCTGGCCGGGTTCAAGCAGATCTTCTTCTGGGAGTACTTGCACCGCAACTGGGGCCGCTTGATGGGCATCGTGTTCATTGTGCCTTTTGTGATCTTCTGGCGGCGTGGCCTGCTCAAGGGCTGGCTCTTGAGGCGGGCATGGGTCATCCTTGTAGGAGGTGGGTCGGTGGGTGCCTTGGGCTGGTTCATGGTGGCCAGCGGTCTGCAGGATAACCCCGATGTGAGCCACTACCGGCTTGCCATTCACCTCTGTGCGGCTTTCACCGTGTTCTCACTGGTGCTGTGGACGGTGTTCGATATCCGCGATGGGCGTCGTGGGTTCCGTGCTGGTGGCGAGGCCGGAGGTGGTTGGGTCCGCGTGGCCTTTACCGTGCTTGTGCTACAGGTCATCTGGGGCGCCTTCACGGCCGGGCTCGATGCAGGACGTATCTACAACACCTGGCCGCTGATGAACGGTTCATTCATGCCCGAGAACGTTATGGCACACGGCAGCCTTTGGAAAGATCTTACGGACCATCGCGATGGCGTACAGTTCGTACACCGCAATCTGGCCTGGTCGGTGGCGGCGCTTGTTGTAGGTACAGCAGTGCATTATCGTCGTCAGTTCGCGGGCGTTTGGCCGTGGCTGGTGGGCGCTGTGCTGTTGCAGTTCACCCTCGGTGTGTTCACCGTGCTTACGCAGGTGGACCTAACGCTGGGCGTGGTGCACCAGTTCGGTGCGCTGGTCCTCTTGGCCGCGATGCTGAAGGCCCTGCACCAAAGCGGCAAGCTCGTATCGTAAGGCTTCCCGTCAGCGGTTACCCCAATGGAGGGTGCCGATCATGTGCCGCATGTCCTGCCTGATACGCTCGGTGACCGGCGCCAGCGAATCGGCATTGGGACGCACATCGAAGTACAACGCTCCATACAGGAAGTTCGATGTGCTGTCCGTGAGGTAGAACACCAGCGGACTGGCCGCATCACCTTCCACATCGAACACGTTGCCGAATACGCGCGTGCTGTCGATCAGTATCCGTTCACTGCGAATGCGAACAGCAATGGCCTCATGCTTGCCTTTGAACGCGTGCGCATCATCGATCAGTTCGTTGATGTTCCCGTTCACTGGCGACCAGGTGAGGTGCACGGTTGCGCGTTGGCCGGGAAAGCGCAGGTCGTACCAGCGCGCTTCGCCTTCCGCCTTACGTTCACGTACACGGGCGTAGGTGGGCACTTCCATGGCCAGCACCGCATCATCGGTCCAGCGGGCATAGGTCTGCTCCGGCAGGTCTATGCGGAACCAGCCCCGCGGTTTGGGCAATGGCTCCTCACTGCAGCCGGCCAGGAAGGCCAGTGCGAACAACCAAT
>CAZQFG010000129.1:0-8385 GCA_964592515.1 uncultured Chryseobacterium sp. | reverse complement strand
GCTCGGTGATCACCGGCGGGTTGAAGTCGAAGTAGATGTTGGCGATGTTCTCGATGGCGGTGCCCGGCAGCAGCGGCTCCTGCGGCTTTATGCGGAAGGATACGTACCCGTGACTGCGCTGCTCATTCACGTTGCTATCGGGCAGCTGGATATTGTAGAAGGCCCAGCGCAGCACGCGACCGTCGCGAATGGAGAGTGCGTTGGGATGCGATGACGCGCCGACCACGAGGGTGGCCAAGTCAAGTTCGGGCGGCACCGTATCGGTGATCACGACATTGAAGGCGGTATCCGTGCCCGTGTTCTGGAATCGGATGGTGTAGTCTATCCATTCATCCACATCGATGTAGAACAGCTCGTCGCTCCAAGCGCTGCTCGTGCGCGCCGTTTTGTCGTTCGGGTCGTAGCTGCCGGTGATGGTGGTGATGAGCGATGTGCTGTTGTTCGCGGGGAGCGCATCCGCATTGCCAGTGGCGAAGCTGCCGTTGAAGAGCAGGTCGGTGCCCAGCAGGTTGATGTCCGGTGGCACCTGGAAGCGCATGTGGACCACACGCTCCTGGAAAGAGCTGAAGGCAGGTATGCTCCAGGTGATGGTATTGCCGACCACATTGCCAGCAGGGGTGGACGAGATGTAGCCAAGCACAGGGTCGAAGGTCACCGTGAGCGTGCTGTTCCCCGTGCTGGCCAGCGTGAGGTTGGTCATGCGCGCGGTGCACGCGAGCTCGAAGCCCGGTCGCGCGGCGCCGCTGGCCATGCTGATGGCCGCATCCATCGGTACCAGTGCCGTGTCGGGCACGTTCACCGTGACCGGGTTCGGGCTGCCCGCGAGGGTGAAGGGGGTCGGTGCGCCACTGCAATGGGCATCCAGGATGGCGCTCTGCTGCTCGATCGTGTACGCGCCATTGGGCAGGTTCACGCTGTAGCCGCTGCTGCTGGAGAGAACGTAGGTGGGCCCGGGTTGTATCTCGAGCACCACGCCAGGCACGATCGGCTCATTCCCCTGGCGCGCGCAGTCCTCGTTGTTGTCCATGAACGGCACGCCCTTCACGTTCGCGCAGCCATTGCCCAGATCCGGGATGGTGAATGGCGTGGTCTGCTGGCAACCGCTGCTCACCAGGAAGCTCGATTCACTCATGAACTGCGTGAGGAAGTAATCGCCGGGAGGGAGAAAGGCATAAGTATTCGTGAACGTCTGATCGCCCGCTCCGAAGGATGTGACATAGTTGTTGCTGAAGTCCTCGATCTTCACCTGCGTGAACTGGCTATGCCCCTCCACGCCCGTTTGGAAAGTGATCGACCCGTTGCTGCCGTTGGCGCAAGCGCCTTCAATGTCGAGAATGGCTAGGGCCGGCCACTCGACCGGATAGCCGATGTATTCATAGATCGTGCCCGTGCATCCGCCTCCATCGGTGAAGGTGTAGTTCACTCCTGTGCCGTACTGTCCAGCAGCCGACCACGTGCCTACATAGAACGTATCCAGCGGCCAGGAGCCGCCGAGATCGTAATAGATGTACTCCTGCAACATCTGGCCATTCACGGTATAGGGCAATGGGCCCATGTATGGTTCTCCCCCCGTATCGATGCCCGGCCCATCCACCACTACGCCGGTGAGACCATTACAGAGCCCTTCCGGGCCGCTGTTCCCCAGATCCGTAAGGGCGTATGGCTGACCAACCAGGTTGATATTTGCGGTCGCCTGATCGCTCAGCGCATCAGTGACCGTGACCGAGTACGTGCCCGGAGCAACACCGCTGATGGTGGCCGTGGTTTCTCCTGTGCTCCATAAATATGTGTACGGGCCCACGCCGCCCGTGGCCCATGCCAGCAATTGCCCGCTGGGGTAGTTGCAGGTCGGGTAGGTCTGCACGGAGATGTTCGCCGTGATGGCTAGCATTTGCAATGGAGCACACAGCGCCAAGGCCATCCATGCGCGGTTCGTGGTCATGTTCATTGCAGCTTGATGAAGCGTATCGAGGTCGTTCCAGTGGCTGTGTTCACGCGAAGGCAATAACTGCCTTCGGCGAGGCCCATGAGTGAGAGGCCATCTTTGGGAAAGGCGTTTCGGGATGTGATCAGGACGCGGCCATCGGCTGAGGTAAGGCTCCATCCGTTCGTCGCGGACGACGCTCCCATCAGCCAGAGTCGGTCCTCGGCAGGATTGGGGAAGGCACTGATAAGGTCTGTGTTAACCCGGCTCACCCCCGTGCTGAACTCCGCCACCAGCACGCTCGGCTCGGTGATCACCGGCGGGTTGTAGTCGAAGTAGATGTTGGCGATGTTCTCGATCACCGTACCGGGCAGTACCGGCTCATGCGGGCGGATGCGAAAGGTGACAAAGCCATGGCTCAAGGGTTCGTTCACGTTGCTGTCGGGCAGCAGGATGTTAGGGAATACCCAGCGTAGGATGCCCTGGCCTGACAAGGACCAGGAGAAGTTGTGCGATCCAGCGCCCATGCGGATCGTCGTGGGGTCCAAGTGAGGTGGCAGGGTGTCCGTGATCTGGACCAGGAATGCCGTATCCGTTCCGGTGTTCTGGAACCGGATGGTGTAATCCACCCACTCATCCTCGTCGATCAGGAACACTGTATTGCTGTTACCATGGCTCGTGTTCGCCATCTTGTCGTTGGGGTCATAACTCCCCGTGATCGTCACCGACCATACACCGGTGTTGTTGGCGGGCAGGACATCGGCCATGGCGGGGGTCACCGTTGCCGTTGCGCTCAAGTTCGTACCGATCAAGCCAACATCCGACGGCACTTGGAAGCGGACCAGCAGGTCCCTGGTATCGAAGTTGTTCATCTGACCAACATTGTTCCACGTAAGGCTATTGCTCGTGGTGGAACTCGGTGATGTGGAAGCGTCCAAAAAGGAGAGTAGTGGATCGAAGGTCATGACCACTTGATTGTTGCCCGTAGCGCCGGATGTCAGGTTCGCCATATCGATGGCGTATGCCAACTCGAAACCGGGACGGGCGGCGTCGCTGGCCATCGTCAGTTGCACATCGAGCCCTGTCAGTGAAGTGTCCGCGAGATCGAGTACAACGAGCCCATCGGCGTTCACGGTGATGGGTTCCGGCAGACAGTGTTGTTGGGCGTTGCTGGTGATCTCCGTAACGGTATAGGTGCCGGTCGGCACGTTCAGGGAGTAGACCCCGTTCGCGCCGGTACTGGCGAAGTACGGTCCCGGGTCGAACTGGAGCAGCGTGTTGGCGCGACCCGGTTCGAAGCCGGACTTCACGCAATCCTCATTGTAATCCATGAACACGGTGCCGGAAATGCTCGCGCACGAGGCCCCCAGATCAGGCACGATCACTTGCACGGAATCGCCGCACCCTGCGCTGGGATACCAATTGGTGAACGGTGCGTACGTGGTGACCTGGGTGAGCCAGTACGTGCCGGCAGCCAGCCCGTACCACGTAACAATGCGGTCGTATGTGGCGGTCCATGTGTGGCCCAACGCTCCACTGCCCGGACCAACGATCGCACCGTCCGGTCCGAAGACATTACCAGCGCCATCGGTCAATTGATGATGCGTCCACGCATAGGTCGGACTATGCAGCACGAGGGCTTGTATCGAACCATTGGCGCCGCCTGCGCACGCACCCTGTACATCCAATAGCACAGCAGTCGTCCAAATAGGCTGGCCCGGTCTGTTCCCTGTGCTCAACACACCGGCACAGCCATTCGCATCGGTGAAATCAGCGGTGATCTGGATGTTCGGTCCATACGGAGCCGTGTAGAACGCGAAGTACAACCGCTCACCCCAATCGGTGGTATCCGTGAAGAATGGCGTACTGAACGTGAGTGGGCCGTTGGCGGGCAGGTCGGCCATGACCATGAATCCTCCGTAGGGGTCACCCGGACACATACTGCCGCTGGTGATAGCGTTGACCTGATATCCGTTCGATTGTATGATGGAATTCGCCGTAGCCTCATCGCTCTGGCTGTCCGTCACGGTCACCGATACTGGACCTGCGCTCAACCCGGATACACTTGAGGTCGTGGCGCCAGTGCTCCACACGTACGTGTACGGCGGCACACCACCGCTCACAATGGCCTGCGCCGACCCATTGGCGTACGAGCAGATCTCGTGAGCGGTGACCTGGATGTTCACCGTGATCGCCGACACGGTGGAGGTCCCGAGTGCGAGAGGAGCGGCAAGGAGCAAGTTCTTCATGGTCGGTGTCACGGATGTGAGATAGAGAACATTGCCCGCTGCGTAGAGCCAGCAATGTCGGTGGTGATCAGGACGTAGCTACCTGCAGCGAACCCCGAAACATCCACCATGGTGGAGACGGACATGACCTTCCTTTTCAGGATCGCACGGCCATCGGAGCTCATTATCAACAGGTCGTCCATCATGCTGGTCGATGAAATATGCAACAGGTCATTCGCTGGCACAGGGGCCAGCAAAATGCTGCTGCTGTGGAGCGTGTTCACCCCCGTACTGAACTCCGCCACCAGCACGCTCGGTTCGGTGATCACAGGTGGGTTGTAGTCGAAGTAGATGTTGGCGATGTTCTCGATGGTTGTGCCGGGTAGCAGCGGTAAGCGCGGGCGGATACGGAAGGTGACGAAGCCGTGGCTACGCGGCTCGTTCACGTTGCTGTCGGGTAGCAGGATGTTGGGGAAGGCCCATCGGAGAACGCCGTTACCAAGCATCGATACACTGTGCGCGTGGGACGACGTGCCCGCCTGGAAGCTTGCGGGATCCAGTGTGGTGGGCAGTGTATCGGTGATCACCACGAAGAAGGCCGTATCCGTCCCCGTGTTCTGGAAGCGGATGGTGTAATCGATCCACTCGTCGTCATTGATCTGCCAGATGGAAGTGTTGCCACCACTGGTGTAGGCCAGCTTGTCGTTGGGGTCATAGGCCCCGGTGATGGTCACGATGTGGCCTTCGGAATTGTTCGTGGTGTTGGCCTCGGCATTGACCATCGTGACGGAAGCGATGGAGTTCAGTTCAACGCCCAACAACCCGATGTCGGGAGGGACCTGGAAGCGTGGACGGAAGTACCGCACATCGAAAGCGCCCAGGTTGGTGAAGTTCCATGTGAGCGTGTTGCCTGTGATGCTCGTCGGTGCCGGGCTGGAAGTGAGGTACGTCAGGGTAGGGTCGTAGGTGTAGCTCACCGTGCCATTGCCACCCAACACTCCGGCGAGGTTCCTGGCGCTGATGGCATACTGCATCTCAAAGCCGGGCCGAGCGGCACCACTGCCGATGCTCACGCGTACGTCGAGCCCTGTAAGACTGGTATCCGCCAGGTTGCGCGTTACGTTCGGCATACCGGAGCTGATGGTGAAAGGCGTTCCTTCCACGCCGCAGTGTTCCTGGTACAGCGGGTTCTGGTCGGCCACAGTGTAGCTGCCGTAGGGGAGGTTGATGCTGTATTGGCCACTGCCGTTGGTCAGTGCGTAAAAATTGCCGGGCTGCACTTCGATCACCGTGCCCGTCAGGTTCACATCCCCGGAGCCCAGCGCGCAGTTCACATTGGCATCGATGTATGCCCGACCGCTCAGTGTGCCACAGGTGAAGCCCAGGTCAGGTACCTCGAAGGTGACCAGGGTGTCCGGACACTCGTCGGCGATCATATCGAACCACTGCTCCTCCAAGTAGGGTACACTATAAAGGTCCCAGTTGGTGTGCTGTACCAAGTGATAGGTGCCCGGTGATAGGTTCTGCCGGACGAATTCCCTGGGACTGTCGCCCGCACTGAAGCCGTTGGGACCGGCGAAGGTGCTGGAACTGGTCCAATCCAGGTAGCCATTGGGGCCGAAGAGCTTGAACGCGCTTGACCATCCGTTGGGCTCGGCAGGAACGAAGACGCGCACACGTCCGTTGGCGCCACCACTGCATGAGCCTTCTACATCCAGCACCTGCGGTTGCAGATAGGTGGGCGGCGGCGGAACCACCGTATTGAAGCTGGAGGTGCAGCCATTACCATCAGTGATGGTGAGGTCCATGGGTGTGCCGGGCGGGCCCTCCTCGGCGATCATCAGGAAGCCTGCGTTCCAGTCCTGGATAGGCAGGTAATAGGCAGGCAGGAAGCCTGCGGTGAAAGGCTCTACACCGATGGAGCTTGTGCTCGCGAATGCGAACAGCTTGTACTGCGGCCACACACCTTCCCATTCGATGGGGCAACGGGGCAGCCAAATGGCCGAGGTGCCCGGCATAGGCTGGCTCTGTAAGGTCACCTGGTCGGTGGCGATCGCGCCAAGGCCATCGGTCACCGTTACGCTATAGGTGCCCGCGGGGAGTTGGGAGATGCAGGTCTCTGGGTTCCCCGTGCTCCACTGGTAGGTGTATGGTCCCACACCGCCATTGGCTTCTGCGCAGAGGGAGCCTGTCGGGTACACGCAGTAGGCATCGGAGTTCACACTGATGCTCACTGTTACCCCGTTCGCGAAAAGGGAGCCACAGGCAAAAAGGATGGAGAGTAGTGTTCGGTCCATGCGGTCAAGGGATCTCACAGCCAAGACGCAACATTGCCCTTGGCGTTGTGTGAAGATCGCCCCTTTTCCCGGGAACCGGCGCTACCGTGGCCGGCCCGCAGTTCAGGGTTGCAGGAACATGCTCGCGCCCGGTCCGATGGGCAGCTCGAGCACCACCCACAGAATGAGCAGGATGGTCCAGCCGATGAGGAAGACGATGGAGTAGGGCAGCATGGTGCTGATCACCGTACCGATGCCCGCCTTGCCGTCGTAACGCCCGATGAAGGCCACGATCAAGGCGAAGTAGCTCATCATGGGACTGATGATGTTGGTGACGCTGTCGCCCACACGGTAGGCCATCTGTGTGAGCTCCGGCGAGAAGCCCAGCAGCATGAACATGGGGATGAAGACCGGTGCCATGATGGCCCACTTGGCGCTGGCGCTGCCCATGATCAAGTTGATGGTGGCACTGATGAGCACGAAGGCGAGCAATAGGGGGATGGGACCGAGGTTGGCGGCCTTCAGTGCACCGGCACCCTTGATGGCGAGGATGAGGCCGAGGTTGGTCCAGTTGAAGTAGGCCACGAACTGCGCGGCGAAGAACACCAGCACGATGTAGCTGCCAAGCGTTTCCATGCTCTTGGCCATGCCCTTCATCACATCGTTGTCGCTCTTGAATGTGCCGGCGCCAATACCGTAGGCAATACCCGCCAGGGATGAGCTGATGAAGATGATGGTAACGATGCCGCTCATGAAGGGCGAGTGCAGCACCTCGAAGGTCTCCGGGTCGCGCAGGAAGCCCTGTTCGGGCAGCAGTCCGGCGAGCACGAAGGCGATCACGCCCAGCACGGCCATGCCCGCGTAGAGCATGCCTCGCTTCTCTTCCTTGGTGGCGGTGCGGATCTCCTCGGCCTTCTCCGATCCGGTGTAGGTGCCCAGCCGTGGGATAACGATGCGTTCCGTTACCCACGTTCCAAGCAGCGCGATCACGAAGGTGCTGGCCGCCATGAAGTAGTAGTTGCACGCCGGGTTCACCAAGTAGTCGGGGCTGATGATGCGGGCCGCTTCCTGGCTGAGACCTGCCAACAGAGGATCGATGGTGCCGAGCAGCAGGTTGGCGCTGTAGCCACCACTTACGCCGGCAAAGGCGGCTGCAAGTCCGGCCAGGGGATGCCGACCGGCAGCGAGGAAGATCACGGCGGCCAAGGGCACCAGCAGCACGTAGCCCACTTCGCTGGCGGCGTTGCTCATTACCCCCGCGAACACGATCACGAAGGTGAGCAGGCGCTTGGGCGATGCGAGCACCACGGCGCGCAGTACGGCCCCGATGAGGCCACTTCCTTCTGCAATGCCGATACCCAGCAGCGCCACCAGCACGGTGCCCAGCGGCGCGAAGCCGGTGAAGTTGGTCACGGTCTTCGTGAGGATCAGGTGCAGGCCCTCGGTGCTCAGCAGGTTCACCGGTACTACCGGTTCGTTGGTGGCGGGGTGCAGGGCGCTGAGGCCGGCCGCGCTGGCGATCGCGCTCAGTACCATCACCAGCAGGGCCAGTATGGCGAATAGCGTGGCGGGGTGGGGTAGCGCATTGCCTGCGCGTTCAATGATGGCCAGGAAACGGTCTACGCCGGAGCGCTTTGCGGGTGCGGTGGTCATGGGTGGTCCGTGTGGATGGGCGAAGAAAGCGGATCCACCGTCAACTTGGTGCGCCCACCGTTCGTGGGTAGCTTCGCGGCATCGCACGCGATCTCACATATGCCGCCATCGACATCGGTTCCAACGCCGTACGCCTGCTCGTGGGCGAGATCATTGAGCGCGACGACCACCCCGTGGTGAAGAAGCAGACGCTGGTGCGCGTGCCCATCCGCTTGGGCGAGGATGTGTTCGACAGCGGCGTCATCAGCAACGCCAAGCGCGATTACCTGATCAAGAGCCTCAAGGCCTTCCGCCTGCTTACCGA
>CAZQFG010000128.1:0-8451 GCA_964592515.1 uncultured Chryseobacterium sp. | reverse complement strand
TCGCGCGTGAACACCACCTCACCGCGCACCTCGAAGCTTGCAGGCCAGTCATTGCCCTGCAACACCAGCGGTATCGCACGCACCGTACGGATGTTGTTCGTCACCTCCTCGCCCTTTTCCCCATCGCCACGCGTAACACCGCGCACCAACCGGCCGTTCTCGTAAGTGAGGCTGATGGCCACACCATCATACTTGAGCTCCATCACATAGGTGGCCTGTCCCACCTCCTTCTCGACGCGCGCCACGAACTCCGCAACATCCTCGCGGCTGTAAGAATTGCTGAGCGAGAGCATGGGATAGCGGTGCGCCACCGTGGGGAATGACCTGGTGATATCGCCACCCACCCGCTGCGTGGGGCTGTTGGGATCGGCGAGATCAGGGAAGCGTGCCTCGAGCGCCTCCAGCTCTTTCAGCATCTCATCGAACGCCTTGTCGCTGATGACCGGTGCGGCCAACACGTAGTAGCGATGGTTGTGGTGCTCGAGCTCGCGGCTCAGTTGCTTTATCCGCCTCGCGGCCTGTTCATGCTCCATTTTCCTTGTGGAATTCCTTGCGTGCCCGCTTGATCAGTTCGCCCACCCTGAGGCCGACCTTGAAGTAGTAGTTCCAATCGCTGAGGGTGATGGTGGCATCGCGATCTGCGGCCAGCACATACCTGTAGCCACCGCCCACACCCGCGAACAACCAGTAGAAGATGTTGTAGTCGGTGTGCAGCGAAAGTTCGATCGGCACCAGTTCGTTCACGGAATAGGGCACCAGCTTGTCGTTGGCATCGCGGTAGCCACGGCGCAGGTTGCCCAAAGCGATGCCGACGGGCACACCGATCTGCCAACGCTTCGTATCGATCAGCAACCGCTCGTAGGAAATACCTGCAAAATCGAAATCGGTGACCACATCAACGTTCGTATGCGGCCCCAAAGTGGAGTTCTCCTGCACATAGGGATCACCGAGGCCATAGATGCCCACGGCGATGATGTCCTTGTTGCGCTGTGCACCTAGGCGGAATCCATAGAACCGAACGGACTCTCGATTGACGAAGGTGCGCCGGAAGTCGAAGTTGAAGATCACCCTGAAACCCGCCTTGCGCTCTGTTATCCGCACCCCCTCCGTTTCAGGAAGCATTACCGGACGGTGATCCAGTTGGGCGAACGCAGGTAATGCGACCCAGAGAAGAAGCAAGGCCAGCGCACCCCTCATCGCACAGCGTGAATGAAACGGTGATGGCCGGTGAGGTCAGGGAGCACTTCGACGTCAGCGAAGGACATGCTCTTCAGCAGATCGCCCACTGCAGGCGTGTAACGGTGATGCCCCTCGAACCAGAGATCACCACCGGGAGCGAACTGCTGATAAGCCAGCGTAGCGATGGTGCGATAGAAGAGCAACGGGTCCTCATCGGCAACGAAAAGTGCCACATGCGGCTCATGGGCAAGAACGTGTTCGCTCATGTCGTTGGCATCGGATAGTGGCACGTAAGGCGGATTGCTCACAATGAGGTCTGCGGATGACACGGGGATCCGATCCATGCTGAGCACATCGGCGCGCACCCATTCCACCTCCAACCCGTTCGTACGTGCGCTCTCACGGGCCTGTACGAGCGCTGCCTCTGATACATCGATACCCAGCACATGAGCTGAGGGGAACGCCTTCTTGAGGGCCAAGGCGATGCAGCCGCTTCCCGTCCCGATGTCCACAATAGTACCCGGCACTTTCCCGGTGCGGATGATGCGGTCCACCAGCTCCTCGGTCTCCGGGCGGGGAATAAGAACGCCGGGGCCAACGCGTAATTGAAGTCCATGGAACTCAACAGTGCCGAGCACATACTGCAATGGCTCACCGGCACGCAGGCGCTTCAGGGGCATGTACACCTTCAGCAGTTCCGATTCGCTCAGCGCTTCACCCCTCCGCAGGTCGAACTGGGCCATGTCCCAACCCAACCGATCGGCGAACACCGAACGGACGATCGTACGCACTTCACCGTCCTCGTAGCGGTCGGCCAGTTGGAGCCGGTATTGGCCCAGCACGGAGGATACTCGATTGTCGGCGGTACGCACGGTGCAAAAATAGCCCGCCGTCCGGGGCCTACGGGATAAGGCTTCCCTTGGTGCAACTTTGCGCCCCGCCATGCACACACGTTGGATGCACCGTTGTCTTGAACTGGCCACCCTGGGCGCAGGTGAAGTGGCCCCGAACCCCATGGTGGGCGCGGTGCTGGTGCAAGGCGAGCGCATACTGGCGGAGGGCTGGCATCGTGCACTTGGTGGACCGCATGCTGAAGTGAACTGCCTCGATGCGCTCAACGGCCCTGTTCCTACTGATGCCACGCTCTATGTGAACCTCGAGCCTTGCGCGCATCATGGCCGAACGCCGCCCTGCGCCGACCTGATCATTGAACGTGGCGTGCGCAACGTGGTGGTGGGTATGCAAGACCCCTTCCCTGCCGTGGCCGGCAAAGGCATCGAACGCATGCGCGCTGCTGGTATCGAAGTCTCCGTTGGCGTTCTGGAGCAGGACTGCCGTTGGCTCAACCGTCGCTTCCTCACTTCGGTGGATCTAGGGCGTCCGTATATCATACTTAAGTGGGCGCTTTCTGCGGACGGGTTCCTCGATCGCCATCCACGTGATGCGAGGGAAGTGCAGCGCATCAGTTCACCGGCCACGGACGTGCTGGTGCATCGATGGCGCGCTGAAGAGCAGGCCATTCTGGTGGGAGGCCGCACGGTGATCAACGACGACCCGCAACTGTCCGTTCGCCACGTTCCAGGCAGGCAGCCGTTGCGCGTGGTCATTGATCGCACGGCATCAACACCGACCACCTCGAAGGTGTACGATGCCAGCGCGCCGACCTTGCTGTTCACGGCAAAGCAACGCGCGGACATCCCCTGCGAACAGGTACTTGTGGGAGATGCGGACGATGTACTGCAACTCGTGCTCGCAGAGCTTCAACGTCGGCAGGTCCGATCCCTTCTTGTTGAAGGCGGCGCCATTACCCTTAACGTGTTCCTGGAGCAAGGTAAGTGGGATGAGGCTCGCGTTATCGAAGGTGGCGTACGGTTCGGAGCTGGAACACGCGCACCTTTGTTAACGACCAAGCCGCGCGTGCTCATCGACCACTCCACGGACCGCATCGCACTGCATATTGACCCGCGTGTCCTAGCGGAGGACAGCCCAACACCAACCATCGCATGGCCCTGGTGATCCTCGCAGCGCTGTGCATGGCGGCGCTGTTCCTGCTCTTCAAGATCTTCGACAAGCGGGGGATCCCGCTACTACCCGCGATCGTGGTCAACTACTTCGTTGCGTTCACGTGCGGGGTGTTGGTGGCCGCACCATGGAATGCCGGGGACCTTACTCCCATCGCCCTTCCGGTCGGCGCGCTGGGCGTGCTCTTCATCACGTTGTTCTACCTCACTGGAGTAAGCACTCAGCGCGCCGGTGTGGCGGCGACATCCGTGGCAAGCAAGATGAGCCTTGTGCTCACCGTGCTCGCGGCAGTGGCGCTGCATGGCGAAAGGCCTGGACCCATGGGCTGGACGGGCATTTTACTTGCGCTCGTTGGAGTGGTGCTCTCATCGTGGGCAAGCGGCCCGCCCGGTGCGCGCGGGGATTGGGCACTGCCAGTGTTGTTGTTCCTCGGCAACGCGGCGATCGACATCACCCTGAATGCCACACAACGGAACCTGCTCACACCAAGCACCGGGCCCGTGTTCGCCACGTTGATCTTCGGAGTGGCCGGCATTCTGGGTGTGGTATGGCTGTTGGCCGAACGCAACGCCACGCTCCTGTTGGATCCGCGTGTACTGCTAGCCGGACTGGTGCTGGGCATGATCAACTACGCATCGCTCTATTTCATTGTCGGGGCCTTGGCACGCAGCGGCTTCCCCGCCAGCAGCGTGTTCCCCTTGATGAACATTGGCGTGATCCTGTTCGGTACGGCAGCCTCCATCGCGCTCTTCCGCGAACGACTTCGTGCAGTGCAGTGGATCGGTATCGGCTGTGCCATCGTTGCCTTGGTGCTCATCATCGGCTCCAACACATGAGCGCCGACCACTACCTGACGCTTGCCGGGGAAAGCACGGCCATGCTTCGGGAGAAGGCCAGTCGGTTCATCGGCATCGCGTTCCCAATCGCCAACGAAGAGCAATTCAAGGAGCGCCTGACCACCGTGCAGAAGGAACACCATGCTGCGAGACATTGGTGCTGGGCCTACGTATTGGGGCACCATGGTGAGGTGCACCGCTCCAACGACGATGGCGAACCAGCGGGCACTGCGGGCAAGCCGATCCTGCGCCATTTGCAAGGTGCTGGGCTCACGTACAGCGCAGTGGTCGTGGTGCGCTATTTCGGAGGCACCCTACTGGGCAAGGGAGGGTTGGTGCAAGCCTACGGCGAAGCGGCCCGCGCGGCCATTGAACAAGGCACCACAAAACAATGTGTTGTGACCGACCTGGTACACCTTACCTGTAGCTATGCGCAGTTCGACAAGTTGCGAAGCGAAGTGGCGGACCTTGGTGGATCGGTGCTTGACAGCCGGTTCGATGTGCTTTGCCACGCGACCATAGCACTACCACTAAGCATTGTGCCCGCAGCGCGCGAACGGTGGGCACTACAGGGCATTCACGTGCAGCCGGACGATCACTCGAAGTAGCCCCGCATCCTTTCGAGCAGCTCCTGCGGAGCACGTCGCGGCCGCATGGTGGCTCGGTCCACGAACACGAGCGTGGTAGATGCCTCGGAGAGCAGATCGCCGACCTCGTTCAACACAACATAGTCGAACACAATGCGCACACCGGGGAGCGATGTGATACGTGTCCGGATGGTGAGCACATCGTCATACCCCGCAGGGCGGTGATAGGTAATGTGCAGGTCGTGCACGGGCAGCATCACGCCCTCCTCCTCCAACCGTATATACGGAAAGCCCAAGCTCCGCAGGGCTTCCACGCGTGCCACCTCGAGGAACTCGGCATAGTTGCCGTAGTATACATAGCCCATTTGATCGGTCTCACCGTAGCGGACACGGATGGTTGTTTCGTGGATGAACATGGCTTGGGCAAGGTAATCCGTTGACAATGACCGGACTCGTTGTGAAGCGCCTCGCGATGCAGTAACTTTCAACCATTCCCAGCATCTGCACAGGCATTGTTCATAGATCGTTCACCAAAGGCCCCGCTCACGTTCCACCACATCATGAAGCCGCGTCCGCGCCGTTATGCTTATATCTTCGCAAAGCCGCGTGGGACAAGGCTTCGAGCACGAGCACAGGAATCACCGCTCCAAACAAAATTTTCCTTTCCGTCAAGTATCCCCCAGGTTTTTTTTTCACTTTCTTCGATCCATATTTGCCACCCTTCCGATAGACACTGCATCAGCGTGCAGCATGCGATCGAAAGGACCAACCACCGACCACCAACCCGTAACTCGCTGACCCATCCATGAAGAAGGACCACGAGAAGATCTGGGAACGGTGCCTGGAGGTGATCAAGGACAACGTTAGCCAGCAGAGCTTCAAGACCTGGTTCGAACCGATCAAGGCGTTGAAACTGCAGGACCATGTGCTTACCATCCAGGTGCCCTCACAGTTCTTCTATGAATGGCTGGAAGAACATTACATCGGTCTGCTGAAGAAGATCATCCGCAAGGAACTGGGAGCCGACGGACGACTGGAATACTCCATCATCATGGAGAACGGTTTCCAGAACGCGAACCCCTACACGGTGAAGGTGCCCACGAGCAATGCCCGTGAGACCAAGAACCCAGCGGTGTCACTGCCTATCGATGTGGCGAACAGCCCCATCAAGAATCCGTTCATCATCCCCGGCCTGCGCAAGATCAAGGTCGAGAGCCACTTGAACCCCAACTATTCCTTCGACAACTTCATCGAAGGGGACTGCAACCGATTGGCCCGTAGTGCCGGTTATGCCGTGGCCCAGAAGCCCGGTGGCACTGCCTTCAATCCGCTGCTGATCTATGGTGGTGTGGGCCTCGGCAAAACGCACTTGGCGCACGCCATCGGGATCGAGATCAAGAAGAACCATCCGGACAAGACCATCCTCTACGTTCCTGCCGAGAAGTTCACCCAACAGTTCATCGAAGCGGTGAAGAACAACACCGTGGGCGACTTCACGCAGTTCTACCAGATGATGGACGTGCTCATCATCGATGATGTGCAGTTCCTCGCTGGTAAGGAGAAGACGCAGGACGTGTTCTTCCACGTGTTCAACCACCTGCACCAGAACGGCAAGCAGTTGGTGATCAGCAGTGACAAGGCACCGGTGGAGATGGCCGGCATGGAACAACGCCTGCTGTCCCGCTTCAAGTGGGGCCTCAGCGCCGACCTGCAAACGCCGGGTCTCGAAACGCGCATCGCCATCCTGGAAAAGAAGATGTACGCCGAGGGCATCGACCTGCCCAAGGAAGTGGTGGAATACCTGGCCTACAGCATCACCACCAACATCCGCGAACTGGAAGGCGCCATGATCAGCCTGATCGCGCAGAGCTCGCTGAACAAGAAGGCCGTTACGCTCGATCTCGCCAAGCAGATGATCGACAAGTTCGTGAAGAACACGGCGCGCGAAGTAAGCATCGACTACATCCAGAAAGTGGTGTGCGATTACTTCAACCTGCCGATCGAACTGTTGAAGAGCAAGACGCGCAAACGTGAAGTGGTGCAGGCCCGCCAGATAGCGATGTACTTCGCCAAGAAGATGACGAAGAGCTCACTGGCCAGCATCGGTGCACACTGCGGTGGTAAGGACCACGCGACCGTGTTGCACGCCTGCCGCACGGTGAACAACCTGCACGAAACGGACAAGCAGTTCCGCAGTTACCTCGAGGACCTCGAGAAGAAGTTGAGCGTGCATTGATCCGAACACAACGAATAGCATGAAAGCCTCCTCCGGGAGGCTTTCACGTTTTAACGACCTTCGCGCCACAAACACAGTGTAGATGAAGGTCCTCACCGTATGCCTCGGTAACATCTGCCGGTCACCTATGGCCGAAGGCATCCTGCGCCACATGGCCCGTGAACGTAGCATCAGCATCACCGCCGATTCGGCAGGGACCAGCGACTATCACGTGGGTGAGGCCCCCGACCGTCGTGCCCAAGCGGCCATGTTGCGCAAGGGAATGGACATCAGCGACCTGCGTGCACGGCAGTTCACGGCGAACGACTACCATGCCTTCGATGTGATCCTGGCCATGGATGCGGACAACCTGCGGAACATGCTTGCACTGGCGCCCAATGCTGATCTGGCCGCCAAAGCACGACTGATCATGGACCACGCACCGGCGCACCCATTGCGCTCTGTGCCGGACCCCTACTTCGGTGGCGATGATGGCTTTGACGATGTGCACGCCATGCTCACCGAGGCCATTGATGCACTCTTGACCGATGTTGCACAACAGCGCTGAAGGCACCCTGTACCTGATGCCCGTGTGGCTCGGTGAGCACGGCGGCGTGGAACAACTGCCCCCCGAGAACATCGCCATTGCACAGAGCATCCAATTATGGTTCGCGGAGAACGAGAAGACCGCTCGCCAGATGCTCCGGCGCATGATGCCCGCCATTGACCTGCCCGGTCAGGAGATCCTGCGCTTGGACAAGGACACCACACCGCAGGAAGTGGACCGACTTCTGGATCGTATGCGTAGGCGCAACGCCGGGGTGATCAGCGAAGCAGGCATGCCCGGCATCGCCGATCCCGGAGCACTGGTGGTCAGGGCCGCACACCGCAGGCGCATCAAGGTGCAGGCGCTCACCGGTCCGAATTCCATGATGCTCGCACTGGCCGCATCGGGGTTGAACGGACAACGCTTCAACTTCCACGGCTACCTGCCCGTGAAACCACCCGAGCGCAAACAGGCCATCAAGCGGATCGAACAGGATGCGTTACGTACAGGTGCAGCACAGCTCTTCATTGAAACGCCTTACCGCAACGACGCGCTACTTGCCGACCTCTTGCAGACCTGTGCACCGGGCACAGAGCTTACCATCGCCATTGATATCACGCAGCCGCAGGGTAGCACTGTAACGCAGCGCATCAGCGACTGGGCGAATGAACGGCCTGTGTTGGGAAAACGCCCCGCCGTGTTCATCCTCGGGCGGTCCTAGGGAACAACGAGGCGCTACTTGCCTGCGAGCGGTTTCCGCTGTACGCGTTCCAACTTCACCGTGTAGTGCATGGCGGTCCATGGGTCCAAAATGCCCGGAACACCACGTGCACCGAAAGCATAAGCCGATGGGAAAATGTACTCGCCCGACTGCCCTTCGCGCATCAAACGCACGGCCACTTCCAATCCCTTCACCACCTGATCGGGGTCCCCGTAGGTCCAACTGAACGTGCTTCCGTTCTTGTCCGTTGAATCGATGATCCGTCCGTCCTCAAGGACCAGCCCCGTATAGGAAACGGTCACCTGATCGCCAGGTCGCACAGCATTCGTATCCACTGCGGAGCC
>CAZQFG010000127.1:0-8463 GCA_964592515.1 uncultured Chryseobacterium sp. | reverse complement strand
GATGAGATAGGAGACTTGTAGGATGGACTTGCCTGGTAGTGAGTCACGTCTGATCGACCAAATGGGGTCCTGGCTTCCGATGGAAAGCGTTCGGCTGAACCACATCCGCTGTCGCGGGTCGTGCAGCGTGTCCTGGTCCATGGCGGTCTCCAACCCTGCTTCAACGAGGTCCGCATTCCTGGTAAGACCGGTCACTAATGGAGGTACGTTTCGCGATCCCTCGCGTGTTTCCATCCATTGAAGCTGTTCGCCATGACGGAACATGGCCAGCTCATTGCCGTGTTCATCGGCGAGCCTTATGGCCGTAATGTCCCAATGGGAGGTGATCAGTGGCTCCCAGCGCTTCAGCACCGAAGCAGTTTCCGTCGTGTCCAAGTGGGCAATGGCGAATGCTTCCTGCCGCAGGTCCTCTTCCACCATGTGGAACAGCGCATCGTAACGTGTGCTGGTGACCTGCTGGTTGCGCTCCAAAGCCAGTTCGGCGAGCTCTATCTCGCGGTCGTTGATGCTGACCAATGCATAGATCAGATAGGCTATGCCAATGGACATGACCACCCCGAAGAGGATCATCAACCAGCGGTCCGATACAGGGTGTTTCCTCATGGTCGCTCACAAGGCGCTACGGTCGTGCGTGTCAGGTCCAGATCAACTCCACCATCCTTGATCTGCTGGGTGGTCACACGTGTGGGAATGAAGTAGATACCGTTCAGTTTCCCATTGAGCTCCTGACCGGCCTTGATGCAGGTGTCCGCGCTGAGGCTTTCCACCGTGCGACCCTGGTAGGCCACATCGATCACCAGTTCGATCTGCTTGTCATTCTCAGTGGTGTTCTTCAGACGAAGAAGCAGTTCACTGGGCTTGTTGGCCGGATGGCTCCAACGGTATGCCACTTCAACTCCGTCGTGGGTGCCTTTGGCGAGGTATAGTGGTGCCGCGCAGCCCATAAGAAGCGCGGCAGTGAATGAAAGGAGCAGGATTCTCATGGTCGGAGTACCTGTAGGATGGTGATGGCATTCTCGATCTGCTCGTCGTCCACATCAAGGTGGGTGACAAAGCGCACGGTGCCCGCCCCGAATGGTAGCGCACGCACTTGGCGTTCACGCAGCAGTTCGAGCAGATGGGTCTCCCGAACACCGTCTTTCAAGGTGAACACAACGATATTGGTCGCAACGGGTGCCACGGATGCCACGTAGGGGAGCTCGGCCAATGCCTGGCCCAAGCGTTTGGCACGGTCATGGTCGTCCCGCAGGCGGTCCACATGATGATCCAGTGCGTACAGACCCGCAGCTGCGAGGTAGCCGGCCTGCCTCATTCCGCCGCCGAACCGTTTGCGCACCCGCCGTGCTTCGCGAATGAACGGGGCGTTACCCAGCAGTACGCTTCCCACCGGCGCGCCAAGCCCTTTGCTCAGGCATACACTGATGGAATCAAAAGGTGCTCCCCATTCCGCGGGTGTGCGCCCGTCCACGGTCATGGCATTGAAGATGCGCGCTCCGTCCAGGTGCAACGCTAACCCATGCTTTTGGCACACCTGCTTTATCCGCAGCACTTCGTTGATGTCCCAGATGGCGCCACCACCGCGATTGTGCGTGTTCTCGATGTTCACCATCCGCGAACGCGCCACGTAGCTGTCAGAAGCGTTGTTGATGGAGGCCTCCACGGCTTCGGCGGTGTAGCGCCCACGGTCGTTGGGTACGAACTTCACACTGCACCCGCTGTTGGCCATGATGCCGCCGCCCTCGTAGCGGTAGATGTGCATGCCTTCTTCACCGATCACCTCATCGCCAGGACGTGTGTGCACACGTACGGCGATCTGGTTGGTCATGGTGCCACTGGGGCAATAGAGCCCGGCCTCGTGGCCGAACAAGGCGGCAAGGCGTTCTTCCAATGCGATCACAGTGGGGTCTTCGCCGAACACATCATCACCAACGGGTGCGCGGAACATGGCCTCGCGCATGGCCGGGGTCGGGTGGGCTACAGTATCTGAACGTAGGTCGATCATGGGGCCGAAAGGCAACGGCCCAAGATAACGCAGCGTGCGATGCCCTCAGGCGTGCTGCTCCAGGTGCCGGTGCAATTCGATGATCAGGGGCATTTCCTTTTTGCCCACACCGTGGAACGCGGTGGCTACCTTGTCCGCAGCCATGTAGATCAGCGCCTTTCGCGCCTCGCCCAGATCGTTCCGGTGGCGCGCCATGTAGGCCACGAACGAATCGAACGCCTCGTCCACCGGTGCATCGCGCTCGGCCAGCACCTCGAACTCGAATTCCGTGATGTAGGCCTGGTCCGTACCGAAGTGGTCCGTGCTCGCCTCGTTGGGTGCCAACTCCTCCTTGACGATGCGCTTCAGCGTGGCCAGTTCCTTGGCCTGAACGGTGCCATCGGCAGCCGCAATGGCGTAAAGCAGGCGACCCAATTCCTTGTAGAATAGTTGTGCTTCCATGACGGGTTGAAGTTCGCCATGCGACAGGCCGGGGTGCCTGACGATCGTCACCTCCGGCGGCTCACCAGCAGGCCGTCCCGTAGGGGGAGAAGAAGGTTCTCCACACGCGGGTCGACCTTCACTTTTTGGGCATACTTCGCAAGGCCCTGCGTCTCTCCGTCCTGTTCTTCGTCGGGCGCCAACACCTTGCCGCTCCAAAGCACATTGTCCGCAATGATCAGTCCGCCCGGTCGCATGCGGTCCACCACCAGGTCGAAATACGTGCAGTAGTTCTGTTTGTCCGCATCGATGAACACCAGGTCGAAGGTCCCTGCGATGCGTGGGATCACCTCCCGGGCGGGCGCCACATGCTGGTGGATGTGCTTTTGGAACCCGGCCTTGCGCACATACCGGTCCACCAGCGATGCCAGTGGTGTCTTGATGTCTATCGTATGCAGCACCCCGTCCGGTGCCAGCCCTTCGGCCATGCACAGCGCGCTGTAGCCGGTGAAGGTGCCAATGTCCAGGATCAGTCGTGGCGCCAGCAGCTTGCTCATCATGCTGAGGAAGCGGCCCTGCAGGTGTCCGCTGAGCATCACAGGCATGTCCACCGTGGTACGTGTTTCGTGCGCCAGATCGCGCAAATACTCCGGTTCGGATGCTGTGTTCAGTTCAGCATAGTGCTCCAGTTCGGGCGAGAGGAAGTGCATCAGGGCAGCTTGATGAAAGGTGCGCGTAACCGTTCGCCGTTGGTGATCATCCGCAGCTCGTATCGGCCGGCCGGCAAGGCGGCAACATGGATGCCTTCGCCGCGCGTACCAAGGCCTTCCACCAATGTCCGTCCCGTATTGTCCACGACATGGTAGGAATAGGTCGACCAGCTTATCGGGAGCTCGGCCATGAGGTAAGTGGTGGTGGGCACCGGGTACACTGTGGTGGTCCTGCCGTGTGTCTCGCTGATGCCTGTGGAATGGATGAGCATCCACCAATCGTTGTGGCGCGCAGTGGCATCCACCCCGAGGCCATAGAAGATGATCCCAACGTCAGCGATGTTGACATCCACGGCGGCGATGCCGCCTTTGCGCGGTCCGCCCGGGAAGTCGGGGAGCAATGTGCCATTCCAGTTCCCCGAGTTGAGGTCCATGACGAACACCCCGCTGTAGTACTGGGAGCTTGAACTGGCCCCGCAGAGCAGCAGGTTCTCGGCGCTCGATGAACCATAGCGGGGCGCAGGTAGGGAGGGCCGCACGCTCCACGCATCGGTGCTCTCGTCGTAGGCAAGCACATCATCCAGTGCCTGGCCGGTGGCATCCGCACCGCCTACCACCATGTTATACATGCTGCTGGCGCGGTGCCTTGCTGGTCCGGGCATTGGTGCACGTGGCGACCAGGTGTTGGTAATGCGGTCGTAGCGCCACACCTCGTTGGTGGCTGCTCCTCCGGCCAAAAGACCACCGCAGATGTAGGCCGCATTGTCCCCTATGATCACCGCGCTCGCATATCTGCCCGGTGCTGGCAATGCCGCCCGGGATGTCCACTGGCCGGTGGATGCATCGAACTGCCAGAGTTCGTTCAACGGGCCGTTCGCATCCACACCGCCGAACAGGAATCCGATCTGTTCCAGCGTGAAGCCACTGCAGTATTGCCTGCCTGTTGCCGGTAATGCCACAGCAGGGCTCCAGGTCTGCGAGGACAGGGAGAAGGAATACCAGTCGTTGGTCAGCTGGAATCCCTGGTCCATGCCAGTGCCCACGTAGATCTGGTCCGAAAGGGTGAACACGGCAGCATCATCGCGCGCATTACCGGGAAAGTCCTCGAGCTGTATCCACTGCTGGCCGTGCAGTTCGGCCTGACCAAGCAGGGCCATGAGAACGAGCCATCGCATGTGGTGAAGATACATTCCGCAACCCACGCTGGCCTGCGCTCAGAAGCCTTGCGCCAGTTGCGAGAGCAGCGAAACGTCGCTGGGCTGGGCCAGTTGCTCGGCCGTCAGCACCAGCCGTTGCTTCGCCTTGCGCACACCGCCCGGAACATCGGCCACCATCATTCGCCGGTCCGCATCCACGAAGATGATGCGCTCCACATTGGGGCTTAGGCGCATGGGCTGAACAGGCTTTCCATCATTGTTCCAATAGGTGATCACGGCCCGGCCACGCGCCGGCACACCATAGGCTTTCACCCACTTCATGGTGTTGCCGCCTTCGGCGATCACTTGCACGGGGACCTCGACCAACGGAATGGGCACCATGCGATCGCAGTTCCAAATGCCGAAACCGGGCATGGCGAAGGTGGGGCGCCTTGAGTAGATGTAGGCGTTGTCGCGTTGGTCGGCAGTTCCAGTGTTCGCTTGTGCCAGCAGCGCGTACTGGTCGAAGTCCTGTTGGCCCATCGCAATCTCCGTGGAATCCATGTAACGTTGAGCCTTGGTATAGGCCTCTGTGAGCAAGCGGTCGCGCCTTCTGTTGGTGCGTTCCACGTTGCGCACTACATCGCGGTCGAAGCTCCTGCGCTTTCGTTCCAAGCGCTTCTCGTACTGGGCCATGGCCGCATTCACTTTTTCCGTTGTGGCGTCCTCTTTTGCGTGAAGGTCGCGTAGCTCCACCGGGAGTGCGGACCACTGACCACGGTCCTTCAGGCGGATCTCCCCGGAAGCATCTCCTGTGGCGTGGAATGCGACATCCTGGTAGTAGTGCTTGCGCACCACTGTTCGCCGGAATGTCTTGCGGTCCATGGGGCCTTGGTAGATCCATTGAACGCTGTTGTCGAAGGCCCGCATTTCAGGATGCCGTTGCGCGCCGCTGTGCACGTCGAACGCGATCACCTTGTGTTTGCGCGAGTACTGCTTGTCCAGTGTGAGGTTTACGGCCGGTATCTGTTTCTCGGCATAGGGTGAAATGTATTCCCCGTCGTCATACTCGTATGGCTTCCGTGTTGGTGTGTAGCGGCTCATATAGCAGTAGTCCGGCGAAGCTTGGCGTTGATCGAAGGTCAGGCTATCGGGAGCGGCTTGCAGTCTGCGCAGGGTGCGGTTGTATTCGCTCACGGCCCTGCTGTTGCGCGGTATCGGTCGGGTCTCTCCTCCCAGCAGTTGCCCGGCCAGTTCCCATTCGCCTGTGTTCGTGTTCAGCGCATAGGCACCATATTCATCGGTCACTTCGGGACCATCGGTCTCAAGCGTGATGGGGGTGCCTGGGCGCATCTGCACAGGCTCCCCGTTCTGGCTGGCATACAGTTCATACATGCCGGCCGTTTCAAAATGCGCAAGCCCGTTACCGTTGCCGTAGTGCATGGGTATTCCCGAGGCCACCACTTCCCAAGGGTCCAGGAAACCGCGATAACTAAGGTCCACCGGGCCTTCCACGGCACGCCCATCGGCATGCACCATACTGTTCGCTGGAATGCGCACCACGGTGCCGTCGGTCATGCTCACCTCGATCGGCCGGGTTGGGTCCACCCGGTGCCATTCGCGCGGCTTGTCGGCACCGGGCATCAATGGCGTTACGCGTGCATGTTGATGCACTGCAAGAGGGAATACTACAGCCGCTTCGACGGGTGCTTGGACAGGTTGTAGGCGCACCACTACACGCCGGTTCATGGCACGACCGGCTTCGGTATCATTGGTCGCCATTGGCTCCCGCCCTCCGGCCCCAGTGACGCTGGCAGCGCTCAGGTCCGGGCATTGCTCGCCCAACATCGAAGCCACCCTTCGGGCCCGTTCCAATGCCAGCTCTTCGTTCAGTGCCGTGGTGCCCCGATCATCGGAATGGCCAATGATGATGCATGTGAGCTGACCCTCCGTGGTGCCGCATAGGTCCTTCAGTTGTCTCGTTCCCTCGGCGTCGGGACGGGTGCTGCCATTGGCGAAATGGATGACCACTTCGCGGTCTTGCGCGATCGTGATGGCGGCTGTGGCCATGAAGGCCAGGACGATGTAGGTGCGCAGCATGATCGATCGGTTGGTAGTTGAACAACTCGGAAGTACGCGGTCAAGTATGTACTGCTCGTGAGAAAGAACCGTGCCAGCGCAACATGACAACGTTCCGTTCAGATGACGATGATCCATATCCAGGGATGCCTGGGTACTATGGAACGCGACCTTGGAGTTCGCCAACCTGCTGCAGGACCATGAATGAGAAAGGGCGCCTTGGATCTCTCCTTGGCGCCCTTGGCGTTTTTGCGGTGAACGTTCAATAGCAGTACTTCCCCTCCGCGATCATCTTCTTCGCGATCGCCTTGCGCAGCTCCGCCGTGTTCAGGTTCGTGTTCTTGCTGAACCGCTTTGCACCCATCAACATCGCCTGGCGCTCGTCGCCTTCCGCGAAGTTGTTCACGGCTTCCTTGGCGTACTTATGGATGCGGTCCGCAGCATCGTGGATGTACAACTGGCACATCGCGATCTGCTCGGGCACGTTCGCGGCACCTTTCATCTCGGCCAGCTTCAGGGTGCGCAGCAGCACGCTCTCGGCCAGATAGGTGTCGATCACCATGTCGGCGATGTGCATCAGCGTCTCCTGGTGCTTCGCCAGTTCCAGGCCCAGCTTCTGCGCGGCGCCACCGGCGGCCATCAGCACGGCCTTCTTGAAGTTCGCCACCATGCGTTTCTCATCGCCGAGCAGACTATCGTCGGGTTCCGGCATGTCAGGGATGCCCATCAATTCGCTGGCCACTTGCATCGCCGGGCCCATCAGGTCCAGTTGCCCTTTCATCGCACGCTTCAGCAGCATGTCCACCGTGAGCATGCGGTTGATCTCGTTCGTTCCCTCGAAGATCCGGTTGATGCGGCTGTCGCGGTAGGCTCGCTCCACGGGGCTTTCGGCGCTGTAGCCCATGCCGCCATAGATCTGCACGCCCTCGTCCACCACGTGGTCCAGGCATTCGCTACCTGCCACTTTCAGGATCGCGGCCTCAGCGGCGTATTGCTCCACGCCTTTCAGCAGCGCCTTCGCGTGGTCCGCGCCACCGGCCTTCAGGTCCTCGATCGCGCGTTCCATGTCATGGCTGCAGCGGTACGTGGCGCTTTCCACCACGTAGCAATAGGTGGCCTGATCGGCCAGCTTCTGGCGGATCGCGCCGAACGCGCTGATCGGCTTGCCGAACTGGATGCGCTCGTTGGCGTACTTCACGCTCTGGTCCACCACGGCCTTTGCACCGCCCAGCGCCGCACCGGCCAGCTTGATGCGGCCGATGTTCAGGATGTTCACCGCGATCTTGAAGCCGTTCTGCCGCTCGCTGAGCATGTTCTCCACCGGCACCTTGCAATCGTTGAAGAACACCTGCCGTGTGCTGCTGCCCTTGATGCCCATCTTCTTCTCCTCGGGGTTCAGCGTGATACCGCCGAAGTCCTTCTCCACAATGAAGGCCGTCAGGTTCTCATCGTCGTCGATCTTGGCGAACACCGTGAAGACGTCCGCGAAACCGCCGTTGGTGATCCACATCTTCTGCCCGTTGATCACGTAGTGCTTGCCGTCCGGCGTCAGCACCGCTTTGGTCTTGCCGCTATTGGCATCGCTGCCCGCACCCGGTTCGGTCAGGCAGTACGAGGCTTTCCATTCGCCCGTGGCCAGTTTCGGAATGTACTTCTTGCGCTGTGCCTCGTTGCCGTAGTACAGGATCGGCAGGGTGCCGATGCCCGTGTGCGCCGCGATCGCCACACTGAAGCTGTGCCCGGCGCCGGTCACCTCGGTCACCAACATGGTGGTCACGAAGTCCTTGCCGAAGCCGCCCAGTTCCTCTGGCACCGAAATGCCCAGCAGCCCCAGTTCGCCCGCTTTATCCAGCAGGCTCGGCATCAGCCCTTCCTCCAAGGAGTCGATGCGGTCCAGCTGCGTCCACACGTTCTGCTCCAGGAATTCCTGTGCGCTCTGCGCGATCATGCGCTGCTCCTCGTTGAACTCCTCGGGAATGAAGATGTCGTTCGGTTCGCTGGTGCGGATCAGGAATTCGCCGCCTTGGAGGGCTTTCTTCACGTCGGTGCTCATGGCTCGTGCGGGTGCTGTGTTCAACAATGGGTCCTACGTCCCGTTCGCGATAAAGTTATGCAC
>CAZQFG010000126.1:0-8567 GCA_964592515.1 uncultured Chryseobacterium sp. | reverse complement strand
GGGGGCGGAAGCCCCCGGCCTTCGCCTTATCTTGCAACACTTTTGCCCCTTGCATCGTATCGGGGCGCTGGTATCCCTCCCATGGACAAGAAAGAGATCAAGTGTTCGTTCTGTGGCCGCGATAAGCAGGACACCAATGTGCTCATTGCCGGTATCACCGGGCACATTTGCGACAGCTGCATCACCCAGGCCCAGAACATCATCAGCGAGGAGCTGAACCAGCGCACCCGCAATGAGATGGAGGGCAGCCTCATTCTCCAGCGGCCTGCCGACATCAAACGCTTCCTGGATGAGTACGTCATTGGTCAGGAGGATGCCAAGAAGGTGCTGAGCGTGGCGGTTTACAACCACTACAAGCGCCTGCTCCAAAAGCCTGCGTCCGCATCGGATGATGTGGAGATCGAGAAGAGCAACATCATTCTGGTTGGCGAAACGGGTAGCGGAAAAACGCTTCTCGCGAAGACCATCGCCCGCATGCTCAACGTGCCCTTCGCCATTGCCGATGCCACAGTGCTCACCGAGGCGGGTTACGTGGGTGAGGATGTGGAGAGCATCCTCAGCCGTTTGCTGCAAGCCGCCGATTACGATGTGGCCAAGGCCGAACGCGGCATTGTGTTCATTGATGAGATCGATAAGATCAGCCGGAAAAGCGACACCCCGAGCATTACGCGCGACGTTAGTGGCGAGGGTGTACAGCAGGCCCTGCTGAAGTTGTTGGAAGGGGCTACCGTGAGCGTACCTCCCCAGGGCGGCCGCAAGCATCCCGAGCAGAAGCTCATCCAAGTGGATACGCGCAACATCCTGTTCATCTGTGGTGGGGCGTTCGACGGGATCCAGAAGATCATCGCCCGCCGTGTGAAGAGCAGTGCCGTGGGCTATAGCGCCAGCAAGGACTCAGGCCGCATCAACGAGGAGAACCTGCTCCAGTACGTAAGTCCCACGGACCTCCGCAGCTACGGGCTCATCCCAGAGCTCATTGGTCGCTTCCCGGTGCTCACTTACCTCGATCCGCTGGATAAGGAAAGCCTCCGTCGCATCCTCACTGAACCGAAGAACGCGTTGGTGAAGCAGTATGTGAAGCTGTTCGAGATGGACAAGGTGAAGCTGAGCTTCGATAAGAAGGTGCTCGATTTCATCGTCGAGCGCGCCATCGATTACAAGCTCGGGGCACGTGGTCTGCGGTCCATCTGCGAGGCCATCATGACCGACGCCATGTACGAGATGCCGGGCTCGCCTGAACGTCCGGCCGAGCTGCGCGTTACGCTGAGCTATGCCCGCGACAAGTTCGATCGTTCGCGCCTTTCCAGCTTGAAGGTGGCTTGATCTAGTTCGACGAGGTAACTTAGGCCCTCCTCGAACCATCCGTCACACTCGGGTGTTCGTGGAAGTCCAAACCTCCCGAACATGATCAAGAACATTCTTTTCATCGCCACCCTTTTTGCCGGTGGTATCGTTCACGCACAGAAACTGCCCCAGCCCAGCCCCATCGGCAAGGAGGAGCAGATCATCGGCCTCACTACCGTCAAGGTGGAGTACTCACGTCCCAGCGCCCGTGGCCGTCAGGTCTTTGGTGATCTGGTGGCTTATGGTAAGGTGTGGCGTACGGGGGCCAACCTCAACACCATCATCGAGTTCGATGCTCCCGTGGTGTTCGAAGGCCAGAAGGTGGAAGCAGGCAAGTACTCGTTGTTCACCATTCCCAACCCCGAGGCGTGGGTGGTGATCCTCAACAAGAACACGGAGCTGTGGGGCGAAGGCGACCGCAAACCCGAGGAGGATGTGCTCCAGTTCAAGGTGGGTGCGACCAAGTGCGAAATAACCGAGACCTTCACCATCGGGTTCGCGGATGTGAAGGACGATAGGGCTTTCCTGGAACTGCGTTGGGAGAACACCTTGGTGCGTGTGAAGCTGGAGGCTGATGCCACGGAGCAGGCCTTGGCCAACATCAAGGAAGCCATGGCCCAGCCCGAGATCAAGCCGAGCACCTATCACCGTTGCGCTCGCTATTGTGTGGACAAAGGCCTGATGCTGCCCGATGCGTTGATCTGGGCGGAGAAAGCCGTGAGCATGGATAAGAAGTACTGGACGCTGTATACACTTGCTCTTTGCCAGGCCGCGAACGGTAAGACCAAGGAGGCCATTGCCACCGCCAATGAGAGCATGGAGCTCGCCCGCAAGGAGGAGGATGCCAGCTATGTGAAGATGAACAAGGAGCGCATCGAAGAGTGGATGCAGAAGAAGTGATACAGGTCGGATCGGATCGAGGAGCCCTCCCGCAAGGAGGGCTTCTCATTTTCGGTCCACTCAATGCACGTCCGTACCATCGAACCAGATCTCAGTGATCACCGTGTCATCGAAGCGCTCACCGGGATAGACCTCCATGATGGTGAATGTGAGGTCCATGGGCAGTCCGTCCGCGCGTTTTCCGAACAGCCGGGGTAATGTGAATTCCTGGTCGGCCATGGAGTCGGCCAGATGCAGCTCGGCAACTATCGTATCATTCTCCAGAATGAGCAGTCGCTTCACGCGGTTGTTCGCTCGCCAGCTGGTCTCGCTGGTCACCAGGCCATTGGATATCTTTATCGTATGCAGCCGCGGACTTTCCGGCACGAAACGGTAGGTGATGGATTGACCAATGCCCGGGCCCGGGACCCCTTCGCTCCAGGCCGTGCAATAGTCCAGATCGTGGGCGTTCGCCGGTCCATAGGAGTGCTTGCCTAGGGCCGGCAGCGATGATGTGGCCCATATGCTGTCCGGCCCCCCACCGCAGTACCAGCTGCATTCCATCCCGATCACCTGGCAGGGACTTTCACGCGTTTCCCCGACCGCGTAGTACATGGAGTCGAACCACGCCTGTTCCGTGGTGCTCAATTCCACCTCCGGTTGCATCGCCTTCATGTACTTGTCGAACAAGGCGAACTGGGCAGGGGAGAGGTCGGGTGTATCGCCAAGCGTAGGCTGTAGAACGGGAATGGGAGATTGACCGGACACGGAAAGCGTGAAACTCATGGCAGCCGCAAGTATGTGCCAGCGCCCCATCATGGTTCACATGCCAAGGGCCAGGAATCCGCCATCGGCCACAAGGCAGTGCCCGGTTATGAAGGAGGCCTTGTCCATGCACAGGAAGGCGATGGCCGCAGCGACCTCTTCCGGTGTCCCCACTCGTTTCATGGGGGTCCGCGACAAGATCCGTTCCATGCGATCGGGTTGTGAGAGCACAGGCTCGGTGAGCGGCGTGCGGATGTACCAAGGGGCCACGGCGTTCACACGGATGCCCTCCGCCGCCCATTCCACCGCTAGGCTGCGCGTCAATTGGAGCAAGGCAGCCTTACTCAGCGCATAAGCCGCGCCGCTGCCCACATCCACAAGGGCGGCCACGCTGGCCACGTTCACCACGGCAGGGCGTTCGCCCTTCTTCAACAAGGGGTGCAATTGGCGCAGCAGTTCGGCCGGCCCCAGCAGGTTCGTGTCGATGACCGTGCTCTGTTCCGTGGCATCCATCGTAGCCCACGGCTTGCGGATGTTCGTGCCAGCATTGTTCACCAGCAGGTCCAGAGCGCCCCAACGCTCTGCAATGGCGTTCGTGATCTTGCCACGATCGGCAGCGTGGGTCACGTCTGCGCGAATGGCATGAGGGCCGTCCGGTGTAGTGCGCGAAACCTGGATCACATCGGCTCCCAGCAAGCGCAATTCCTCCGCCGTGGCCGCACCGATGCCGCGTGTGCCACCGGTCACCAATGCCCTCTTTCCCTTCAGGTCCCATTTCGCCATGCCGAAAGGTAGGGGCCAATGCAAAAGGGCCGCTCCTTGCGGAACGGCCCTTTTATGCGGTTGGCGTTACGGCTTAGCGCACCACCAGCTTCTTGGTCAACGGACGACCGTTGTTCTTGATCGTCACGTAGTAGTTGCCAGCGGCCCAACCCTCGGTGCTGAGGGTGTAGTTGTAGTTGCCTACGCCCTGTGCGCCGAAAGCTTCTTCAGCCACCACTTGGCCGTTGCTGTTGTGCACCACCAGGTTCATGCGGCCAGCCTCAACCACATCGTAGCTCAGGAGCACGGTGCCGTTGCTGATGTTGCCGTTCAGGAAGCTGAGGCGGCTGTTGTTCATGGAGGCGTTCTCGCCAACACCCACGAATCCGTCGTCGATCACCACGAAGATGAAGCAATCCACGTCGAAAGCACCAGAGCCCCAACCAGCGGCGGGGAGGGTGTACCACGTGTCGTCGCTCCACTTTTCCCAGGTGAACTCGCCGAACTGAACTTCACCGTCGGTGGTGCTCACCAGCGCGATGGAATCCTCGGTGGCCAGGGTCGAAAAGTCAAAACCCGCTGCGAACTCGGTGCCCACGAACACGGTGTTCGGGAAGAGGGCGGAGGTAAAGGTCAGGGTGCTGCTGGTGTCAACGTCTGCGATGTTCAACTCAACACTCGCCAGAACAGTGCCAGGAGCGAAGTTGCTTGCACCGGAAGTGGTCTCACCGGGGCCATTCAATGCATACAGGTTGCAATTGATGACAGAAGTGGGGCTGCCTGAAGCTGCGCTCTTGGCGCCGAACCAGAACAGGATCTCGGTGGCACCAGCGGGGCCATCGAGCAGGAACTGCTGGGCCTTGGCCTTGTCGCCATAGGAGTTGGTACCCAGGATGTAGCCGCCGTTGTCGGTCACGCCATAAACAGCCGGGTTACCCGTGTCGAGACTGCTCATGTAAACGGTGTCCACAGCGCGGCTGCCATCGTTGCGCAGTGGCTCCAGCAGGCGGGCGGTGCCCACGTTCTTTTGGGCCATGCCCATGGTGGCAACTCCTGCAAAAAGTCCGAAGAGTAAGGTCTTCTTCATCAGGTTGGGTTTTGTTGGGATTTCTAAGTGAGAACACAAATGTAACATTCAGCTTGTGGATGCCGAACGATCTTACGCCATCTTCCGGATGATCGGTCCACCATTATTGGATGTCCGATCCATGGGTGTTCCTTCCGTCGATCAAGAGCTGCGTTTGGTCGAGATCAAGACTTCGGGGCGGCAGGGATCACGCGCTGCAAAATGACCGCCAACACCACCACGATCGCCGGCGCGATCAGGTTGTACCACAGGAAGGCAAGCTCAAGGGGGTCGTGCATCGTGCCATCGGGCATGGCAACGGCATATACATTCAATTTGTCCAACGCGAAGTGGAGCAGCACAAGCACCTGCGACACGAGGCCTGCGATGAACACCGCCGTTCCGCTCACCCGCTTCAGGAAGAAGGCCACCAGGAAGATGCCCAGGATGGTGCCGTAGAACAGCGAGCCGATGATGTTCACCGCCTGGATGAGGTTCTCGAAGAGCGAGAACAGCGCCGCGAAGGCCAACGCCAGCAACCCGAAGAGCACCGTGGCCCACTTTGTGGCGCGCACCTGCTCACCGTCCGTCCGTTCCTTCTTCACCACGTCCACCACGCTCGTCGTGGCCAACGCGCTAAGCTCCGCGCTGGTGCTGCTCATGCCCGCGCTGAAGATCATGGCCAGCAGCAGCCCGATGATCCCGATGGGCATGTGGTCCATGATGAAGGTGATGAAGATGTAGTCCTTGTCGTTGGATTCGGCAGCCGGAAGGGAGGCCTTCACCTCGGCGCGATAGGCTTCGCGCAGCTTCGTGTCCTCGGCAAGTGCGGCGGTCAGTTGTTCGTTGTCCGTGGGTTGCCCGGTGCGGTGTGCGGTCACCCAGGCATTGGCAGCTGAGGCGATCGCGGCGGTATTGGTTGCGTGTTGGTCAAGAATATTCAAGGGTCGACCCGCAGGGTCGACGGTGCCATTGCTTTGAAAGAGTCCGTGGCTTTCCGTCGCGTCGTGTTCCCTTTGCGCGCTTTGCGTCTTTGCGGTGAGTGCATTCTGCATTTCCTCCACGTTCGCGCTGTTCCAGTGCACCGGCGCCGCATTGAAAAGGTAGAACACGAACACCAGCACGCCCGTGAGCAGGATGAAGAACTGCATGGGGATCTTCAGCAACGCGTTCATCCACAGCCCGCGCTGGGCCTGTTGCACGTTCTGTCCGCTGAGGTAGCGCTGCACCTGGCTCTGGTCCGTACCGAAGTAGGCCAGCTGCAGGAAGAAGCCGCCGATGAGGCCGCTCCACAGCGTGTATTTGTTCGAGGGGTCGAAGCTGGTGTCGATCACCTGGGTCTTACCCAACGCGCTCGCCAGTTGCAGGCTTTCCACGAAGCCGATGTGCTCGCGCAGGTACCACACCACCAGTCCAAAGGCCACGAAGAGCCCGCCGAAGATCACGGCCATCTGCTGCTTGTGTGTCACGCCCACGGCCTTGGCGCCGCCGGTGGTGGTGTAGAGGATCACCAGCGTGCCGATGAACACACAGGTCCAACTGAGCGGCCAGTGGAGCACCTTGCTCAGGATGATGCTGGGCGCGTAGATGGTGATGCCGGCCGCCAATCCGCGCTGGATGAGAAAGAGCCCCGCCGTGAGCAGCCGCGTGCGCGCATCGAAGCGCTTGCCGATGAACTCGTAGGCCGTGTACACCTTCCACTTGTAGTAGAGCGGGATGAACACGCGGTTGATCACCAACATGGCCAGCGGCAGGCCGAAATAGAACTGCACGAAGCCCAGGCCGTCGAGGTAGCCCTGACCCGGCGTGCTGAGGAAGGTGATCGCACTGGCCTGCGTGGCCATCACGCTAAGCCCCACGGCCCACCAGCGTTCATCGCCGCCGCCGCGCAGGTAGTCCGCGCTGGTGTTGCCGCTGCGCGTTTTCCACACACCATAGCCCACAATGAAGCCAAGTGTTCCTAGGAGGATGGTCCAGTCAAGCCAGTGCATCGATCAGGTTATACTGGTGAATGGGAATTGTTGAAAGGCGAATGGGGAATGCCCGCGTGGGGACCATTTTCCATTGACCATTCGTCATTCACCATGTCCCCCTCGATCAACGCAATTCCGCCATCGCCCTCCGCAATCCCTCCATCACCGTCGGGATCTCCTGCACCTTGGTCGTTCCCACCGAAACGCGGAACCAGTCGTTGTCCGTACCGCAGCCGAAGGCCAGGAAAGGCACCAGCCCCACACCGGCCTTTTCGATCAGGTAGTAGGTCACGTCCGAAGCATTGGCCAGCACCTTACCATCCGTTGTTTTGCGGCCCACGATCCCGATGCGCACTGTGAGGTACATGGCGCCTTGCGCGGGGATGGCATCCACCGGGAAGCCTTCCGCCTTCAGTTGCATGAAGCCCTCGTAGTAGCCGCTCACCCGTTCGGTCACCATGCGGCGAT
Source organism: uncultured Chryseobacterium sp. (assembly GCA_964592515.1). Classification (GTDB taxonomy): domain Bacteria; phylum Bacteroidota; class Bacteroidia; order Flavobacteriales_F; family PHOS-HE28; genus PHOS-HE28. The sequence goes on along the minus strand of CAZQFG010000126.1, from coordinate 1,310 downwards.
GCTGCTGCACGGCGGCGTTGTAGGCTTCGGTATCATTCAGGAAACGGGCGGTGGCCAACTGCTCGGGCTTGGGTGCCCAGGCACCCACGTGTCCCAGGATCGCGGCCATCTTTTTCATCACCATCGCAGGTCCGAAGGCCCAGCCCACGCGCACACCGGTGGCGGCCAGCGATTTGGAGATGCCGTCGACGTAAATGACATAGGGCCGCATCTCGGGGCGCAGCGAAACGGGGTCCACGTGCACAGTATCGCCCAGCACCAGTTCCTGGTAGATCTGGTCGTACATCATGTACAGCGGCTTGCGGCCCACGCGGCGTGCGTTCTCTTCGATCACCAGGTCGCAGATCTCCTCCAGTTGTTCGCGGGTGAAAGAGGTGCCCGTGGGGTTCAGCGGGGAGCACAGGGCCAGCAGCGCGGCATCGGCCAGGTGCGGGCGCAGGTCATCGGCGGTCGGCAGGAAACGGTTCTCCGGCGAGGCCTGCACCTCCACCTTTTCAGCGCTGTGCAGGTAGGCGTAGTGGTTGTTGTTCCATGAGGGCACGGGGTATACCACCTTGTCGCCAGGATCCACGAGCGCCTTATAGGTGGCGTAGATCAGCGGGCGCGCACCACCGGCGACCAGCACCTCGTCCGGGCTGTAGGCGAGCCCTTGTCCACGCTGGATGTAGTCGCTCACCGCCTTGCGCAGCTCGGCCATGCCGTTGGCGGGCGGGTAGTTGCTGTGCCCTTCCGCGTAGGCTTGCTGGATCAAGGTGTTCAGCTTGGCCGGTAGCGGGAACACGGCAGGACTGAAGTCGCCGATGGTGAGGTTGTGGATCTTCTCGCCTTGCGCGATGCGGGCGTTGATCTCGCCCCCGATGCGGATGATCTCCGAGCCGATGAGGTGTTCAGCGAGGTTGGAAACGAGGGGAGCCGTGGTGGCCACTACGTCGCTCATGGAAGGGAGTATGCTGAGTGGGTGAAGGTAGGGGCGGGGGTGTTCAGGTGGTCTGCGGAGGGTGAAGGACTATCCAATGTCCAAGGATCAATGTCGTATGTCCAATTGACCGATCACGTCCCAATTGGACATAGGTAATTGGCCATTGATCATTTATTGCCGTGATCTCTCGGCGAGATCAAGTTCGCGAACAATCGATACGCTCCCGGCACGCCCGCTGGCAACTGCCGGAAGAAGCTGATGCCCGTGTAGATGAAGCGCCCCTTGCCATGGTCGCAGGTGATGAGGCCCCCGGTGAGCGGTTGTTCGCCGGGGTCGTTCCAGGCGATGAGCGGGGTGTAGTTCGTGCCGAGGTCGCCGGCGAAGTAGAGGC
>CAZQFG010000125.1:0-8580 GCA_964592515.1 uncultured Chryseobacterium sp. | reverse complement strand
GCGAGCGTGGAGGCCGCATCCGTTGCAGGGCTCGCATCCGCAAGGAGGACAACAAGACCTTGGTGATCCACGAGATCCCCTTTGGTACGACCACGACCTCGCTCATCGAGAGCATCATCAAGGCCAACGAGAAAGGGAAGATCAAGGTCCGCCACATCGAGGACAATACGGCCGAGAACGCCGAGATCCTCATTCACCTGGCCGCAGGCGTAAGCCCCGATACCACCATCGATGCGCTCTTCGCCTTCACCGATTGCGAAGTGAGCATCGCTCCCAACGCCGTGGTGATCGAGAACGACAAGCCGCGTTTCGTAGGCGTGAAGGAACTGCTGCGGATCAGCACGGAGAACACGCTACACCTACTCGAGCTGGAGCTGAAGATCAAGCTGGGCGAATTGGCCGAACAGTGGCACTTCGCTTCGCTGGAGCGCATCTTCATCGAGAAGAAGGTGTACCGCAAGATCGAGGAGGCCGAGACCTGGGAGCAGGTGTTGGAGTTCATCGACAAAGGCCTGAAACCGTATGTGAAGGAGCTGAAACGCGCGGTGACCCAGGAGGACATCATACGCCTCACGGAGATCAAGATCAAGCGCATCTCGAAGTTCGACAGCTTCAAGGCCGATGAGCACATCAAGCAGTTGGACAACCAGATCACAGAGGTACAACACAAGCTGGACCACTTGGTGGACCATGCCGTGGACTACTTCAAGGAACTGAAGAAGAAGTATGGCGCCGGCCGCGAACGCCGCACCGAATTGCGCACCTTCGATACCATCGTAGCCGCCAAGGTGGCCGTGGCCAACAAGAAGCTCTACCTGGACCGCGAAGAGGGCTTCATGGGCTGGAGCCTGCGCAACAACGAGTTCGTGGACGAGTGCTCGGAGATCGACGACATCATCGTGTTCCGGGTGAACGGTACCATGCTCGTGACCAAGGTGGCCGACAAGAAGTTCATCGGCAAGGGCATCCTTCACGTGGGTGTCTTCAAGAAGAACGATGAGCGCACCATCTACCACATGGTCTATCAGGACGGTGCGAAAGGACCCTATTACATGAAGCGATTCGCTGTTACCGGTGTAACGCGTGACAAGGAGTACGACCTGACCAGTGGCGCGCCAGGAAGTAGTGTGGAGTACTTCACCTGCAACCCCGATGGGGCTAGCGAGACCGTTAGCGTGGTGCTTCGCCCGAAACCGAATATCCGCAAGAACAAGTTCGATATCGACTTCGCTCAGCTGGCGGTGAAGGGGCGTGGCAGCAAGGGCAACCTGCTCACCCGCTACACTGTGCAGAAGATCACCCAGAAGGAACGCGGTGCCAGCACGCTCGGTGCCATTCCCATCTGGTTCGATGAGACCGTACGCCGCCTGAATGATACCGGGCACGGTCGCTACCTGGGCCGATTCTCCGGCGAGGACCGCATCCTGGCGATCATGGCGAACGGTACCTACCAACTGTTCCCCTTCGTTCTTAGTACACACTTCCCGGACAATGCGTTGACCGTGGTGAAGTGGGACCCGAAGACCGCCGTCAGCGCCGTGTATTGGGAAGGCGAGAAGCAGCAGTACCAAGTAAAGCGCTTCCTGGTCGAACCAGCGAAGGATGCGGTGTCGTTCATCACCGAACACCCCGACAGCAAGTTGGTGGTGCATAGCTTGGTGCCGCATGCCCGAGTGAAAATGAGCTTCGACAAGCGCAGCAATCCGCGCGAGGATGAGGAGGTGGACCTCGAAGCGTTCATTTCGGTGAAAGGGGTCAAGGCCTTGGGCAATCGCCTTACACCGTTCAAGGTTAAGGACCTCGATCTGCTGGATCCCGTGTTCGTGCCCATGACGCCCGAACTGGAGGAGACCCAGGGCATGCTGATCAGTGATGAAGAAGTGGGCAACCTGGAAGCGCCTGAAGAGGAAGGCCTGGAGGAGAGTCCCATGAAGCAATTCAAACGCCAGCAAGCCTCAGGCGATGTTGAACGTTCGCCAGAGGATCCCCTGATCGGCTATGAGCCGGGTAAGCAGATCACACTGGGGCTTGATTGATGCGGTGGAGATCGGTCATCGTTGCCTGTGGCTTTTGCTGTACGGGCAATGCCCAGCCCATGGTGCATGTGGATACCATCCGTGCGGTACAGCCCTGGGAACCACGCGAGGAGTACACTTTCCCGGAGCTGGTAAGCGCAGAGCGGTCCCTGCAGGCATCGCATATCAATAGGGACCTGGCCCTGCGTCTGCTTGATGTGGACCGCGATAGCATGGCAGGCGGTCATTTGTTCGATAAGGTGTGGGGTGATACCATCATCGGTTGGCTGCCACGGTTGAATTATCTGTCGTGGGAAGTGCGCAGGCCTTTGCCCGAAGTGGTGGAAGTGGAGTTCAGTGCGGAAGCATGCGGCGTTTACTGCGAAGGGTTCACCGACCACTTGTTGTATGACCTGCGCGACGGTTCCTACATAGGCTACGACTCACTGTTCACTCCAACCGGCCGTGCCACGCTGGAAGACACCTTGAAGACGCTTTGGTTCCAGCGTGTATCCGCTCACCTTGTCCAGTTGGTCTTAGAGTCTGCCGCTCTGGATCCCGTTGCAACGGACACGGTCACCATGGACGAGGAACAACAGGTAAGGAAGAGCCGTATCGAGCTATACCAACGCTGTCTTGATGAACATGCGGTCAGTGGCCCCTATGTATCGGGGTGTTCGGTCGGGCCCGGCGTACTTCGTTTCCATATCGCACGCTGTGCGAATCATGAGGAGCAGGCACTTGACGATCTCGACCCGATGACCTTCGCACTCCCATGGCGAACTGTGGAGCCACTGATGCGAGCGGAGCGCCGGGTCTTGTTCCGTTAGGCTGGTTCACCGAGGGCAACAGGCGAGAAGCCGCTCAATCCACTTTTATCGCGCGTATCACTTCAACACCCGTGGTCGTTCCGATGCGAATGAGGTAGGTGCCGTTCACGCTGTCCTTCAGGTCGATGGTAAGGGCATTCGAACCGCTTCCCGTGCGGAACTCCTGCACTTTACGGCCCGTGACATCAATGACCTCCACAGTGGCGCTGCCGATCGTGTTCAGCAACAAGGTGGCCTGTCCGTTGAACGGGTTGGGCATCAGCAGTGCCTGGGTGGCCGAGATGGCCTCTTCCACATCGGTGCAGATCTCCACCACAATTGTGCTTTGTGCGGTCCCGGGGCAGAGCCCTTCCTCTTCGGCCGTGAGGGCCACGATCCAGTTGCCAGCACCGAAGGCCGTGGGGTCGAAGAGCACGTTCTCTCCTTCGCCGCTCACCACGCCCGACCATATACCCGGGTGCGACCCCGTTAGCACAACAGCGCTGCCATCATCACACAGTACGCCCACATCGCCGATGCTCACTGCAGTCCCGGGCAACACCTCGAAGGCCAGCGCCACATTCTCAAGAACGCATCCGTTGGGGCCGTTCCAGGTGTATTGCACAGGGTAACTACCTGCTGTGAGCGATGCGGGTTGCATGATACCGTCCTCTCCGATCGGCAAGCCCCATACACCACCAGTAGGGTAGGCAGTGAATTGCACAGCCTCATCCACGGTACAGAACTGGAGGTCGGGCGCATTGGAGTTCACAGAGACCGTATCCATCAGTTGTATGAAGGCGAACGCAGTGGAGGCACAACCTTCGGGAGCGCGGTAGCTATAGGCCACCGGACTGCTGCCGGGTAGGATCGTGTTGGGGTCGAGGAAGCCATTGGCAATGCCGGGGCCGCTCCAGATACCACCCTCAGGGAAGCCACCGCTTAGTTGGAAGGCTGCACCTTCGGCACAGATCACCGGCAAGGGCTGGATATTCACTTCAGGGATATCGTCGCTGACCGTGATCAACAGGGTGTCGGAGCCTACGCACTGCTGTGGGCCAGTGGGTTCTGTTGTTAGGATCACTGAATATGTGCCAGCACCTTGCGACGGCACGAAACTGGCCCCAGCGGAGTTGAAACCGGCGATATCGCCGCTCCACACCTGACCAATAGGCGGGGCCTGGGCTGCGGTGATCAACTGTGTGCCATCCGTAATACAGAAGGGCCCTGCCGCCGCGATCTGCGCCGGCAGGGTGGTCCATACTGTTGCATTGAAGACCGTTACGCACTCCGCTCCAGTGTTATCAGCGAACAAGCAAACGATGGTGTTCCCGGTGTATGTGGCAGGGTCGAGTATGTTGCCGTTCTGAAGACCGGACCAAACCGTGTTCGCCGGTTCGGAGGTGAGCGCCACGGGGCCATCACCTGAGCAAATGGGCTCCCCGATCGCAGGGAAAACAGCGGGCTCGGAGATCACGCTCACCACGGTGCTCGCTGCGGTGGGGCATCCCTCCGGACCATAGAGCGTGTTGCCCAGTGTGAAATTGCCGCCGTTGGTAAGGTTGGTCCGGTAGAACACATCGTCGATCACCCACTGTCCGCTCCAACGACCACCTGAAGGCGTGACCTCGGGCAAAGGATATGGATCTCCGTAGAGGCACAAGGTCTCGATCTCGGGGATCTCCATGACCGTGGTCGAAGGTTGTGTGAGGTTGGCGAACCAGAACAGTCCTTCCGGCAATTGGAGAAGAAGGTCGTCGCGTCCGTCGCCGTCGACATCCATCAGTAATGGTGAGGTTCCGCGGGGAACATCGGGCAGATCAGCGCTATATGCCATGGCCCCCAACTGTGGAAGCCAAGTGGTCCAGCGAACAGGCAACGCTGGGTTGTTCGGTACGAATACGACCGCGCCACCCGCACTGCAACCCATTCGGCCGAAGCTGGCAGGTCCACCGGAAAGCCAAGGTTCGATGACCTGATCGCTGAAGGGGTTCCAAGCACCGCCTTCTCCCACCGTGTTCTTTGCCCAATGCACGGCTGTGGGGCCAGTGCCCACCACATCCAGAAGACCATCCGCATTTACATCGAGAAGGTGCGGGGCGTTATAGTCGTACTGGGGGAAAGTGAGCAGGTATTGTGTGTTCCAGACCGTCGCATCACCAGAAGTGTTCAACAAGGCATACAGCCAGCCATCCGCACCACGGACCACCAGGTCAACGCCACCAATAAGGTCCATGTCGCCCGCAAGGAGGAATGGTGAAGGCTCACCCGGATACAGACCTTGGAGCACGGTCGCGTCACCATAGGTGCCTGCATTGTTCGCCAACCACGTGACACCGGGTCCCTCTGTAGAGGCCATGGTCAACAACACCTCGGGGAATCCATCGCCGGTGATATCACCACTGGTCAGCGCGCCCACCTGTTCACTGACCGAGTAGATCACTGTTGGCGGCTCGTACAGACCATTGCCCGTGGCCGCACACAAGTACACCTGGTCGTCATCCACTTCCATGAACACCACATCCAGGCCACCATCCAGGTCCTTGTCGAAAATGGAATAGAACAGGATGTCGTTCGTTGCGTTGGCGATCGTTTGAAGGGTGCCGAACGCGCCTCCACCGTCATTGGCCATCCACTTGATGTGGTGGCCGTTCGTGATCATCACCAGGTCCAGGTCGCCATCGCCGTCAATGTCCGCTTGTTCCACGGGCCCGGTGTTGGGGAGGTCGTGGATCAATTGCCCTGTCCCGAACTGCCCCTGTACAGCGAATAGACAAAGGCAGGCAGATAGGACGAAAAGGAGCCGTGTACTGGAGAGCATGTTGTCGTCGATCGGACCCGCTCATGGGACGGTCGGCCCGGCGAAGATACGAGGTACAATCCCCTCAATTTCAGCGGCTCGTAACAAAGATCACCCGCGATCCGGGTGGGGGCTTAGCAACACAGGACCGGAATGTTGGCCGAGTTGGTCAGCATCCGTTCCTTCTCGGCATCGGCCATGTACCGATATTCATCCGAAGCATGGGACATGATGGCGATGCAACCGGCCCCGATCTTCTCCGCGTAGCGAATGGTGGGTTCGGCGAATCCAATGCTGAACAAGGTGCTGGGCTCATTCACTTCCACATGGCGGATGCCTTCACGCTGAAGCCGTTCCAGCATGACCAGCTTGTTCGAGAGCAGTTCTTCAGAGGGCTGTTCGTTCGGGCGTATGAGCTGATACACATGCACTTCCGAGGCATACAGCCGTGCCAACATGCACACGGCATCCAGCATATGGCTAATGTCGGAGTGTCCGGCCACGGGCATCACGATACGACCCATGGAATTGTCCAAGGGGCTTTGCTCCTGCACCACCAATGAGGGTACGGCCGAACGTCGGACCATTTTCAGGATATCGGCACCGAACAAGGTCTGCCGGAGTCCATGCGGGCCATGTGTGCCCACCACCATGTAGGAATGGCCCTGCGCGCTTTCCTTGGCGACCACCTCGGCCAGATCGCCCTCGATCAAAAGCATTCGTGTGCGACCCTGACCATCGGCGTCGGCCACTTGTTCATTCATTCGACCGGTGACGACCTCCTTTGCTTGAGCATCACGCTCGCTTCGACCCAATACATGCAACAGACTTACCTGCGTACTGGCGTGCTCGGCCAGCCCCAAGGCGTAATTCAGCGCGGTGTTCGATACAGGAGTAAGGTCCGTTGCACAAAGGATGTCCAAGGTCTTCATGGGAACGTGGGGTCGGGTGGACGAATGTAGGACTACCAACGCCACGGCGATCGCGCACTCCCCTGTTGGTCACAATGAAGCCATCCAAGGGTAGGCTAAGGATGTGGGAGGAGTACCTCGGGCAACATGCGGTACTGGTTACCTTGCCCACATGTTTGCCCGCACCCTCGTTTCCATGGCCATGGCTTTATGCCTATGCGCACCGGCTGTTGCTCAATTGAACATCCAGTTCGTCGGCCAATTGAACTACCAGACCACACGGTCAAGCAACCTCAGCAACCTGTGGGGCTACACCGATGAGCTCGGTAATGAGTATGCCTTGGTCGGTGTTTGTGGAGTGGATCAGCAGAACCCCGGCGGTATAGCGGTCGTGGACCTAACGGACCCCGCGAACCCGCAGGAGATCTTCTTCTTTCCCGGACCAACGTCCATTTGGCGCGAGATCAAGGTGTGGGACGACCATGCCTATATCACCACCGAGGCTGAAAGTGGCGGCATCACCATCGTGGACCTGAGCCCGCTGCCGCAGAGCACTGACCTGACGGCCATTGTTTGGGATGCGCCTGATTGGGAGACCTCACACTCCTTGTTCATCGACGAGAACGGTCGTTTGTACATACATGGTGCTGATCGCGGCAATGGAGGCGTGATCATGTACGACCTGACACAGGACCCCATGGATCCCGTTGAGGTGGGTGCATTCGACAACTGGTACTGCCACGACAGTTTTGCGCGTGGAGACACCCTGTATGGTGCCCATATCTACGACGGGTTCTTTTCCATAGTGGACGTGTCGGACCCCTCTGCACCAGTGCTTTTGGGCACGCGTTCAACACCCAATGATTTCACGCACAACGTGTGGCTGGATGATAGTGGTGATCACATTTTTACGACCGATGAGCGCACAGACTCATACGTAGGTTCATATAACATCAGCGACCCTTCCGACATCGAATACCTGGATCAGCTCCAAAGCGATGCCGGGTCCGGTGCAATTCCACATAACACCTACTGGCTGAACGATTATCTCGTGACGTCCTATTACACCTATGGCGTGGTCATTTATGATGCTTCCAGGCCAGATAACCTGGTGGAGGTGGGGCACTACGATACGTCGCCTTTCAGCGGTGATGGGTTCCGTGGGGCATGGGGCGTGTACCCGTTCTTCGGGTCGGAGCGGTTGATCATTTCGGACATGGAGCAGGGGTTGTTCATACTTGACCCTGCCTATGTGCGGGCTTGTTGGTTGGAAGGTCTCATTACCAACTCGTTGACCACGGTTCCAGTAGCCGGTGCGAGCATTGTGATAACCGGTACTGGCAATAGCGACCTTACGGCCATCGGAGGCACCTATGCTACCGGTTATCATACCGCAGGTTCCTATGAGGTTACAGTATCGGCTCCAGGATATTTCCCCCAGACCATTGCGGGTGTTCAGTTGCTGAACGGTGAAGTGACCGTTCTGAACGTGGCACTTGTGCCCATGCCTTCCTTCACACTGCTCGGGACGGTGATCGAACAAGGTAGCGCAACACCCATCGGTAGTGCCCGTGTGGAGGTCCGCAACGACCTGTTCGATCTTGCAACGACCACGCTGGCCGATGGTACGTTCGGCATAACCACGGTGTTCGAGGATTCGTATGGGATCAAGGCAGGTCGCTGGGGATGGCATACCGTGTGCAACAGCAACGTGCTTTTGGACGAGAACAGTTCACCTTACACCATCGAACTGCCCAAAGGCTATCGCGATGAGTTCACGCTGGACCTTGGCTGGACAGTGACCTCCACGGCTCCCCGGGGAGGCTGGGAGCGAGGCGCTCCTGTCGGCACAACGTTCAACAACGCCACGGCAAACCCTGAAGCCGATCTGGACGACGATTGCGGCGTCGAGGCCTTCGTGACCGGCAACGGTGGGGGCGCTCCTGGCGATGATGACGTGGATGATGGCTCCACGACCCTTGTATCACCGGTGTTCGATGTAAGCGACATGCTCGATGCCCACGTGCGCTACCAGCGCTGGTTCT
>CAZQFG010000124.1:0-8626 GCA_964592515.1 uncultured Chryseobacterium sp. | reverse complement strand
CTACTTCCCCCGCCACACCATCCAATCCACCACGGCCTGGTGCAGGATGGTGGCATGGTCCAGGTGGGTGAGCTGGGTGTGGCCCACGCGGGTGTGGTGGTTGCGGCGCACCAGGGCGGCCAACTGGCGGGCACCGCGCACCATGGTGGGGTGTTCCTTGCCCACAGCCACGTACACGGTGGCGGGCGCCTGGGCGGGGTCCATCATTGCGGTGGGCGGCAGCTGGAGCACGGAGCCATTGTCCCACCACAGGCTGGGGCTTACAATGAGGTAGTGCTGGAACAGCGCGGGACGGCGCAGGAGCACCTCGGTGGCGAAGAGGCCGCCCAGGCTTTGGCCGATGAGCGTGCGCTGGTCCGAGGCGCGGTAGTTGGCGGCGATGAAGGGCACCACCTCGTCGCCCACGAAGCGCAGGAAGGCCTCGGAGCCGCCGGTGGTGGGGAAGGTCTCCTTGTCCTTCGCGATGGTGGTGGGGTGCGTGAGGTCGTGCTTGCGGTCCACGTTGGCAATGCCCACCACGATGCAGGGGCGCAGCCAGGCGATCCACGGGAAGGAGGCGAACTGCACGGCACCGGCCACGTGGATGATGTCCTCATCGGCCGAGCCGTCGAGCACGTAGAGCACGGGGTAGCTGGCCGCGGTGTCGGCGTGGTAGCCCTGCGGCAGGATGATGTTGAGGAGGCGGTCCTGCCCCAACGCTTGCGAGCGGATGGTCTCCACCACGCCCAGCACGAAGGGTGCGGGCGGCACTACGCGCTGTGCCTGCGCCCAGCCGGTGGCGGCCATGCAGGCGCACAGGACCAGCGCGCGCACCATGCTCAGCCGAGGCGCTTGAGCTGGGAGCCGTAGAGCGCGGTGATGGCCACGGTCATCAGCGGTCCGAAGGTGCCGAGCAGGCTCCAGGGCAGCACGATGTGCGGCAGGAAGAGGCCCACGAGCTGCGCGGCGGCATAGAGGTAGAAGCCGCTGCGTTTGCCGCGCCAGATGCCGATGGCGCCCATGAGGCGGGCCACGGTGCGCAACAGGTAGATGAGCATGAGCGTGGTGCCGCTGGCGTGCAGGATGCGGGCAATGGCATCGAACTGCTCCTTGCCCTCGTCGGGCAGGTAGGTGCCGGCGGCGTCCATCACCAGGGTCACGAACTCGTCCACCGGCATCTGCGACACGCCCACCATGCCGATGAGGCCGATGGCGTAGATGAGGATGAAGACACCGGCGTTGATGAAGGTGAGGATGCCGAGCACATTGATGAGGTCGGGGCGTTTGGTCTCACCGGCATCGTCGGGCAGGAAATGGGTCTCGGCCATGGGGATGGAAGGGGTTGCGTGTGGCGCGAATGTAGCGACGGGCGTGACCGGGCGAAGTGAACTGTGATGGGTGGCAGGAAAGGGAACCGGGAATGGACCTGCCTCCGGCAGGCAGGCGGGGATGGACGGGAATGCGCACCCATCCGAGATATGCTGGATGCGCTTGATCCATTCACTGTCCGGGCCAGACCGCTGCATGGAATGCGGTAAGCCGCAGATGGCGCAGATTGCACGGATGAATGCCTTTTAGGGCTGTTCCAGCCCAAGGAACCGGGAATGAACAGAGATGGACGGGAATGCGCTCATCACGGAGCCAGTTCCATTCACGTTCATTCACGGTTGTATCCCACCCGCTGCATGGAATGCGGTAAGCCGCAGATGGCGCAGATGGCACAGATGAATGCCATTCGGGTTAATTCAGACTAAGGAACCGGGAATGAACGGTGATGGACGGGAATGCACCCATCACGGAGCCAGTTCCATTCACGTTCATTCACGTCCATTCACGGTTGTATCCCACCCGCTGCATGGAATGCGGTAAGCCGCAGATGGCGCAGATGGCACAGATGAATGCCATTCGGGTTAATTCAGACTAAGGAACCGGGAATGAACGGTGATGGACGGGAATGCACCCATCACGGAGCCAGTTCCATTCACGTTCATTCACGTCCATTCACGGTTGTATCCCACCCGCTGCAGGGAATGCGATAAGCCACAGATGGCGCAGATGGCACGGATGAATGCCATTCGGGCTATTCCCGCCTTCGGAGAGGAAGGTGTATCAACTGCACGGCGTTGTCCTATCTGCGTCATCTGCGACATCTGTGGAGAATGATCAGCAGTGCCGAAGCGAACGCGGAGGGCCCTGTGCATCCGGACGGTCCTGCGGTTCTCCGAGGGCACTTACCTTCGCCCCGCTAAACGCTATTCAACCGCAATGACCTACGATCTGATCGTTCTCGGCAGTGGCCCCGGTGGCTATGTGGCCGCCATCCGCGCCAGCCAGCTCGGCCTGAAGACCGCCATCGTTGAAAAGGAGTCCCTGGGCGGCATCTGCCTCAACTGGGGCTGCATCCCCACCAAGGCGCTGTTGAAGAGCGCGCAGGTGTTCGAGTACATCCAGCACGCCAAGGACTACGGCATCACCGTGGCCGCCGGCACGCCCGATATGACCGCCATTGTGCAGCGCAGCCGCGATGTGGCCAAGGGCATGAGCAACGGCGTGCAGTTCCTGATGAAGAAGAACAAGATCGATGTGGTGATGGGCACCGGCAAGCTGATGCCCGGCCGCAAGATCGAGGTGACCGGCGCTGACGGCAAGAAGCAGGTGCTGGAGGCCAAGAGCATCATCATCGCCACCGGCGCACGCAGCCGCGCGCTGCCCGCTCTGCCGCAGGACGGCAAGAAGATCATCGGCTACCGCGAGGCCATGGTGCTGCCCACGCAGCCCAAGAGCATGGTGGTGGTGGGCAGCGGTGCCATCGGCAGCGAGTTCGCCTACTTCTACAACGCCATCGGCACCAAGGTGACCCTGGTGGAGTTCATGCCCAATGTGGTGCCCGTGGAGGACGAGGAGGTGAGCAAGCAGCTGGAGAAGAGCTTCAAGAAGCAGGGCATCGAGGTGATGACCAGCGCTGAAGTGACCAAGGTGGACACGAGCGGCAAGGGCTGCAAGGTGACCGTGAAGAGCGCCAAGGGCGAGCAGGTGATCGAGTGCGACATCGTGCTGAGCGCCGTGGGCATCGCCGCCAACATCGAAGGCATCGGCCTCGAGGAGGTGGGCATCATCACCGACAAGGGCAAGATCAAGGTGGACGACTTCTACGCCACCAACATGCCGGGCTACTACGCCATCGGCGACGTGACCCCCGGCCAGGCCCTGGCCCACGTGGCCAGCGCCGAGGGCATCATCTGCGTGGAGAAGATCGCCGGGCACCACCCCGAGAAGCTGGACTACAACAACATTCCCGGTTGCACCTACTGCAGCCCCGAAGTGGCCAGCGTGGGCATCACCGAGAAACAGGCCAAGGAGAAAGGTCTGGAGATCAAGGTGGGCAAGTTCCCCTTTACAGCCAGCGGCAAGGCCAGCGCGGGCGGCAACAAGGACGGTTTCGTGAAGCTGATCTTCGATGCGAAGTACGGCGAGCTGCTGGGCGCGCACATGATCGGGGCCAACGTGACGGAGATGATCGCCGAGTGCGTGAGCATCCGCAAGCTGGAGACCACGGGCCACGAGATCATCAAGACCGTGCACCCGCACCCCACGATGAGCGAGGCCATCATGGAGGCCGCCGCCGCCGCCTACGGTGAAGTGATCCACCTCTGAGCCACGGCCTGATGCGCATCCTGGGCATCTCGGCCTTTTACCATGATTCCGCCGCCGCCCTTGTGGTGGACGGGCGTATCGTGGCGGCCGCGCAGGAGGAGCGCTTCACCCGCAAAAAGCACGACGACGGGTTCCCCACCAACGCCGTGCGCTACTGCCTGGACGAGGCCGGCATTGAGCTGAAGCACCTGGATGCCGTGGCCTTCTACGACAAGCCACTGCTGAAATTCGAGCGGCTGCTGGAGACCTACCACGCCTTCGCGCCCGGCGGGCTTCCCTCCTTCCTGAAGTCCATGCCCGTTTGGGTGGGCGGCAAGCTCAGCACCCGCAAACTGCTGCGCGACGGCCTCAGCGAAGTGGGCGAAATGGGCAAGGACGGCCCCCGGCTGCTCTTCCCCGAGCACCACCTCTCCCACGCCGCCAGCGCGTTCTACCCTTCGCCGTATGAAGAGGCCGCCATCCTCACCATCGATGGGGTGGGCGAATGGAGCACGGCGAGCATCTGCAAAGGCAGTGGCAAGGACATTGAACTGGTGAAGGAGCTGCGGTTCCCGCATTCGGTGGGGCTGCTCTATTCCGCCTTCACCTACTTCCTCGGTTTCCGGGTGAACTCCGGCGAATACAAGTTGATGGGCCTGGCACCCTACGGCGACCCCACATCGCCCCGGGTGGACCACTACGAGCAGCTCATCCGCAAGGAACTGGTGACCGTGTACGACGACGGTTCCATCTGGCTCGACCAGCGGAAGTTCCATTACGCGAAAGGGCTGCGCATGGTGCGGTCCGAGGTGTGGGAGAAGGTCTTCGGTTTCCCACAACGGTCGCCCGAGAGCCCGCTGGAACAACACCACTGCGACCTGGGCCTGGCCATACAGCGGGTGACCGAGGACATTGTGCTGCGCATGGCACGGCACGCGCGCGAACTGACCGGCTGCCGCTACCTGTGCATGGCCGGCGGGGTGGCGCTGAACTGCGTGGCCAACGGCCTGCTGGAACGTGCGGGCATCTTCGACGGCATCTTCGTGCAACCGGCCTCGGGCGATGCGGGCGGTGCGCCCGGTGCCGCGCTGGCCGCCTACCACCTGTTCCACGGCAAGGAGCGCCAGGTGGAGACACCCGATGCCATGCAGGGCTCCTACCTCGGCCCGGCCTATGGCGAAGCGGACATCCGCCGGGTGATGAACCGCTACAACGCGGTGGCCACCGAAGAGCGCGATACCGACCGGCTGATGGCCCGCACGGCCGATGCCCTGATGGAGGGCAAGGTGGTGGGCTGGTTCCAAGGGCGCATGGAGTTCGGGCCGCGCGCCCTGGGCAACCGCAGCATCCTGGGCGACCCCGCCAATTCGGAGATGCAGCTGAAGCTGAACCAGAAGATCAAGTTCCGCGAGAGCTTCCGCCCCTTTGCGCCCGCGGTGACCGAAGAGGCCATGAAACGCTACTTCGAGGCCGAAGCGCCATCGCCGTACATGCTGATGGTGCACCCGGTGCGCGCCGAACTGCGCAAGCCGCTGCCGGCGGGGTACCATGGTCTGAACTTGCGCAACAAGCTCTACTTCGAACGGTCCACGCTCCCGGCGATCACGCACATCGACATGAGCGCCCGCGTGCAGACGGTGACGGCCCGCACCAACCCCCGGTTCCACGCCTTGATCCGCGCCTTCGGGCAACGCAGCGGGCATGAGGTCGTCATTAACACGAGCTTCAACGTGCGTGGCGAACCGATCGTACATACCCCGGAGGATGCCTATCGCTGTTTCATGCGCACCGAAATGGATGTGCTGGTGATCAACGACCACATCTTCCGCAAGGAGGAACAACCGCCCTGGCCCGAAGGACAGGAGTGGATGAAGGAACACGTACTGGACTGAGCCATGGGACGTTTCCTCAACAGGAGCAACCTCCTCTATGTCCTGTTCATGCTGGTGTTCGCGGTGCTCCTGTTGGAGCTCGCCAGCCGGTGGTACCTCTCCAGCGTGCTCAACAAGTCCGTGGAGCGCAAGTTCCAGTTCGACTCGTACCGCATCTACGCCCACGTGCCGGGCTACCAGGAGAGCGATGACCAGGGCGCGCGGCTCAGCATCAATGCACAGGGCTTCCGGCGCACCAGCGATGTGGTGACCCCGAAGCCGGCCGGCACGGTGCGCATCTTCTTCCTGGGCGGTTCCGCTGCGCACGGGATCTCCAGCGCCAACCCCTTCCCCATTTCCCATGTGCGCGACAACGAGACCATCGATGCGCACCTGGAACGCATGCTCGCGGCCCGGTTCCCCGGCAAGCGCATTGAAGTGATCAACGCCGCGGTGACGGGCTACAAGGTGTTCCAGCACACCGCCTACATCCAGACCGAACTGCTGGACCATGAGCCCGACCTGGTGATCTTCTTCGATGGCTACAACGACCATTACAAGTACAACCCGGCCGAGGACCAGGACAGGGACAACATCTACCAGTTCTGGAAACCGCGCCTGCAGGACCCGGGGCTGGGCGGCCTGTTCGATCACTTCACGCTTTGGGCCAGCAACTTCAGCGGCATGGCCCGTGGCTACCACGCGTGGCGCAACAACAAGGATGCCGGCGACCGCGAGGCCCTTGTGCAGGCGAACACCGCAGGATGGACGGAACAGCAAATGGTGGCGGGCTATCGGGAATCACGCACCAGCAACTACCTGCGTTCGGTGGCCACCAACCTCCTGATCCTGCGTGAACATGGCATTGAGGCCTTGGTGTGCCTGCAATCCGGCCTGCGCTTCCGCGATGAACGCCTGCTCTCCGAAACGGAGCGCGATGTGCTGTTGCCGATGGTGCACGATGACTACCGCACGGTGCTGCAGCCCTTGATCCTGCACGACCTCGATTCGGTGAGCCGCTTGTACGGCGCGCACCTGGTGGATGCCAACACCACACTGAACGACCCCGCCCTTGCCGGAAAACAGCTCTTTCTGGATTATTGCCACCTGACCCCGCTGGGCAGTGAACTGGCCGCACGCACCATGCTCCCGGAACTGGAGAGCATGATCACGGCGATGGACAGCACACCAACGGACACCGTGAACATCCGCTGATACCATGGAACTACTGCGAGACATCTGGTCCTTCATGAAGGAACGAAAGAAGTGGTGGCTGGGCCCCGTGATCCTGGTGCTGCTGGTGCTCACCATCATCCTGGTGGCAGGGGGCGGCTCCGCGCTGGCACCCTACATCTATACCCTGTTCTGATGCCCGAACGGAACAAGGCGTACGAAGGCGTGCTGGCGCTGTTGCTGGGCGTGCTCCTGCTGGCGCGACTGCACCACCCGATGTGGCTCACGGTGGGCATCGTGCTCACGCTCGCCACGCTCCTCTCCCCCTGGCTTGCCCGCATGGTGGCCTGGGGCTGGACCTCCCTGGCCAAGGTGCTGGGCATGGTCGTTTCGCGCGTGCTGCTGGGCCTGGTGTTCTTCCTTGTGGTGACCCCCATGGCCCTGTTCCGCAGGATCACCGGGCGCGACACCCTGCAACTGCGACCACCCACCACCGGCACGGCCTTCACCACCCGTGCGCACCGCTTCACGCCCAAGGACCTGGAAAAACCGTGGTGACGGTGGCCATCGTGCGTCCTTCACACCCATCGGCCGCCCTCCCCTTCCACCATGTGCGGCATCACGGGTAGTTACTCCCTGCTTGCCGGCAACGCCCTGCCGCAAGCCCGGCTGACGGAAGCCCTGCGCTGCATGGCCCACCGCGGTCCCGACGACGAGGGCAGCTACACCAAGGGCCGCGCCGTGCTGGGCCACCGCCGCCTCAGCATCATTGATACCAGTGCTGCGGGGCACCAGCCCTTTACCGATGAAGGGGGGCGCTACACCATGGTGTTCAATGGCGAGGTGTTCAACTTCCAGGAGCTGCGCGCCGGGCTGGAGGCCCAGGGCCACACCTTCCGCAGCCACACCGATACCGAAGTGGTACTGCGCCTGTACGCCGTGAAGGGCGAGGCCTTCCTGAACGAACTGAACGGCTTCTTCGCGCTGGCCATACACGATGCCGAGACCGATGCCCTGCTGCTGGCGCGCGACCGCTTCGGCATAAAGCCCCTGTGGTGGTGCACGCGCGATGGGCGGTTCCACTTCGGCAGCGAACTGCGCGTGCTGGATGCCCTGGGGACCGGTGCCGACGTGGACCGCCACAGCCTGCTGAACTACTTCGAGTACCACTACATCGCGGCACCGCACAGCATACGCAGCGATGCGCACAAGCTGCTGCCCGGCCACCTGTTGCGCGTGCAGGGCGAACAGGTGGAGAGCGCCGCGTGGTACAGGCTGGAAGAGGCAGCGGCCCGCTATCCGAAAGCCGCCGACCCGGTGCAACACCTGCGCGAGCTGATGGACGATGCCGTGCGCCTGCGACTGATCAGCGATGTGCCCATCGGCACCTTCCTGAGCGGCGGGCTGGACAGCAGCATTGTGAGCGCACTGGCCGCGCGCCACCACAAGGGCCTGCACACCTTCAGCATCGGCTTCGCGGACGACCCCTACTTCGACGAGACGCGCCATGCCGAACAGGTGGCGCGGCACATCGGCTCGGAGCACCGCACCTTCAAGCTGACGCGCGAGGAGCTGGCAGCCGCCTACACCGATCTGCTCGCCGCCATCGACGAACCCTTTGCGGACAGCAGCGCACTGCCGGCCTACATCCTGTGCCGCGAAACGCGCAAGCATGTGACCGTGGCCCTGAGCGGCGATGGCGCCGACGAGATCTTCGGGGGCTACCGGAAACACCAGGCCGAACTGCGCTACCGCACACCGGGCGCCGCGGAAAAGGCCGTGCTGGCGCTGGGTGGGCTGTGGCGCCACCTGCCCCGCTCGCGCAACAACCGGATCACCGACACCTTCCGCAAGCTGGACCGTTTCGCACGGGCAGCAGGCGCTGCGGCCGATCAGCGCTGGCTGAACCTGGCCGACTTCGACCTGGACGGCGACGCACCGCGACTGGTTAAGGCGGCCATTGCTCCCAT
>CAZQFG010000123.1:0-8721 GCA_964592515.1 uncultured Chryseobacterium sp. | reverse complement strand
ATGCTGAAGTCGCCGGTGTGGCGGGGCCACATCCAGTTGTCGGTGTCGCCACCGAACTTGCCAATGGCGCTGGGGGGCGTACCCACCAGGCGCACATCGCGGTAGGTCTTGTACACGAAGAGGTAGAACTCGTTGCCCTCGAACATCACCTTGAAGTCGGCGCTCATGCCGTTACCCTTCACTTCTCCGCGCAGCTTGGCACCTACTTCCTGCACCTTGGCGTTGCGCTCGTCCTCGGTCATGGCGTCGTTCAGCTCGGCCAGCACCTGGGCGGTCACATCATCAATGCGCTGCAGGAAGCTCACGTTGAAACCGGCGGGCAGTTCCTGCTCGCGGTTCATGGCCCAGAAGCCGTCGGTGAGGTAGTCGTGCTCCACGCTGCTCAGGCCCTGGATGGCATCGTAGCCGCAGTGGTGGTTGGTCAGGAAGAGGCCCTCGGCGCTCACCATTTCACCGCTGCAGAACCCGCCGCCCAAACGCACCACGGCGTCCTTAATGCCGCTGCGGTTGATGGCATAGATGTCCTCGGCGGTCAGTTTGAAACCGAGCTTCTGCATCTCGGCCTCGTTCACCTGCTTCAGCTTGGTGAGCAGCCACATGCCCTCGTGGGCCTGGGTGGCAATGGCCAGCACTGCTGCGAAGAGCAATGAAAGGGAACGCTTCATGATCATTGAATAGGGGTTCTTGTTTTGGGACCGGTACGTGGGTGCGTACCGGATGCTTGAGGGGCCGCAAAGGTAGCAGCTTCAACCCAGCCGTTCAGGTGGCGGGTGATGTGCGGGGCAATGCGGGACGGATGGTCCCCGCGAGGTTCTTAATCCTTGGCGGGCAGGGGCTTCCAAGGCACGGGCAGCAGCAGGGCCTCCACCTGTTCCACGTAGGCCTTGAAGGCGGGTGGTGTGCCAACGCGGGCCAGCACGCGCTTCCCTTTGCCGTTCGCGTAGATCTTCACAATGGTGCTGGGCAGGTCGGTCACCTCTGCATCGTAGCTGTCCTTCATATCGAAGAAGCCGATGCGCTCGGCCTCGTTCAGCAGCAGGGCCAGGGTGTCGGCACCAATGCGGCCATCATGCAGGCCTTCCTTCTCCACGTTCAGGCGCCCTTCATACTGCGCGTAACCGCTGCGGTACACGCTGATGCGGTAGGCCTTGCACCGCCCGAAGCAGGGTGTGCGCTCTAGGAAGAAGAAGAGGGAATCGCCCTTGGCAGGGCCACCGAACTGCGGGGCCTTGTCCTGTGCGGTCACTGTGGTGGCGGGCGGCTCGTCGGTGTTGGCGGCGGCGGCAGGTGCCTTGTCCTTGCAGGCCAGCAACAGCAGTGTGGCGATCGCGGGAAGGAGCATCAGAAGGGTGCGGTTGTTCATCGCAGGGGGTGTTGATGCGGATCGCGTGCCAGCTTGGATCACTTGCGGCGGGCGGCCTGCTGTTGTTTCTGCATGTCCTCCAGACGCTGCTGCCAGCGGCTCTTCTTTTTCGGGGTCTTCATGTTCTGCACCAGTTGTGCGCGGATCTTGTCCTCGTTCACGAACAGGTGCTTGAAGAGGGTCATCTGCAGGATGCTGATCACGTTGGCCAGCAGGTAGTAGTAGCTCAGGCCCGCGCTGAAGTTGTTCAGGAAGAACAGCATCATGATGGGGAAGAGGTAGATCATCAGCTTCATGCTCGGCATGCCCGGCTGCTGTGGCATCTGCTGCTGGTTGATCAGTGAGTACACGATGGTGCTGGCGCTCATCAGCAGGGTGAACAGGCTGATGTGGTCGCCGTACATGGGGATCACGAAGGGCAGGTCCAGGATGCTGTCGTAGCTGCTCAGGTCATCGGCCCAGAGGAAGGCCTGCTGGCGCAGTTCGATGCTGGCCGGGAAGAAGCGGAACATGGCGTACAGCACGGGCATCTGGATCAGCAGGGGCACGCAGCCGTTGGCGGGGTTCACGCCGGCCTTGCGGTACAGGTCCATCTGCGCCTGTTGTTTCTTCAGCGCGTCCTCGGGCTTGTACTTGCCGTTGATCTCGTCCAGTTCGGGCTTCAACAAACGCATCTTGGCGCTGCTCACGAAGTTCTTCCACGTGAGCGGCATCAGCAGCATCTTGATCACAATGGTGAGCACCAGGATGATGATGCCGTAGCTCCATCCCCAGCCATCGAGCCAGTTGAAGATGGGGATCACGAGCCACTTGTTCAGCCAGCCGAAAATGCCCCAGCCCAGGTCCATGATCTTGTCGAACTGCGCGATCTCGGTGTCCACCAGGGTGCCGTAGTGGTTGGGGCCCATGTAGATCCGCATGTCCACGGACGGGGCAGCGCCGCGCGGTTTCTCGAAGAAGAGCTTGGCGCTGTAGCGCTTGGTGTGGGTGCTGTCCGCCAGCGTGGCTATGGCCAGTTCGGAGCCGCTGCCGGCAAAGCCCTCATCGCTCACCAGCCCCACGGTGAAGAAGTCCTGCTTGAAGCCCACCCAGTTTGTGCGGCCCACCAGTTCCTTTTGGTCGTCGCCGGTCTCGCTCAGGTAGTCGCGGTCGTCGCTGAAGTACTTGAAGTACACGCCGCATTTCTGCTGTTCGGTCTCGCGGTGCTTTTCGTTGTGCAGGCCCAGCAGTTCCCAGCGGAAGAAGAGGCTGCGCGCATCCACGTTGGCACCTGCTCCCACAAAGGCCGTGTTCACGTGCATGAAATAACCTGCGCTGTCCAACCGGTAGGTGATCTGCAGCCAGGTACCAGGGTCGGTGGTGGCGGCCTTCAGCACCACGGCATCCTTGGTGGTCTGTTCGGCGGTGAAGTAGAGGTCGTTGGTGCTGAGATCCAGGTTGCCTTGGAAGAACCGGAACTCATAGGTGCCGCTATCCGGGTCGGCGAGCAGGAGTGGGGTCTTGCGGTAGGTCTGGTATTCCTTCAGTCGGATCACCGTGGGACGAGCACCGTGCGTGCGGATGGCCACTTGCAGACGTTCGTTCTCGATCACCACTTCGCTGTCGGTGCCCGTGGCCGCAGGGTGGAAGGTGCCATAGCGCTTGGCCAGCATGGTGTTGCGCACGCTATCGGCCAGGGCACTTTCCAAGGTGGCCTCCAAGGAGAGGGTGTCCTTGGTGGCAGAACTGTCCTGAACGGCAACAGCGGTCGTTGCGTTCAGCTGGACTTCAGCCTCGCGGGCGCGCTTCTCCAGTTCCACGCTGGCCAGGCTGTCCTGAGTGCGTTGCATGCGCGCCTGTTCTTCGGCGCTGGGCATGGTGTACCACGTGTAGCCGAAGAGGATGGCCACGATAAGGACAATGCCGATGATCGAATTACGGTCCATGAGGTCGGGTCGGTCTCGCGGGCTTCATGCACCCACGCGAAGGGCGGCAAAGATAGCCGTGCGGGGGGAAGGGGATGTGCGCATGTGGCCCATCGCGCGAATGCCGACCCGCCATGCGCATGTGGGCTCCGCACTTCAGCTGCCCATGAGCACATGGTCACATGTTCTTCCCTACGCTTCCGCCTTCACCTCCTTGGGCACGGCCGCTTTCAGCGCTGCCTGCACAAAGCCGATGAACAGCGGGTGCGGACGCGCTACGGTGCTGCGGTACTCCGGGTGGAACTGCACGCCCACGAACCAGGGGTGTTCCTTCAGCTCCACGATCTCCACCAACTTGCCTTGCGGGTTGATGCCCGTGGCGTTCATGCCGGCCTGCTTGTAGGCGTCCAGATAGGCGTTGTTGAACTCGTAGCGGTGGCGGTGGCGCTCGGTGATGTCCTTCCGGCCATAGATGCTGCGCGCCAGACTGCCTTCGCTGATCTTGCAGGGGTAAGCGCCCAACCGCATGGTGCCGCCCTTGTCGGCGATGGTCTTCTGCTCTTCCATCATCGCGATCACCGGGTGCGTGGTGTCGGCGTTCATTTCGGTGCTGTTGGCATCGGCGTAGCCCAGCACGTTGCGGCCGAACTCGATCACCGCGCACTGCATGCCCAGGCAGATGCCCAGGAAAGGCACCTTGTTCTCGCGGGCGTAGCGAATGGCCTCCACCTTGCCCTCGATGCCCCGGTTGCCGAAGCCCGGTGCCACCAGGATACCGCTCAGCCCTGCCAGCTGCTTGGCCACGTTCTTGGCGTTCAGCTTCTCGCTGTGCACCCACTTGATGTGCATTCGGGTCTCGTTGGCGGCGCCGGCATGCTCCAGGGCTTCCTTGATGCTCTTGTAGGCATCCTTCAGTTCCACGTACTTGCCCACCAGGCCGATGTGTACTTCGCTCTTGGGCTCTTTATAGCGGCGCAGGAAGTCCTTCCATTGCGTCAGGTCGGCATCGGGGAAGCTGTTGATGCCCAGCTTGCGCAGCACCACTTCGTCCAGCTTCTCCTCCTGCATCATCAGGGGCACGTCGTAGATGGTGTCCGCATCGCGGCTCTCGATCACGGCCACGGGGTCCACGTTGCAGAACAGGGCGATCTTCTCTTTCATGCCTTTCTGCATGGGGTGCTCGGTGCGGCACACCAGCACATCGGGCTGCACGCCCAGGCTCAGCAGTTCCTTCACGCTGTGCTGGGTGGGCTTGGTCTTCAGCTCGCCGGTGGTGCCCAGGTAGGGCAGCAGCGTCAGGTGGATGGTGAGGCAGTCCTTGCCCTTGGCCCACTTCAATTGGCGCATGGCCTCCACGTAGGGCAGGCTCTCAATGTCGCCCACGGTGCCGCCCACCTCGGTGATCACGAAATCGTAGATGCCCTTGCGGCCCAGCGCCTGGATGTGCGCCTTGATCTCGTCGGTGATGTGCGGGATCACCTGCACGGTCTTGCCGAGGTATTCGCCGCGGCGCTCCTTGCTGATGACGTTCTGGTAGATGCGGCCGGTGGTGACGTTGTTGGCCTTGCTGGTGGGCACATCGAGGAAGCGCTCGTAGTGGCCCAGGTCCAGGTCGGTCTCGGCGCCATCCTCTGTTACGAAACACTCGCCGTGCTCGTAGGGGTTCAGCGTGCCGGGGTCCACGTTGATGTACGGGTCCAGCTTCTGGATGGTGACCGTGAAGCCGCGCGCCTGCAACAGCTTGGCCAGGCTGGCACTGATGATGCCCTTGCCCAGTGAGGAGGTCACGCCCCCGGTAACGAAAATATACTTGGTGGAACCCGTCATCGCCTTTGGGACCTGCCGGAATTGGCCCGGCGATCACGGGGTGTAAAGGTAACACCTTGCAGCAGGCAGCACCTGCGCATTGTTGCAGTTGTGGATAACTGCCGCCGATCGTGAAGAAGGACCTTGCTCCGAACGGGCGCTCCGCTCCTTAGAACTTGTAGCTCACGCCGGCGCTGGGCAGCAGGGGCAGTTGGTCCACACGCTCGAAACGCACGCGATCGAAGTAGAAGATGTTCTGGCGGTCGTAAGCGTTGGTCACGCTCAGGTCCAGATCGATCTGCTTGTGCTCGTCCAGCTTCCAGGTCTTGGTAACGCCCACGTCCATGCGGTGGTAGGCGGGCAGGCGGCCCTGGTTCAGGGGCCCGAAGATCACGGCCAGGTCTGCGTTGCTGGTGAGGTAGTTGGTGTTCACGTTGCCGTTGAAGGGAACCGAGCCGTAGTAGCCCTGGGTCTGCGTGAAGGGGAAGCCACTGCCGAAGTTCCAACGCACGTTCACTTTCCACGAGTCGTACTTGGCGAAGGCATAGCTGGCCACCAGGTTCACGTTGTGGCGACGGTCCCACACGGGGTTGTACTCCTGGAACCCATCGAAGCGGTCCACATAGGTGTAGCTGTACACACCCCAGAGGTAGAGCTTGCCTTTCTCGTACTTCAGCTGCAGGTCGGCACCGTAGGCCTGGCCGGTCTCCACAATGAAGTCCTTCTTCAGTTCGTCCGGCTTGTCGGCGAACTCGGGCGTGTCGTTGAAGAGCTTGTTGCGGTTGATGTTGGTGACCTGGCGGAAGTCTTTCAGGTACACCTCGAAGTTCACGGTGAGCTCGTCGCTGAGGTCGTATTCCAGACCGGCCACGAAGTGGTTGGCGCGCTGCAAGGGGTCTTTCAGTTCGCGGTCGTCGCCGTTGCGCACGGGCACGGTGCTTGGCAGGTCCTCGGGTGCGCTCAGGAAGCCGTAGAAGAGGTTCACCACATCGCGGTCGCTATTGGCGGCCACCAGGTTCTGGCTGTACATGCCGGCCGCACCCTTGAAACGCAGGTCGTCGGTGATGTTCCACTTCAGGCCAATGCGGGGCTCCACACTGGGCACGGCCAGGGAGGCGTAGTAGTGCAGGTGGATGCCGGGTTCCACCAGCACCTTATTGAACTTCTTCTTGTAGCTGAAGTAGCCCACGATCTCGGAGGTGTTCTGCTGCTGCTGGTACTTGTTGCCCAAGCTGTTGTAGTACTCGAAGTTGGTGCGGAAGCCCAGCACCTCCACGCCGTAGCGGGCCTCGTCCTCGCCCATGAAGTACTTGAAATTGAGGCCGCCATTGAAGCCGGCGATCTCGCTGAGGCGCGGGGGCAGGTCGCCCTCGATCAGCTCGATGTTGTAGTTACTGTAGGAGAACACCCCATCGATCAGCACCGACGAGCCCGCAGGTACCAATACGAAGTTGGTGCCCGCACCGAAGTTGTTCCAGCCGAGGTCGCTCACGCCCTGGTAGTTCACCGCATCGCTGAAGTTGAAGCCGAACACGTTGAACTTGCTGCCGTTGGCGCCATTGAACGACAGCTTGCCGTACAGGTCCGTGAAGGCGAAGGGCAGGCCCGCGGTGTCCACATAGGAGTAGAGCGTTTTGCTGGTCTGGTCCAGGTAGCTGTGGCGCAGGTTGAAGAGGAAGGAGGATGATCCGTCGCCGGGCTCGGCCTGTTTCTTCAGCGGTCCTTCCAGCATGGCCTTGGCCGCGAAGGTGCTGGCGCTCACCTTGCCGCTCAGGCGGGTCTTGTTGCCATCACGGGTGGTGATGTCCATTACGCTGCTCACGCGTCCACCGTGCTCGGCGTTGAAACCGGCGGTATAGATATCGGCGTTACGGATGATGTCATTATCGAACACGCTGAACAGACCGATGCTGTGGAAGGGGTTGTACAGCACCATGCCGTCCAGCATCACCTTGTTCATGATCGGCGAACCACCGCGCACGTACAGCTGGCCGCCCTGGTCGCCGGTGAAGATCACCCCCGGCACCACCTGCAGGTATTGGGCAAGGTCGGCGGTCCCACCCACGGCGGGCATGCGCTCGATCTGGCGTGGTGTCAGTTTGGTAACGCCCGTGCGCACCTGGGTCTGCGATTCCTGTTTCTCGCCTTTCACCTCGAACTCGCGCATCTGGATGGCGCCCTTCACCAGGTAGAGCTTCTCGGTAACGATCTGGTCGCGGGCCACGGTCACCGCTTTCTGCAAGGTGTCATAGCCCAGCGCGGTCACCATGATGGTGTAGCTGCCCGGGGTGATGCGGGTGATGGAGAAGTAGCCGTTCACATCGGTGGCCGCCCCGGTGGTGGTGCCCCTCAGGATCACGTTGGTGAAGAGCATGGGTTCACCAGTGGCCTTGTCGTACACAAAGCCCCGGATGGTACCCAACTGGGCAAGGCCGGCTTGGGCAGTGAGCAACAGGAGGAAGAAGAGGCCGGTCTTGAGGGCGTTACGCACCATGGTCCAATTGGGGGTTTCCTTGCAAGGGCGGCTAAGGTAGCGGAAGGGGGCTGATCGTGGCAGCACCGTTCGGCGGGTGGTGGCTACCGTTCCCCGGTCAGCTGGTCCTTGGCTCCTGGAAGCCCGGACTTCAGCCCATGATCCGGGCCAGCAGCTCGCGCAGCAGTTCGCCGTGGTCGCTGCCATCGCCGCCCAAGCCCTTGCTGCGCAGGTCGCATTGGCGCAGGTGCCGCTGGATCTCGGCGATCTTCGGCAGGGTGTAGTTGCGCGCTTGGTTCACATAGTCCTTCACGAAGAAGGGGTTCACCTTCAGCCCGGCCGCCAGCTCCTGCGGTGGCTTGCCTTGCAGGGCATGCACTACGGCCAGCTTGGAGAAGTAGGTGTTCAGCAGACCGATGGTGAGCACCAGCGGATATTCCTTGGGGTCGGCCGCGAAGTGGTTGGCAATGCGCTGGGCGCGCTCGGCATTGCGGTTGCCTATGGCGTTCTGCAGCTCGAAGATGTTGTAGTCCTTGCTGATGCCCACGAAGCGCTGGATGGCATCGCTGGTGATCTGCCCGCCTTCTTCGGTCACCAGGCAGAGCTTCTCCACTTCCTTCACGGCCTTGGCCAGGTCGCTGCCCAGGTGGTTGGCCAATAGCTGGGCCTCGGCGGCGCCGAGCTTGCGCTTCATGCCCTTGGCGAATCCCATCAGCACGTCGGGAAGCTTGTCGTCCTTCACCTTGTCGCTGGCGAACACAATGCCGCCGCTCTTCTGGATGGTCTTCAGAATGGTCTTCCGCCCGTCCACTTTCTTGTGCTTGTAGCACAGTACCAGCAGGGTGGTGGGGGTGGGCTTGGCCATGTAGGTCTCCAGTTTGTCCAACTGGTCCACCCGCCAGTTCTGCAGTTCGCGCACCACCACCAGCTGCCGCTCGGCCATCATGGGGTAGCGCAGGCAGGTGTCCTTTACCGTGTCCGGGTCCACATCGCGGCCATAGAGTATGCTCTGGTTGAAGTCGCGCTCATGGTCCTGCAGGGCCAACTGCTCGATCTCGTCGGCAATGCGATCTATGAAGAAGCCCTCCTCGCCGTGCAGCAGGTACACGGGCTTGAACTTGCCCGCCCGCACGTCGAGCATGATCTTCTTGTAATCGTCGATGGTGGAGGCCATG
>CAZQFG010000122.1:0-8739 GCA_964592515.1 uncultured Chryseobacterium sp. | reverse complement strand
GCCCGCCCGCACGTCGAGCATGATCTTCTTGTAATCGTCGATGGTGGAGGCCATGGTGGAGTGTGGAGGGTCTGGTCTGCCTACAATGCAGCGGTCCGTTGTTCGCTCGTTCGTTCTATCCGTTCATTTTCCTCATTCCTACACAGGTCCACAAGAGACAGGATCACACCCGGTATCTATTTCTCCCCATCCCATCCCTCATCCTCTCTGCGCCCTCTGCGTCTCTGCGTGAGTCCCGCATTTCTCTCTCCACTCTCCCTCCCTCACTCGAACCGCAAGTGCTTCACCGACCGCCCCTCATTGATGATCTCGCGCAACGCCGCCATCCCCACGCGCACATGCGTCTCCACGAACGAGCCGGTCACTTTCGCATCGCTGGCACTGGTCTTCACGCCCCACGGCACCATGGGCTGGTCGCTCACCAGCAGCAGTGCTCCCGTGGGAATGCTGTTCGCGAAGCCGGTCATGAACAGGGTGGCCGTCTCCATGTCGATGGCCATGGCGCGCAGCACCCGCAGCCGTTCCTTGAAGGCCTCATCGTGCTCCCACACGCGGCGGTTGGTGGTGTACACCGTGCCGCTCCAGTAGTCCAGTTCCATGTCGCGTATCACGCCGCTCACTGCGCGGTGGATCATGAAGCTCGGCAGGGCCGGCACTTCGGGCGGGAAGTAGTCGTTGCTGGTACCCTCGCCGCGTATGGCCGCGATGGGCAGGATCAGGTCGCCCAGTTCGTTCTTGCGTTTCAGGCCCCCGCACTTGCCCAGGAACAGTACCGCCTTAGGGTCTATAGCGCTCAACAGGTCCATCAGGGTGGCAGCGTTGGGACTGCCCATGCCGAAGTTGATCATCACCATGTCCTCGGCCACCGCCACCTTCATCGCCTTGTCCTTCACGGGGATGGTGGCCCCGGTCTGCTGGCAGAAGATGTCCAGGTAGTTGTCGAAGTTGGTCAGCAGGATGTGGGGTTTGAAGTCTTCCAGCGCAAGCCCGGTGTAGCGGGGCAGCCAGTTCTTCACGATGTCCTCCTTGGTGCGCACTTTTGTAGGGTGATGGAGCCCGGCGTCCCGACATTGGAACTGCCCGACCACGGTGTCAAAACTAAGCACGGTCCCGATGGGGCCCGGGTTTTCGATCCCGTGCGGCGCCGCTGGGTGGCCCTTACGCCCGAGGAATGGGTGCGCCAGCATTTCCTCAACTACCTGGTGCACGACCTGGGCACCCCCATGGCCCTGCTCGCCGTGGAGCGTTCGCTGGTGATGAACGGCCTCAGCAAACGCGCCGATATCGTGGTGCACGACGACCATGGCCGGCCCATAGCACTGGTGGAGTGCAAGGCGCCCTCGGTACGCATCACCCAGGCCACCTTCGAGCAGGCCGCGCGCTACAACACGGTGTTCCAGGTGGCCTACCTCTTCGTCACCAATGGCCTCCAGCATTATTGCTGCCGGGTCGAACATTCCACCGGCCGTGTGGATTTCTTGGTTGAAATGCCCTCCCATGCCCGTATGAGCGGCCAGTGACCGCAGATACCTTTATCCCATGTTCCAACGCTACGCCCTGCTGCTCGCCACGGCCCTTGTGCTGGTGGCCCCGCTCTCCGCGCAACAACGCACCAAGATCGATCTGGTGCTGCGCGCCTACCTCGATGGCGTGCACGCCGCCGATGCCCAGGTGGACCTCTTTATCCACGGTTCGCCCGCGGCGGTGGCCCAGGCCGTGCGCACCCACGATGGTGTGGTGAAGATGAGCACCGGTCGCATCACCAGCGCCCGCATCCCGGTGGCCCGCGTGGAACCCCTGGCCGCCGAGGTGGCCGTGGAGCGCTTCGAGTTCAGCCTCGATCCCGGCCAGGTGCTGAACGATACCATGCGCGTGCGCAACCGCATCGACCTAGTGCACGCCGGACAGGCCCCGCTGCCGCAGGCCTACGATGGCACCGGCGTGGTGGTGGGCATCATCGACTCCGGCGTGGACCACACCCACGGCGACTTCAAGGACGCCAACGGACGCACCCGCATCGTGAAGTACTGGGACCAAACGCTGCCCTTCAACGCACAGCTCACCCCGCAGCCCTATGGCTACGGCCAGGTGTGGGACAGCACCATGATCAACAACGGGCAGATGACCTCCGTGGACCAGCCCGGCTACAATGGCCATGGCACCACCGTTACCGGCACGGCCGCGGGTAATGGTCTGGCCAACGGTCGCCACAAGGGCGCAGCGCCCGGCGCCTCCATCATCATGGTCAGCAGCAAGTTCAACTCGCCCAACTGGCGCAGCGTGGTGGCCGATGGCGTCAAGTACATCCTGGACGAGGCCGAGGCCATGGGCAAACCCGCTGTGATCAACGCCAGCCTGGGCAGCTACTACGGCTCGCATGATGGCAAGGACGCTGCCGCCCTGCTCATCGACAGCATGCTCACCGCACGTGGCGGACGTGCCATGGTGTGCGCCATCGGCAACAGCAACCAGTTCCTGCCCTACCACCTGCGCACCGAGGTAACGCCCGATAGCGCCTTCACCTGGTTCCGCTACAACCCCAACCTCACCTTCAACGGCCAGCAGTACGGCTACGTGTTCTTCGAGGTGTGGGCCGACCTGGCCGACTTCGCCAACGTGCAATATGCCGTGGGGGCCGATCGCGTAACGCCCAGCTACCTCTTTGCGGGCCGCACGCCCTACCGCACCATTGCGCCCAACCTGGGCAACGTGGTCGTGGATACCCTGAAGAACAGCAGCGGACAGCGCCTGGGCGTGGTGCAGTACTACGCGGCCCAGCGTGGCGATCAGATCCAGCTCCAAGTGGTGATGGCGCAGCCCGATTCCAACGCCTACAACTTCCGC
Organism: uncultured Chryseobacterium sp.; assembly: GCA_964592515.1. Lineage (GTDB taxonomy): Bacteria > Bacteroidota > Bacteroidia > Flavobacteriales_F > PHOS-HE28 > PHOS-HE28. The sequence goes on along the minus strand of CAZQFG010000122.1, from coordinate 5,895 downwards.
TTCATGACCACCGGCACCGGCCGTTACGATGTGTGGAGCAGCCTGCAGATCGGCAACGGTTGCCAAATGGTCACCGATATCCCCACCGTGGCCGCCTTCCCGCCCATTGCCAAGTACGTGCTGCCCGACCGCAACAAGCACATGGTGGACAGCTGGGCCTGCTCGGATAAGGTGGTCACCGTGGGCAACCACCACAACGTGGTGTCCTACATCGATGTGAACGGCAACCCGCAGACCGTGCCCGGTACGCCCGGTGCCATTACCATCAACAGCAGCCTGGGGCCCACACGCGATGATCGGCAGAAACCCGACCTCACCGCCACCGGCGATGTCACCTTCACGGCCAATACCGCCGACAACCTCGCCATCCTTACCGCCCTTGAACCGCACAAGGTGGCACAGGGCGGCCTGCATTCGCGCGCGGGGGGCACCTCCATCGCCTCGCCCGTGGTCACCGGGGCCATCGCGCTCTACTTCCAGAAGTGTACCTCCGCTCCGGTGGAGGAAGTGATCGCCGCGCTGCACAGCACCGCCGTGGCCGACCAGTTCACTGGCGCAGTGCCCAACAACATCCACGGCTACGGCAAGCTCGATGCCTTCGCGCTGCTCAACAGCTCCAACCTCGATAACGTGGCGCTGCAGGCCGAGGACGACCAGATGTGCGACAACGACCCCATCGATGTGCTGGTGCTGGGCGACCTCGCCACCTTTGAATGGAGCAACGGCGGCGACACCAACCCGCTGGCCTACGTGGGCGCCGGGCCGCTCAGCGTGGTCGCCTACAACGCCTCTGGCTGCCGCACCTTCAGCGACACGCTCTCCTTCACGGTGCTGCCCGCACCCACGGCACCCGTGATCACCGCCAACGGCCTGGAGCTCACCAGCACGCCCGGCGATGCCTACCAGTGGTTCTACAACGGCGACCCGATCGAGAACGCCAACGCGCAGACCTTCGTGGCCGGTTCATCGGGCACCTACACCGTGCAGATCGAAGCACCCAATGGCTGCTCGGCCATGAGCGCACCCGAGCAGATCATCATCACCGGTCTGGCCGAAGGCACCGGCACGGCCACACCCGCCCTGTGGCCCTCGCCGGCCCGCGACCAGATCACCGTGCAGCTGCCCGCGGGGAACGGCACCGTGCACCTCAGCTTGGTCGATGCCGGCGGCAAGCTGGTGCACCAGCGCACGGTGAACGCCGAGGGCACCCTGCAACTGCCGCTCACCGGCCTGGCACCGGGCACCTATGCACTCCGCTTGGAGCGTGGCAACGAGCGCTGGCAGCAGCGTTTCGTGAAGCTGCCTTAGTGAGAGCAACGCTTCAGATGAACAACGCCCCGGCTTTGGTCGGGGCGTTGTGTTTTTTGCGGTAGGGATGGTGGCTGTGGACGCAGGGCCGCAGTAGCGATCAGGGAACAATCGCGGCAGCTGGGGCTAGGCTACTTTGGAAGCGCAGGCAGGAGCACTGTCCAGTCAATCGGCTTCGTGTAGGCCAAAGCAGCTAAGCAATAATAGAGTGAGTCAATCACCTTCGGCACGTCTACTTCCTCGATGTTTCGAATAGCAGTTGTACCTACTCCAGAACGCCTGCTGCTCAGGACTGTCAAACAATCGAATGCAAATAGAGCAAACATGGAATGAACTTGCGGATCTGGAAATTCGCTACTTGACATGTAGCTGATCAAACCACCGAGTACTTCGTTGAACAAACCAATATCGAAGTACCCATTGTGCAGGCGATCTAGGAAGGTCTCCTGCTCGTGGGTGGTATTATCTCTAAGCAATTGCTTCATCTCGTGCTTTCTAGTCCCCGCTCCCGCGGATCTGCGATCCGTGGTTCCTATGCTGTTTCATCACTTCGCCATGTTCCATGGTGGAGCTGCGGATCCCATTCAGCAGTTCGTGCAGTTGCGCGACACAGAACGAAGATAGCGTTGGCCTATCGCCGATCGGCGGCAGCGCAATGGACTTAGCCCAGTGGTCAGGAAGAGGACCACGGGTCGCAGATCCGAGGGAGCGATAGGGGAACATTAGCGAGAGCGGGGGCGGATATGGCCACCTCTCTTCAGCCCTTGCCTTTCTTGAACCCGATGGGCGGGCGCTTCTTGGCCACTTGCGTCAACAGGGTGCGGTTGCGTTCCTCCTCCTGCATCCGCTTCAGGATGTTGAAGATCACTTTGATGTCGCGGCTGTTGTGGGATACCGTGCCGCGAAGCTTCTCCAGGGCCAGCAGCAGATCCTTGTGGTTCACGAGCAGCTCGCGCATCTTGGTGAAGAGGCGGATGATCTGGATGTTCACCGCGATGGCACGAGGACTATTCAGCACACCGGACAGCTGGGCAATGCACTGCTCAGTGAAGGCCATTGGGGCGTAGCGCGTTCCTCCCCAACTTGAGGTGCCGATCTGGCGCCTCAAGATCTCAAACTCATCGGCGCTGAGCTCGAACATGAAGTCTTCCGGGAAGCGCTCGATATTCCGTTTGACCTGTCGTTTCAAGTACTTGGTCTCAACCTCATAAAGAGCGGCCAGGTCCTGGTCGAGCATGACCTTCACCCCTCTGAACTCGTGTATCGCGCGTTCAATGTGATCAGAGGGACCAGGTGGCTCATTTTTCAATTAGCTCGTCGTTGGGAGTTGTAGCTCGGGCTTGGTCGATGACCTTCGTTGAGGGCTAAGCTAGCGGGTCGAATGCCATTGTGCATGTCAGTGCGGAACTCTACATGAACCCGTTCCCGCGGGTCTGTGATCCGTGGTTCCTATGCTGTTTCATCACTTCGCCATATACCATGGTGGAGCTGCGGATCCCATTCAGCAGTTCATGCAGTTGCGCGACTCAGAACGAATATAGCGTTGGCCGATCGCCGATCGGCGGCAGAGCTACGGACTTAGCAGCGTGGTTAGGACGAGGACCACGGATCGTAGATCCGCGGGAGCGATCGGGAACATTCGCGGGAGCGGGGGAACCTCGCGAACCACACTTCGAAATCCTGCCTGCCGGCCGGCCGGTTCGAAGTCCGTATTCCGGGAGCATCGTGGAACTAGCAAGGCACCTATTCATGCACTTGTCTCTTGGTCTAGCCATCCCTCAAAATCACCACTTCGAAATTTCGAAGGGTTCATTCCGGCATTCTCGTGGGAGTGGCCCGGCGAGAAACGAATCGGCCAACGAACCGGAAAAGAATAACGATAAGATAGGCGTACAGCAAACAATCAACAGTAAAGCGAACAAACAGGTATGGAATTCCATACGAATTGGGCACTGGAAGAATCCAGCGGAGTGGGAAGGACAAGACATCGAAAACGATGATTGCAACTTCGGTGAATGGTCCTGCACTCATCCCTTCCTCGTAAGCTGCTACCTCGATGAATGTGAATGCTGCAGCAATCAACAAGATTACCCAGACAATAACCACCGAAAAACCCCAACCTCCGCCGGCTCTCCCGTTCCCGCGGGTCTGCGATCCGTGGTTCCTATGCTGTTTCATCACTTCGCCATGTTCCATGGTGGAGCAGCGGATCCCATTCAGCAGTTCGTGTAGTTGCGCGACGTAGAACGAAGATAGCGTTGGTCGATCGCCGCTCCCGCGGATCCGCGATCCGCAATTCCCACATGCCTCTTCATCCGTTGCCCCATTGCCATGGGTATCTGTTAGCCCTCCAGATGCCTGCCAGCCTCACTATTCCCGGCAGCCTCGCGCAGTGAACGTCAGCCACAGGCAACTGAGTTCCTGTTTCGTGGGGAGCGTAGGCGCAGTCTGTGCTGTAGCCTTGGCGAAGGCATGGGCCTGCGCTCAGCAAGCGCCTACGGCCGGCCAACGCCGCGTACGCTACGACCCAATGGCGACCTTCTTCCGGAAAGGCACTTTCAGCTACGTTGGCTCAGCGTTGCAGCACCACGCGTGCCGTAGGGCTATCGGCACCAAGCCCTACCCGTATGGTGTAAACGCCATCGGGGAGGTCGGTGCGCAGTTGCACGGGCTGCCCTTGGGCCAGGTTCAGCGCGCTCAGGTCCCAGTGCTGCAGTTCACGTCCCAGCGCATCGAGCAACCGCACGTACGCGGGTCCGTGCAGCTGTTCCGCTTGCAGGGTGATGGTGCCGCTGGTGGGGTTCGGGTAGGCGCCGAACCGTTGTGCAGTGCTGCCTTCTTCGGTGGTGATGCCGGTGGTAATGTCCGCTTGCTCCAGACGCAGAATGCCCAGTTTGTATTGGCCCAGGTGCGTGAGGTCCACGTTGGCAAGGAGCGTTCCGTTGGGCAGGAAATTGAGCCCGCCAGAGCTGTTGATCGCCATGGTCGGGCGCACGTAGGAGAGCGTGCCTCCTGCGCCGAACCCGCTGTTGGGCGTTCCGTCCTGCAGGAATTCATGGAACACCAGGCGGTTGTCGCTCAGTGAGGGTCCTGTCTGTACGCCTGCCACGAGCACACGTCCATCGTTGCGCAGGAAGATCTCCGGTGTGGGCACGTTAAGCCCATTGGGCAGGATGATCTGGTGGTTGCCCCCGTTCCCGAAGGTCGTATCGTATTGGCCGTTCGCGGTCAAGGCGAACAGAATGACGTTCAGGTTCACGGAAAGGCTGCTGATGTTGCCCACCGCCACAATGCCTCCGTCCGCGCGTAGCACTACGCGCCGCAGTTGCTCGCGCTTGGGCCCCAGGCTTGCGGGCAACAGGTCCATTAGGGCATACCCATCGGTGCCGAAGGTGCTCACGGGCTGCCCCCAAGGGTCCAGTTTCGCGATCCACGAGGCTGTTACCACGGTGCCGGTCTGTGTGCCCACCACCACGTACCCGCCTTCGGGCGTTGGTGCCAGGTCCATCGCCGCACTGCTGAAAATGGGCGCCATGGGCGATGCAATGCCGTTGGTGCCCCAGCTCATGTCCGGATCACCCGTGGGCAGGTAGCGCGTAATGGACGCATAGGGTCCGTGCGCGCCCACCACCAGTGCGCGGCCTTGCTCGTCGATGTACAGGTTGTAGGTATCGAAGGTCTGTGCGCTGGCGTGGAGCTTAATGCCCCCTTGGCCGAACGTAGGGTCGAGTTCGCCGTTCGCGGTGAATTGGACCAGCAGGTTGCGACCGCCATCGCGCAAGAGCACAAGGATCCTTCCGTCGGGTCGGATGCGCGCGGTCTCCAGCAGGGGCACCTGGCCCGGTGTGGTCACCACCAGCGAGGTTTCCCCGTTCAGGCCGAAGGTGGGGTCGATGCTGCCGTTCTCCAGGTACCGGCGCAGTACCAGTGGCCGTGGCGTTTGGTCGGTGCGCAGCATCACGGCCACCACGCGTCCATCGGGTTGCGGGCGCACCACGGAGATGTAGCAGTCGGGCGTGGTCCCATAGAAGGGCACCAGCACAAGCCCATTGTTCCCGAAGGTGGGGTCGGGGTTCATCTGTTGGGCCAGCGCAGTGGCGAACAACGAGGTGAAGAGCAGGGCGGTCCCGATCTTGAACATGCCCCGTTCTACGAGGCCAACAGCAGGTCGGTTTCACAGGCCTCCGATGGCCGGGCGGCCGAAGGGGTCGGCGCGTGTGTTGGTGGGTACCACGCCGCCAATGGCCTGTAGGATCCGGTCCCGGTCGTTCTGCTCGCCGGTGTATTTCACCGCACCGTCCATGTTGATGTCCTCGCCATGGTAGCCATAGGCCGCGTTGGTGGGTATCGTGCCGCCGATGCGTTGCAGCACCAGGTCGCGGTCGTTGTTCTCGCCGGTGTATTTAACGCCGCCGCCAAAGCTGGCATCGCCTTGCCGCAAGAGCATGACACCGGCCACCTGCACACGGTCGTCCGGATCCGCAGTGGCCGTTGCGGGGGAGGTGAGGTCAATGGCGGTCACCTCCAGGTAACCGGGGGCCTGTTGCACCACGCCCAGGTGATTGCGGTGCGTTACCGCTAGGTGGT
>CAZQFG010000121.1:7157-8749 GCA_964592515.1 uncultured Chryseobacterium sp. | reverse complement strand
ATCACCCCGGGTAAGGTTCGATTCCAAGCGAACGAAATCCGCATCGGTGAACGCGGATGAGACACCGATACCTTCTGCCAACTTCTTGGTGGTGAGGTAATAGCGGGCCACTTCAACATTCAGCTTGAAGCTGCTGGCATACACCAGATCGGTGGCGTACACCCCGAAATTGATGGCACGCCTGCTGCGGCTCACGTACTTGTCGGCGTTGGAGGCAGGGCTGAGGAGCTGCTTGTGCCCATCACCAGCCAGTTCGCGCACCAAGCCGAACAGTTCGTTGGGCGTGGGCATCTGATAGAGGTTGGTGGCAGAGGCACCCGCATCCTCGCCGCCGATGACGAGCGTATTGGCTGGTTCGGTGCCGGCATCGCCACCACCACAGGCGGCGAGCGTGAGGGCAAGCAACACAGGCGCGTTGCGTAAGGTCCGGTTCATGTTCAAGGATTGAAGGTTTACCGCTAGCGAGGTCCATTTTGCTGCGGCAGTACGAAGGAATATCGTGTCACCCGCTCCCGCTTGCCAGTGACCCATTACTTTTGCGCCGCTTTTTCAACAACCACAATGGCAACCAACAGGACCTTCACGATGATCAAGCCCGAGGCAGTGGCCGCCGGGCACGCCGGTAAGATCATCGACATGATCACCAGCAACGGTTTCCGCGTTATCGCGCTGAAATACACCCGTCTTTCGGCCCAGGAGGCCGGCACTTTCTATGAGGTGCACAAGGAGCGCCCCTTCTACGGCGAGCTGGTGGACTACATGGCCAGCGGTCCCATTTTCGCCGCGATCCTGGAGAAGGACAACGCCGTTGAGGACTTCCGCAAGCTGATCGGAGCCACGGACCCTGCACAGGCCGAGGAAGGCACCATCCGAAAGCGCTTCGCCGAGAGCAAGGCCAAGAACGCCTGCCACGGTAGCGATAGCAACGAGAACGCGGAGATCGAAGGCAACTTCTTCTTCAGCGGCCGCGAGCGTTTCTGAGCTTAAGAGATCACCCTCGTGCTGGACTGTTCGCCGAACGGGCCGATCAGTCCAGCACGATCTCCGTTACCACGGGCCTTCCCGCCCTGTGGTTCAGCACCTCCTTCAGGGCCTCACGCATGTACGTGAGCTCCTGACGGAGCGGCGCGGAATCCACTTTCACGATCAGTCGTCCCTTGTTGAGACGGACGGCCACCGTATGGCGGGCCACCATGGGACCCACCACTTTGTCCCATTGGGTGGTGATGTCCAGCTCGTCCATCTTCTCACGCATGCCAAAGGCATCCACCAGGTGGTCGAGGGCCTGCTTAAGCGTTTGCTGGTTGGACTTCTTCAACGGTAATGGGGCTTCCGTAACGGAGGTGGAAAAAACGCACGTCCAGCTGCAGGCCGTCAAGCGCGGTGTGCAGGCGGGCAGCGTCGGTATCGGTGATCAGCACTTGGCCGAACCGCTGTCCGCTGAGCAATTGCAATAGGTGGCGCATGCGCTGGGGGTCGATCTTATCGAAAATGTCGTCCAACAACAGGATCGGCCGCACCCCGCTCCGCGCCTGGGTCAGATCGAACTGGGCCAGTTTCAGGGCGATGAGGTAGGTCTTCTGCTGGCCTTG
>CAZQFG010000121.1:0-7057 GCA_964592515.1 uncultured Chryseobacterium sp. | reverse complement strand
GCGAAGCGCTTCAGCAGGATGTTCCGCTGGGCCAGTGCCCTGTTGTAGCGGATCAGGTCATCGAGGTAGCCTTTGTCGAACTGCGCGATCAACCCGTCCAGAAAACGACGGCGCACCTCCGATCCGTCCAGGATGAGCTGGCCGTCGTAGGGCGTGATCATCACAACGGGATAACGACCTACGTGGTCCGACAGGCGGTCGTACTCCTTGCGATTGCGGCTGAGCAACTTGCGCTGCCCCCTTCGGACCGTGCAAAGCAGGCCATCCTCGCCCTGTTCGGTGTGCATGGCACCCTGCACCATGAAATACTCCTCGCCATCGAGAATGTTGTGCATGTCCACGGCCTCGAAATAGCTCTTCGCCAGAGCGAGGTAGTGAACGGCATCGAGCAGGTTGGTCTTGCCCACGCCATTGGGCCCCACAAAGCAGTTCACCTCGGGGCCCAACACCACTTCGGCCTCCCGGTGATTGCGGAAGTGCAGAAGGTGCAGTTTGGTGAGGTGGAACGACATGGGAACGCGTGCGAAGTTAGGTGCGTGAAGGTGGGCCTTCGCCAAGTCCCTTAAAACCCTATTTTTGCGCCTCGCTTGCGCGACCATGAGCCAGAAGCATACCACCGAAAACACTCAGGGCCAGGACCTTGACCTGGGTGAAGTGTACACCCGTACCGAGCTGTTCCTCGAGAAGAACAAGAAGAACCTGACCATCGGCGCCTTGGCCCTGGTGGGTGTGGTGGCCGCCGCACTGGCATACCAGTACGGCTATGCCAAGCCCCGCGCTGCAGAGGCCAGCGAGCTGGTGTGGAAGGCCGAATACTACTTCGAGATCGACTCGCTGGACAAGGCCATGAACGGCGACGACCAGTGGCCCGGTTTCCTGGAAGTGGCCGACAAATACGGCAACACGCCCAGTGGCAACCTGGCGCACTACTACCTCGGCACCATCTACATGAAGAAGGGTGAGTACGAGGCTGCGATCGCCGAGTACAAGCAGGCCGATCTGGGCGACGATGTGCTGCGCGTGATGGCCGTAGGCAACCAGGGTGATGCCTTGGTGGAACTGGGCCGCACGGACGAAGCCGTGAAGCTGTTCGAGAAGGCTGCAGGTATGGCGAACAACGACTTCACCACCCCGATGTACTTGATGAAGGCCGGGATCCTGCACCAGCAGGCCGGCAAGTGGAAGGATGCCGCCAAGGCGTTCAACCGCATTGCGAAGGAATTCCCCACCAGCAGCGAGGCCAGCCAGGCGCGTAAGTACGCCGGTCACGCCGAGGCCATGGGTGGATAGTCCGTTCCCATGGCTACCGCCGAACATCATCTTTCCAACTACGACCCGACCAGCGTCCCCAGTGGCGCTGGTCGCCGTTTTGCCCTTGTGGTGAGCGAGTGGAACCACGAGATCACCGAGGCCCTGCGTCGCGGTGCCCGGGAGACACTGCTCCGGCATGGCGTGGCCGAGACCGACATCGTGGAGGAATGGGTGCCCGGCAGCTTTGAGCTGGCCAGTGCCGCGCAGTTCATTCTGGAGGGTGGCGGCATCGATGGTGTCATCTGTCTGGGCAGCGTTGTCCGGGGCGAAACGCCACACTTCGATTTCGTTTGCCAGGGTACCACACAAGGCATCATGGCCGTGGGCCTCAAGCACAGCAAGCCGGTGATCTTCGGTGTGCTTACCGACGACACCATGCAGCAGGCCCGCGACCGCAGTGGGGGCAAGCACGGCAACAAGGGCGTTGATTGCGCCGTGGCGTTGCTTAAGATGGCCGCGTTGAAGGCTCGCTACTAAGCGGCTGCTCCATAAGGGAGCTCAAGGTCATTCGGGACCCAAGTCCGATATTCGTGCCATGCGTTCCCTGTACATCGTCGCCCTGCTCCTTCTGCCCAACCTCGCCACGGCCCAGAACATCCACGGCCCGCGACTGGGCATGAGCCTCGCCACCCAATCGGTGGGCGGTCTGTTCCAGAACACCAGCGATCTGCTGCCCGGTGCGGTATTCGGCTACGGAATGGAGTTCGCGATGCACCCGCAGTTCATCTTCATGCCGGAACTGCTGTGGATGAAAAAAGGCGCCGTGGTGCGCAATCAGGCCCAACTGACCCGTAGCAAAAGCAGCTACAACTACCTGGAGATGCCGCTGATGGTAAAGGTCGGTACCGATGCCAGGCCTGGCGGGATCTTCCTCACCATTGGCCCATCGCTGGGTTACTACGTTTCCGGGCGCTACCAACAGTGGTACAACGGCGACCAGCAGATCGACCAGAAGTACGACCTGTCCTCCAGCGACAATCGCTTTCAGTTCAGCGGTGCGGTGGGCATGGGCACCGATATGAAGCGCACCAGCTTCGAGTTCAGGGCACAGACCAGCTTCACACCGTTCAGTGCCACCTTGCAGACGCAGAATATCGTTTACCAACTCACCTTCGCCTGGCGATTCCTCCCCAAGGAAGCCAGCGGGAAACGCAGCGAGTAACGCTGGATATTCTCCTGCCTCACTGCTCCAAGTGGCTTGGTTACCTTGGCCACATGGCGATGACCACGGCATCCACCGCTGAACGCGTTCCCTTCCACTCGAACCGGCTGCTTCAAGCCTACGCCGGGACATTCCTGCTTTTCTGGGCATGGACCTTCGTTGGCACCACCGACCGGGCCAACTGGTTCACGGAGAATGCGCTCACCATGCTCTTCATCGGCGGGTTGGTATGGACGCACCAACGGTTCAAGTTCAGCGACCTGAGCTACAGCTTGATGTTCGTGTACATCCTGCTGCACGTGTACGGCGCCATGTACACCTATGCAGAGAACCCGCTCGGCTATTGGCTACAGGACCTGTTCCACACCGAGCGCAACCACTACGACCGCATCGTGCACTTCAGCTTCGGCTTCCTGCTGGCCTACCCCATGCGCGACTATTTCCACAACCATTTCAAGTGGCCGAATTGGGTGTGCTGGGTTCTACCTGTGGAGATCACCATGAGCTTTAGTGCAGCCTACGAACTGATCGAATGGGCCGTGGCCGACATCTTCTTTCCAGCCCAAGGTCACGCCTACCTAGGCTCACAGGGCGATGTTTGGGACGCCCAGAAGGACATGGGCCTTGCGTTCAGCGGTGCGGTGCTGGCCATGCTGATGATCAGCACACTGAAGCGGGCATTGCGAAAATGACATTCAACGCTTCGTTCGCACCTTGTCCCAAGCTTTCACCTGCCAGGTAATGGTACCTGTGGCCAGGTGATTACCGGCCTTGTCGTGTAATTCAACCGTGCTGGCGTAATCCACAGACTCGCGGTCCTGCAGGGGTTCCACAACCGATCGTTCGATGTCCTGTGCCGACGGCACACAGGTGGCCCAGCTTTTCTGCTTGGCCTGGTAGTGATACTGCATCCGCAGCTCACGCATGATCAAGCGGTACTTCCTCGGATCGAGCTGTTCAAGCACGGACAGTCCACTGCACATCTCTGCCGCCGTGGCCAGTGCGCAGGCATGGATGCCCTTGATGTGATTGCGGTTGATCCGCCAATAGGGGATCTCCACACGAATGCCCCCTTCGCGTAGCGGTACCACCCGGAACCCATGCGGCCGATTAAAGGGGATCATGAACGGCAGGACCGTGTTCAACAGACCCCGTTGCAGCCAGGAAGAGCGTGCCTTGTTCAGTAACGTGGGAAGATGCATCAGGAACGAGCGGGTTCGTGGAGGGGCTACAAGATCGGCAAGGTGGGTCGAGCGCCATCACTTGGCCAGAATGGCCTCGATATCGGGCTTGAAATAGGCGGGGCCCTTCATCACCTTGCCATCCTCGCGGTAAATGGGCCTGCCATCAGCGCCGAGCTTGCTCATGTTACTGCGCTGGATCTCGCGGAACACCTCATCGATCTTGTGCTCCAGGCCATGCTTCAGCAGGGTTCCGCACAGGATGTAGAGAATGTCGCCCAAGGCATCGGCCACCTCCACCAGATCACCACGCAAGGCCGCTTCAAGGTATTCCTCGTTCTCCTCGCGGATCAGCTTGTAGCGCAACAGCGCATCGCGATCGCCGATGGCACCGGCAGGCGCCTCCGCATTGGGTATCCCGAAAGCATCGTGAAAAGCGCGAACATGGGCCGTGGCCTCGGCCAGTGTGAGTGGTTGATCGGTGTGTGACATGGTCCGAAAGGTAGCAGCCCCGGGCGGGTGCTTTGAGGGGATGAACGGTTAACACTCTTTAACGGCACTTTACAGCCAGTAGCAACAGGCACAAGGCACCTTTGCGCTCACCTTTCGGCCTAGGGCCGAGCGACGGAACGAACCATGGAGAACAACGCGACGACAGCCCAACAGGCCGTTACCCCCGAGAGCATTCGTCTACTGAACGAACGGATACAACAGGCCAGTGCCTTTGTGGACCTGATCGACCAGGAGATGTCGAAGACCATCGTGGGGCAAAAGGACATGGTGCAGAAGCTGTTGGTGGCCTTGCTCGCTGACGGCCATATCCTTTTGGAAGGTGTGCCCGGCCTGGCCAAGACCATGGCGATCAAAGCGCTGGCACGCACGGTTGACGTGGATTTCAGCCGTATCCAATTCACTCCCGACCTATTGCCCGCCGACTTGATCGGCACACTGATCTACAGCCAGCGCAACGAGGAATTCAGCGTGAAGAAAGGTCCGATCTTCAGCAACTTCGTGCTGGCCGACGAGATCAACCGCGCACCCGCGAAAGTGCAAAGCGCACTGCTGGAGGCCATGCAGGAACGGCAGGTCACCATTGGTGCACAGACCTTCAAGCTGCCGGAGCCTTTCCTGGTGCTGGCCACCATGAACCCCATTGAACAGGAGGGCACCTATCCCCTGCCCGAAGCACAGACCGACCGTTTCATGTTGAAGGTGGTGCTGGACTATCCGCGCAAAGAGGAAGAGAAGCTCATCATACGCATGAACGTACGCCCCGACGGGCAGCCCCAACCACAGAAGGTGTTGCGCCCTGAGGAGATCCTCGCCGCGCGCAAGCTGGTCCGCGAGGTGTACATGGACGAGAAGATCGAGCAGTACATCGTGGACATTGTTTACGCGACCCGCAAGCCCGATCAATACAAGCTGGCCGACCTCACCTCCATGATCGGATTCGGTGGAAGTCCGCGCGCCAGCATCAATATGGCACTTGCTGCCAAGGCGCTCGCTTTCACCAAACGCCGTGGCTACGTGATCCCCGAGGATGTACGTGCCGTTTGCCCGGATGTACTGCGGCACCGCATCGGCCTCACCTACGAAGCGGAAGCGGAGAACATCACGGTGAACGAGATCATCGACCGGGTGCTGAACACGGTGGAGGTCCCTTGATCGTACGCCTCAGTGGCCAGGCTATCCAGTGCCCACGGCACGGTAGCGGATGACCACGAGCGCCAACGAGCAAACGCGTCAATGAATAGCGCCCAACATACCAAGGAGCTCCTGAAGAAGGTGCGGCTCATCGAGCTGAAGACACGCGGCTTGAGCGAGCACATCTTCAGCGGGGAGTACCACAGCGCGTTCAAAGGGCGCGGAATGACCTTCAGTGAAGTGCGCGAATACAGTTCCGGCGACGAAGTGCGCACGATCGATTGGAACGTAACGGCCCGCTTCGGACACCCGTTCGTGAAGGTGTTCGAGGAGGAACGCGAGCTGTCCGTGATGCTGGTGGCCGATGTGAGCGCATCGGAGGATTTCGGCACATCGGAGCAACTGAAACGCGAACTCATTACCGAGGCCTGTGCCACGATCGCCTTCAGTGCCATTCGCAACAACGACAAGGTGGGCCTGATCCTGTTCAGCGATCGCGTGGAGAAGTTCATTCCTCCGAAGAAAGGCCGCAGCCATATCCTCCGTCTCATCCGTGAGCTCATTGAGTTCAGACCCGAGCATCGGGGCACCAATATCACCGAGGCCCTTCGCTACCTCAACCTCGTGATCAAGAAGCGCAGTATCGCCTTCCTGATCAGTGACATGATGGACGACGGCTACGCTGATGCCCTGAAGATCGCCAACCGCAAGCACGACCTGGTGGTGTTGCGCACACACGACGCACGTGAAGCGGAACTACCGAACATGGGCCTGGTGCAATTCACTGATCCGGAGACCGGTGCCACGCGATGGGTGAACACGGGCAGTCGTGCCATACGCAATGCCTATCGCGCCGCAGCTCTGAAACACCAGCAACGTACGCGTGATATCCTCCGGAGGTCCGGCGTTGACCACGCCACCATCTCCACCCGCGAGGGCTACGTACGCCCCCTGATGAACCTGTTCAAGCGGCGCGAATCGATGCGATGAGAGCTGTTGCGGCCATAGCCTTCATCATGACCCTTGCAGCACAAGGGCAGAACGCCTTCGTTTCGGTGGACACGTTGGTGTTGCGCATCGGCGAACGGGCGAACATCACCCTGGGCATCGACCTTTCCCGAGCAACCACCACTGTGACATGGCCTACGCTGAGCGACACGCTCGCACCGCATTTGGAGGTCATCCGCAGAGGTGCGTTGGACACTCTGCGCAGTGAGAACGGTACAATAGCCCGGATCACCCAGCGTGTGGAGATCACCTCTTTCGACACAGGGTACTGGGCGGTTCCACCATTCACCTTCAATGTGGATGGACGGAACCTGGAGACCGCTCCCCTGCTCTTCGAAGTGCGCGGCATTAACGTGGACGAAGGCGGAAGACCGCGCGACATCTCACCGCTGTATGAACCACCCCTCGACCTGGGTCATTGGCTCCAACAGCATTGGACATGGATCGCCGCAGGAGTGGCACTTCTCGGCCTGATCATTTCGGCCATCATCTACTTCCGCAAGCGGCGCAAGCCAAAGGCCAGTACACCTTCGCCGGTTGCACAACGCCCCGTTCACGAGCGCTTCCTGGAGCTGCTGGACCGCATCGAAAGCGAACAACTATGGCAGGCCGGCGATCACAAAGCCCACCAGTCACAAGTGACCGATGCGGTGCGGGGCTACATTGAAGAGCGCTACGATATACCCGCATTGGAGCGCACCACGGACGAACTTGTGCAGGCCATACGGGTGACCACACTTGGCCCGGAGCA
>CAZQFG010000120.1:0-8809 GCA_964592515.1 uncultured Chryseobacterium sp. | reverse complement strand
AGCTTCGACAAGTTCCCCAACGTGGACAAGAGCCTCGGGCCTGAGATGAAGAGCACGGGTGAAGCGATCTACTTCATCAAGGATCTGCGGGATCCGTTCTTCAGGCAGGTGTACGGGGAGCGGAGTATGTACTTGAGCAGGTAGGAACCTTGCCAGCGATTGACTTGGCGATGAACGTCAATCAGTTCCACAACCTTGAGCATGCAGTAGGTACGCGCTTTCTTGAGTATGTCTTGAACTATCAAGGCGAACTGGTCAGGCGCAACTACATGGAGGAATACGGGTTCACCGAGCAGCAGCTTGTTGCTGGTGGTCAACTTGTCAACCTCTTGGCGATGTCCTACGCTGCCACACCCGGGTCGGCACTCTTGAACTATCCCAATCTGATTGCGCAGTTCAATCGCATCCGACAGCAACTTGGTGGCCTACAGCCCAGCCCTACTCCAACGAGCGATCCCGTTCTGAAGTACTTGCTCAGCAGAGCTGTTGAGTATTATGCTGTTCTAC
This sequence comes from uncultured Chryseobacterium sp., assembly GCA_964592515.1. Lineage (GTDB taxonomy): Bacteria > Bacteroidota > Bacteroidia > Flavobacteriales_F > PHOS-HE28 > PHOS-HE28. The sequence goes on along the minus strand of CAZQFG010000120.1, from coordinate 8,302 downwards.
TTCTCAAGGAGGATGAACGCGGGATGGCAACGTGGGGACGGTCCGGGTTCTCGACGGTACCATCCTCACTTGCGGAAGCGAATGAGGTTGCCGCGTTACTGCGCGATGATTCCGATTTGAAGACTCTTCTCAGAGGGGAAGGAGAGGTCGTTACGATGAGGGTGGAGTATGCCCTTGACAACTCGCTGCGTGTTAGCTCTTCACCCTTGAACTTCTGTGGGGACTTTCTTCATGGAGCGTTCGCGGCATGCTGCTATCGTGGGAGTTACGCCCTGTCCGATTTCTTGAAGGAAGTTGAGTCCGGATTAGCAGTGCTCCGCGCCATCGCTGCGGGAACCAGTGTCAAAGCGCACTATTTCAGAGGCATCTACGGAATACGGCTTGACTCCAGCGCGGTTCATCACCTAGGGGACGATACTACGCTGAGAAATATTGATGACCTGGCCAACCCCATGACGCAAGGCACCATGTCGACCGGAACTACTGAGGAGCGCAGTGGTATTCTGTTGGGCTGCGTGTTGGAACATTCTCGACCAGCTAACAGGGTTTCTATTGATGGAAACGTTCAGAGTTGGACGACATCTTGGGCTCATTTTGAGAAGCTGGCCGATGATCTTGTGATGTCCGTTGTCCTGGGTGGGCAACACAATAGAGCACCCGTCGGAAAGACGTTCACGGACATCTATGTGCCGTTGTATCGACACCTTCCGAGTATACGCGACCATGTCCGCGGCGGGATTACGTGTCTGGATGAAGCGCAGATGGAATCAGTCGCAGGGTGGTTCAATCTATTGCGTGTGGTGGATGTTGACAGAGTGCGGATTCCGCTACAGCGAATTCGAGCAGCGCTCTATGAGCGTAGCAGCCCGATAGATGCGCTCTTGGATTTCTTCATTGCTTGGGAGAGCATGTTCAGTACCAGGGTCTCTACGACGAATTCGGTTGTTCGTTCCACGGAGGCCATGCTTCAGCGAACCGACAAGTTGATCACTCGCAAACGATTGAGTGAATTGTATGGGTTGCGCAGCGAGCTCGTCCACGGATCTTCGGATGAGAAATCGCACTCCGAACTCTTGACACCGGAGGCACGCGAAGGCGTGCGTGATGAGGCGTGTGACGTCGCGCTTGCTGTGCTCTCTGAGCTGCTGAAGGACAATGAATTGCTAGCGCTTGAACCACAACAACGCGTGATGAGATTGCTGTCTCCTGTAGAGGAGAAGTGCGTGCATTGCAATCAACCTAGGCTGAGATTCTCTTAGACGAGTTGCCCATTAGACCAAGGTCTATACTATCGCAGGGTGTCCTCCCAAACCTCCGTCGGATCTGTCGCGCATTTGGCGGAGAGTCATTTCAGGCCGGGTCAAGGCCAGCCCTCAGCCCACCGCCGCCTCCAACTCATCAGCCTCCATCACCGGCCGCACAGCATCCATCACCGCGTTCCACGCCTCTGGCGGCGCGTTCTTCAGTTGTGCGAATAGCGCGCGGTTCTCCGCCCGTGACTGTGCCGGGACGATGTGCTTGAGGGAGGCGAGCAGCACGGGGAACTCCACCTGCTGCACGATGCGTTCGCTGTTGGCAACGAGCTCGACTTCGGTGAAGTGCTTCAAGAGCAGTTCCTCCGTCACCTCCTCCTCGTGGTGGATGTGGCCGAGGTAGCAGCCCTGGAATGCGGTGAAGGCGAGGTAGAACGCGTGGCCCTCGAGGGCCGTCTGCGTTCCGTTCAAGCGGGCGAGCCGGTCGGCGTGGTTCAACGGACGTTGTTGATCAACTCGGTCCGGTTCGTAAACCATGTCCCTGCTGGCCCGAAGGCATGTGTCGTTGATGCAATTTGGTCTTGTTCAATGCGCCTTTTCCGGGCCTAACGGATGAGGAGTATGGCTGACGAACCGGAACGTTCCATCTGTCTCGGCTGTGGTAGCGCGCCATCCTCTCTTGTAATGGCGCGGTTCAACCTTGAACCCAAGGTGTACAATGCGCTGTTCGGGGCCACTGAGGACCCCGAGTTGAATACGCGGGAACACATCCTGACCCGGATCACACCACGCGAATGGGTTTTCATTGAGTACGTGTGCCAACATCCGGAGCTGACGGATGAAGAGATCAGGGATGCCTTGGGATTGCAGGAGCGCACGGTTGAGGCCTACTTCGCCCATTTGGGAAGGAACTTCAACGTGCGGACCACCGCACAACTGAGGCACTGGGCATTCAAGAAGCAACTGATCCGGACGCCCGATGATCCCGCACCCGAGGATACCGCGCCCGATGATCCTACGCCCGTTGATCCACCTACACCAGGTTTCGATCCCTGGGTGCGTTGGTACTAGGATACCTGGACCACCGCAGGGTGTCCCCCGACCTCCGCCGGGTCTACTTGGTCCTCCACAGGCCATCCACGCCCGACCTTCGCCCCATGATCAACTACCACGACCGCCGTTTCGTGCCCGTGAGCAACAGCGCCAACGGGGAGGTCTCGCCGGAGGTGATCTTCCACTACAGGCAGACCGGTCGCATCGTAACGTGCAGCTACGCCGGCGGTCGCATCGTCAGCGGGCAGCTGATCGCCCTGGTGGATGACGAAGGTCGCCTGGACATGCGCTATCACCAGGTGAACGACCGCGGCGAGCTGATGACGGGCGTGTGCCGCTCAACGCCGGAAGTGCTTCCTGATGGACGCATCCGCCTGCACGAGGAGTGGCGATGGACCAGTGGGGATGGGTCGAGCGGGAGTTCGTTGTTGGAGGAGGTCCGGTGAAATGTGAACGGGACGGGGTGATGGCCTATCCGGTTCCACCGCAGGTTGTCACCCGAACTTCTGCCGCGACTGTGCGCAGCTTTGGAGCGGACCTGGCTGCTCATAGTCTTCCGAATATGTTGGAGAAACTCTGAGTCGTCGCACGTTGTCCTCTACTTTGGCACACGGTCCGACAACGGACCTCCAGGCGCATGCTCCGGTTCCTTGCTTCGATCCTCTTCCTTATCCCAATGTTCGCACGCGCGCAGAGCGAGGTACCAGCGAACGAACGCTGGCAGTGTCAGCTCATGTTCGGCACCGAGTTCGGGCCGGTGGACACGTACCTGGATATTGACTGGTCCGATGCCGTGCACTTCACCGGCAAGTCACCCAAGAACGCGGATCGCAGGGTCTTCGGCTTCGCGAAGAGCAAGTTGGCGCGGATGATGAAAAAGCTGCCGAAGAAGGGCAGGCTGCTGACCATCTCCGATGGCACGGTCCAACATGCGAATGGAACGGATAGCGTGTTCGCCACCTTTACGCTGCCCATGCTCGGCACATCGAACATCAAGGGCGTGATGCGGTCCGGTGTGATCAGCGGCGGGCTGTTCAAGAATGGGGTACGCACCGGTTCGATCACCATGGGGCGATCAGGGCTGTTCCAGAAGACGGACCATGCTGCGCTCTACGTGCAGATGCGGTCCACGATCGAGCAGAACATCTACGATCAAGCCCTGCTCAGGACCAAGGATTGGCGCACGTTCGATAAGAAGTTCACGACGGTCGCGAAGCGCGTGCAGGATGATGTGGAGTTCTTCTTCGGTTTCAGCGTGCTTTCGCAAGAGCTTCCATTCAGCCATTTGAACCTGTTGTTGATGGAAGAGATGCCTTCGCTTGCCGCCGATGTGAGCGAACGCTACGTGTTCCTTAAGCCCATTGATCCGACCACGTTGTATATGGACGTGCAAGGCTTCGGTGGTTCGGCGCAGGAGATGCAAGGCATCTGCGACACCTTGTTGAACGGTGGTTACAGCACGCTCATCGTGGATCTGCGGAACAATGGCGGTGGTGGGCTGGATAGCGCTCTGCCCTTCGGTGAATGCATCGCCACGGACACGGTGGACGCAGGCTATTTCGTGACGAACATGTGGGCCAGCAAAGCGAACAGGCCACCGGAGCCTTCCGCATTCGCGAACCTGCCCATTGCTCAGGAACGCACCACCGAAGCATTCATCGAGGCGCTGAAGACATCGGAAGGAAGGCACTTGGTGCTGTACCCACGAGCCGATGCGTTCAAGGGCAAGGTGTACATCCTCACCAGCAACAAGACCGCCAGCACGTGTGAGCCCATCGTGGATGCATTGAAGCGTTCGGGTCGGGCGACCATTGTTGGTGAGACCACAGCGGGTGCCATGCTGAGCGCGACCCTGTTCCAGGTACAAGGCAAGTATCACCTGTTCCTACCCATCGCCGATTACTACAACGCGGAACTACAGCGGTTGGATCAGGTGGGGGTGAAGCCCGATATCGAAGTGAAGGCGGATGCGGCCTTGGATCATGTCCTAGCGTTGCCGAAGTAGGATCTCCGCAAGACCCCATGACTGGATCACCTCCGCCTAAAGGCTGACCTGCCCCCATGTGCACATTAAACCCGCTCCGTTCGTGGCTATCGGTCATGGTCGCTTTGGCCGCTTTGCCAGTTGCCGCCCAAGGCACGGAGAACGCGATCGCCGCGGCGGTGCTGTTCGGGTTGCTGGCCGTTGGTGTGGTCATCGCCGGACTGGTGATCACCGTGCTCTACCTCTTCAAGCGGAGACCCTGGCAGCGGATGGTGGTCCTGGTGTTCGGGGCCGGTCTGCTGATCACCGGCATCGAGCTTGGTATGCAGCCTGGAACCAATTCGGACATCGCGTTCCTGCAACTGTTGCTGAGCGGCGCTGGTGCGTTGCTGATGCTGCTAGGTGCGCTGATCAGGGCCCGTCCGGTGGTGCGCTCGGGGCCGGTTGTGTAGTGCGCGCAGCCCGTTGTCGGGCCCAGGCCCTCGGCACTGCTATGATGATCCGTGGTGACACACTAGGTTTGATGACCGATGCGCAGCGTGAGCGCCCTCTTCCTTTGCCTGGCCCTTCTGGCGTGCCAGAACGCGTCCACACCCGGACCCACGGACAAGTCCCTGGACGTATCGGCGCGGATATCTGTGCTGGACACCCTTGCGGCTTACCGCATGGCCATTGCGGACTACATCCGCGCGATGGACACCAGCGCTGTACCGCTGCACGACACCGTTTACATCGGCCGGCATGCAGAGTTTCCGAACATCGGGCTTTCGGAGGTCATTGCGGGGAGGCACGTGCAGGTGGTGGATCCCGGGTTCGGCGAGCGCGAGAAGCATCGCGCGCGGTTCACCTACCTCAACCTCGTAAGTGCGTGGACCTCTTCCGAAGTGGAGTTCTACGTGGTCCGGTTCGCGCAAGACTTCAGGCATCTGCCGGACGGTTCGGACGACCGTCATTTGCTCTACCGCCTGAATACCCATGGGGAATGGGCTTTGTACAGCGTAAGCCGCTGATCGCTCGCCGGATCACGTGAAAGGTTGCTGGCTTTCGCTGGATGCCTTACCGCACCACACTGAACCTGCCCAAGTGCGGCAAGCCGGCAGCATCCGCGCAGCGCAGGACGTAGTGTCCGGGGGGAAGCGCTTCCACGGCAATGGTACAGGTAGCCCCGGTGAGGCTGCCTTCCATGACCAGCGTGCCTTGTGAAGTGAGCACGTGGAACGTGCGTGGTGCCGCATCCACGCTGCCCAGATCAACGGTGAGCATCTCGCTGGCGGGCATGGGGAATAGCCGCAGGGCCGGGGGAATGCGGGAAAGGCTTGGAACGGCGGTGGTGGAACAATCGGGTGAAGAGGTCGCCATGCCCGAAACGAGTTCGTTGCGTTGGGCGATGGTGGTGTTCAAACAGGCATGTACACGCTCGCGTTGACCCAGGGTGAACATGTTGGAACAGTAAGGCGAGGACATGAAGTTGTGCTCGTTCGCGACGATGCTGGCACAGGGGTTCGAGGCGCCATTGCAAAGCAGGTTGGGCAACGCAGGCGGGGTATCCTCCACGTCATCATCCGCACAGGGCCCACCATCGATCGGGTCTTCATGCACGCGTTTCAAGTTGAGGAAGCGACCGATCGCTTGGGTGAGCGTGCGCTTGCGCCCCACGCTTGATGTGCCGATGGCGCCCACATAGCTGTGGTAGATCATCACGCCATCCGTACAGGGTCCGGTATCCGCTTGTTCGGGCAGGTAGCTGATGTAAGAAATGCCGGGTGTGGCCAGCGAGTGAACGATCCAGATGTTGAGGTAGCGGTTGCGGGGCCATGCGTTCAAATACGTGGAAGGCGCCCCAGCGTCGATGGTCAACGGGGTCTCAATGCGCTCGACACCGCTCGTTGGCGACCCATCCGGCGCCGTAGTGGCCAGTACGAAGGCGATATCCATATCGGCCGCGATGGCATCGAACGGCGGCTCCACGGTTTCGGTCGGTGCATCGAAATGGGCGTTCAGGATGGCCATGGCATCGGCGATCTGGGCGTCGCTGATGTTCTCGGTGCCGTTCTGGTGCAGCACGTGGAAGACCACTGGAATGGTATACTGCGAAACACCCGGTTGTGCGACGGCCGCCTGAAGCAGCAGCACGGTGAGGCATGCAAGGGGGACACGCAAAGGAAAATGGCCGGATGTCATGTGCCGCTGAGATTGATCGTTCGGTGGTGAGGTGAAGTTAGGGGACGGTATCGGCGCATCATCCACTGCAACGAGGAACGGCGGAGCGTGCCGGACCCACCATGGGAGAGCTCGTGCGTATGGAACGAGCGGCCGGGTCTGGCACGTTGCGGGTGCCGATGCAGCGCACGTTCGGTCAAACGTCAACGGCCACCACCGTTCGCTCCACCCCATTGAACCGTTTGGGCACGGAGGTCGAGATCGCTCGGGCCAGTGCATCCAGTGCTTTGCGTCGCACGAAAGGCTTGCGCACCACCAACACCACTTCGCGCACGGGCTCGGGCGCTTCGAACCGGCGTACGTTCCGTTCATCCTCGTTCACCGACAGTTCGGGCACCAAGGTGATCCCGCTGCCGCTGCGCACCATGCGTTTCAGGGTTTCGATACTGCCGGTACTGTAGTGGATGTTGTCGTGCCCGCCAGCGCTAGGGCGTGCGCACACACTGAGCACCTGGTCGCGCAGGCAATGGCCTTCGCTGAGCACCCAGAGCGACGCCTTGCGCAGGTCCTTGGCCGCAATGCGTTTCTTCTTCAGCAGCGCATGACCGGCGGGGAGATAGGCCAGGAAAGGTTCGTGGAAGAGCGGTATGGAAATGAGGTCGTCGTGATCGACGGGCCCTGCAAGGATGCCGATATCAAGCTGGCCGTTGCGCAGGGCCTTGAGGATGCGGCTGGTCTTGCGCTCATCGATGGCGAGCGTGGCGCCGGGGTGCTCGTCCGCAAAGCGTGTGAGGAATAAGGGCAAGAGGTAAGGTGCAAGCGTGGGGATGATGCCGATGCGGTAGGTCCCCGAAGTGCCGGTCCGCAGTTCCTTCACCAGGTCCTTGAACTGAGCGGCCTCGCGCAGTACCACCCGCGCTTGTTCGATCAGGCCCGTGCCTTCCGCCGTGGCCCGTGCGGGTTGCACGCCCCGTTGGAAAATGGTGATGCCTAATTCTTCCTCCAACTTGCGCACCATCATGGTTAGCGTGGGCTGCGTAACATGGCATTGGCGCGCCGCCTTGCTGAACTGGCCGGTGTCGGCCACCGCAACTATGTACTGGAGCTGTTGGAGTGTCATAGGCGATGTCTATACAGGCATCGAAACTATTGAAATTGTCGATGATGAACATCAGGGTAGCTTTGGGCCGCTGTGAAGAACTTCACGGTCGCAACGAAGTACTGAACCCATCGAACCAACCGGCGCGCGGTCATTCACGGTCGCAGGCCTCCAAAAACCCCAGTGAACATGTCACACGAGAAACCACACGGCGCCCCGCTCGAAGGCGTTACTCCACAGTCCAACGGCAAGTGCCCCGTGATGCACGGCGCACAGGCCCTGCCCGTGGCAGGCCGCGGCCGTCGAAACAAGGACTGGTGGCCTGAGCAGCTCGACCTCAGCATCCTTCACCAGCACCAGCAGGTGAGCAAGCCGCTCGACCCGGACTTCAACTACCGCGAGGCCTTTTCGAAGCTGGATCTGAAGGCGGTGAAGGCCGACCTCACCAAGCTGATGACCGACTCGCAGGAGTGGTGGCCGGCCGACTGGGGCCACTACGGCGGCCTCATGATCCGCATGACCTGGCACGCCGCGGGCACCTACCGTACCGCTGATGGGCGTGGTGGCGCTGGCAACGGCAACCAGCGTTTCGCCCCGCTGAACAGCTGGCCCGACAACGGCAACCTGGACAAGGCGCGCCGCCTGCTGTGGCCCGTGAAGCAGAAGTATGGCAACAGCCTCAGCTGGGCCGATCTGCTGGTTCTGGCCGGTAACGTGGCGATGGAGAGCATGGGCTTCAAGACCTTCGGTTTC
>CAZQFG010000119.1:0-8813 GCA_964592515.1 uncultured Chryseobacterium sp. | reverse complement strand
GGTATTGCGAAGGTTTTGTCGAGGAAGCTGTCAAGGAGTGTCCAGGTTGTCCATGGGGTTCACGATGCCTTGTAGGTAGCGTGTGCTCACATGCGTGTATATCTCCGTGGTCTTGCTGCTGGCATGCCCCAATAGGGCTTGAATATAACGCAAGTCCGTGCCTTGCTCCAAGAGGTGGGTTGCGAAGCTATGCCGCAGGGTGTGCATGGTGGCGGGCTTCTGAATGCCGGCTTTCTCCAATGCGGACTCCAGGACTTTCTGCAGGCTTCGGGCACTGTATGCACCACCTCCCTGGCCTTCAAAAAGCAGTGTACGCGGTTGGTAGTGCTCAACGTAGCGCTTCAGCAATTCAGCGGTGCTTCGCCCAAGCAGGGTCGTGCGGTCTTTGTTCCCTTTGGCCGCGCGTATCCTTATCAGCCCGCGGTCGATCAGCAGGTCATCGGGCCTCAAGGCCAGCACCTCGCTTACACGCAGCCCGCCCGAGTAGGCCAATGCGAGCATGGCTTGGTGCTTCAGGTTGCTCGGCGCTTTCAAGAGGGCCGCTATTTCAGCCTTGCTGAGCACCAAGGGCAGTTTGGTCTCCTTCCGTGGTCTTTCGATGAACGTCACCCGCCGCGCATCGCCCACCACGTTCATGTAGTAGTACCTAACGGCGTTCACGGCCTGGTTCAGGGTGCTGTTGCTCACCTTGCGCACCGTGGCCAGGTGGTGCTGGAAAGCCTCGATGTCCTCCGTGCGGATGTCGTTCGGATGCTTTTGGGGAAAGTGCTGGAAGAGCTGCCGGGTTGCGCTGAGGTACACCTGAATGCTCCGCGGGCTGTACCGGGCGATCTCCAGCTTGCGGCGCATGGCGTCCAGGGCGCTCGCTTGTACTTCAGTAAGTGTAGCAGTTGCGTCCTTCGAACGCACGGGTTCCGGAGTTGCCGGAACGTTCTTCGCGCTGTTGGCGGTCAACGTGGTGATGCGCTGTTTGGTCGTTCGCGGGGCGGCGGCGGTACCATCCTCTTTTTTCCGCAGGCCGTTCATGTCCACCCAGGCCTTGCCCTTGAACGCGGCGAAGATGGCCTGCAGGTGCTCCGGTCCGTTGGGTGTCCACCAACACCGGTGCGTACCGCTCCATTGGGCACCTGCATGCTTGGCCGCCTGCACCAACGCCGCATCGTAGGGGAATTGCAAGGCAATGCAGCGCTGGGCCTTGTGTACCAAGTGCTCCAGCTTCACGGCGTGTTCCCGCTCGACGACTTTTTTGTCCATGCTGAAGGAACAAGTTAACCATCAACATCCCATGATCACCAGGTCCATCGGTTTTCGCGCCCAACAGCGGTACAAGCTTGGGGATGATGACCCATGGACACCATTTCGGCCCATAGAGGTGAACCACCTCAGGTCACTCTTCTGCCTGGCGGACAGCTCACTCCACGCCCAAGCGCTCTTCCAGCACGGCCACGAGGTCGTTCAACATGGCGGCTTTGTAGGCGTCGGTCTCGGCGGTTGCGGCCTTGCGGGCCTTGGCCAGGCCCAGGCGGGCGGCTTTTTCGGGCCAGATCTCCTGGTTTTCGATCACGGTGAGGCACTCGAAGCACTCTTCGGCATCGCCTTCCAAGGCCAGGTCCAAAAAACGTTCCAGGTGGTCGCGCACATCGAGGCCCGCGTTCCAGAAGGTGGCCAGCACGGTGCGGCGCACGTCCAGCAGGGTGGGCTCGTCCAGCGCGGCCATCAGTTCGGGCACGGCGTCCTTCACCTTGATCTGGTAGAGCATGTCCGTGATGCGCTGCTGCACTTTGGCATCGCGGCTCCTGGCCAGGGCGGTCAGCAGCGGACGGATGGCGCGCGCATCGCCCTGTTCCTCCACACGGGCCAGCGCGGTCAGCACCTGCGCATCGTCTTCGCTCAATAGGGCCGCAAAGGCCAGGTCCAACTTGCTCTTCTTGGGTGCTGCGTCGCTCATGGAGCAAAGGTCGCACCAGCGCCGCAATGCACCATGCCTTGGGGCAGTACGGATGTTGGCAGGGGGCGCGGTCAGATCCGCAGGCTCATGGTGCTGCGCCGTACGGGGCGCCGCCTGAACTTGTAGCTCACCTCGAAGCTGAGGTAGCTGAAGTTGTCCAGCAGACCGGGGTTGCCCCTGCGGCTGGTGATGCGGCTCACGGTGCCATCGGTGCCCCAGCCCGTGGGGTCGCTGATGTAGCGCGCCAGCTCCTGCCGGGTGGGGTCGTTCATGTAGTAAGTGTCGATCTCGGCGTAGGTGGCGTAGCGCTCGCTCACGTTGTCCAACATGTCGTCGAAGAACATCATGTAGCTGAACTCCATGCCCACACTGAGCTTCTTGGTGAGCATGTACCGCAGCCCGAAGCCCATGGGCATGGCCACGTGCCAGGGCGAGGGACGGCTCAGGTTGTTCACGTCGCTTACCGTGCCCGAGCCTTCGGTCACCCACGAGTAGAGGTCGGTCTCGTACTTGCCATCGCGCTCGATCACTTGCGCGTTCGGGTCCTCGCGGGGGCCATTGCGCACGGTGCCGTCCTCCCAGAAATGGTAACGGTTGGCAATGTTGATGTCGCCGGTGAACAGGTCGGCCTTGGGGCGCCCGTAGTACACGCCGAGGCCCACTTGGAAGAACATGAAGAAGCGCTGCTGGAAGAGCGGCTGGTAGGGCTCGCGGTAAGCGTTGAGCACCAAATGGCCCGATGCGCCCACGAGGTCGGTGCGGAAACCGAGGCCGCGCTTGTAGTTGCGTAGTTCGCTCACGTCTAGGCCCTTGATCATATCGGTCTCCTCGTAGCCCACGCGGTACCAGCCGGCCCGCACTTCGGTGGTGAGGGAGCGGGTCACATAGCGCTTCGGGTTGTTCAGGAAGTCGCGGAACGAGACCTGCACGCCCGGCCTGAAGCCGTTCCATTGGATGGCACCGCCGTAGTTGCCGAGGTCGCCCTGGTAGTTGGTGGCGCCTACTGCAAGGCCCACTTCCAGATTGCGCTGGGCGGCGAGCGGAAGGGCCAAGAGGAGCGAGGAGGTGAGGAGCAGGGTAGTGATACGCATGGGCGATCGGTTCGGGCCTCCGAAAGGTATATGGGGAAGACGCCGGTTTCAACCAAGGTTGCCTGAACGAAAAGGCGATGGCCGGGGATCCTATCGGGCCGCGCGGTCGCCGAAAATGGCCGTGCCGATGCGTACCATGGTGCTGCCTTCTTGTACCGCCAGGTCGGCATCGCTGCTCATGCCCATGCTCAGTTCGGTGAATTCCGCTGCTGGGAAAGCACCCATGTTCCGCACTTCGTTCCAGAGCGCATGCAGGGCCCGGAATTCGGTGCGCACCTGCTCGCGGTCGTCGGTAAGGGTGGCCATGCCCATGAGGCCCCGCACCCGCACCTGGGGCCAACTGCCCCAAGGCCAGGACCGCACCGCGTTCCGCAGTTCGTCGGGGGAAAGGCCGTGCTTGGTCTCTTCCTGCGCAATGTGCACTTGCAACAGCACGTCGATCACCCGGCCAGCGGCGGCCCCTCGTTTTGCTATCTCGTCCAGCAGGCGCTCGTCCTCCACCCCGTGGATCAGGTGGACGTAGGGCGCGATGTACTTCACGTTGCTGCGCTGCAGATGGCCGATGAAGTGCCAGCGGATGTCGGCGGGCAGCACGGGCTGTTTCTCCCGCAGCTCCTGCGGATAGTTCTCCCCGAAGTCGCGGTGGCCAAGGTCGTACAGCGCCTGCACCTCGCTCGCGGACCGTGTCTTGCTAACGGCCACCAGCGTTACACCGGCAGGGATACCGGCCTTGATGGCCGCATAACGTTCGGCAAGGGACTGTTCCATGGACATGCCTTCGGTCTTCAGTGCGCTACCTGGCGCTCACACATCTTCCAGCGAATACACGGTGAACCCGCTGCGGAGCTTGGGTTCGATATAAGTGCTTTTCGGGGGCATGATGCCGCCACTGTCCGCCACGGCCTGCAGCTCGGTGAATTGCACCGGGTGCAGGTGGAAGGCCACGTCGGCCTCGCCGTTGTCCACCTGGCGTTGCAGTTCGTGGGTGCCGCTGGTGCCGGGTACGAAATGTACGCGCGGGTCGGTGCGCAGGTCATGGATGCCGAGCACGGGCGCGAGCACGGCGGTGTTGAGGCGTGCAGCATCCAGCCGGTCGGCCGCTGCACCTTCGGCTGGAGGAAGGGCCAGGGTGTACCACTGGCCGGCGAGGTAAACGGCCACGGAACCGGGACCGGCCCAAGGCGCTGCTACGGGCCGCAGTTCGCCCACTTGGGCAAGCGCCTCGCGGAACGAGCCGACACTGTGGCCATTGAGGCCACGCACCACCCGATCGAAGTTGTAGATGTAGAGCTGCTGGCGAGGCACGATGTAGGCCAGGCACCAGGCCTTGGGGTCCACGTCGGTGGCCTGTTCGCGGTCGGCAAGGCCGGCGCTGGAGGCCATGCGGTGGTGCCCGTCGGCGATGTACAGCGCAGGGATATCGGCGAAGCGGCGTTGCAGGTCCTCACGGAGCTTCACGTCCGGGCACGCCCACAAACGGTGGCGCACCCGGTCGGTGGTGCTGAAATCGTGGTCGGGTCGCCTGTTGGTGATGGGGTCCAGCAGGGCTTCCCAAGCCGTGCCATCGGGGGTGGCCAGCAGCACGGGTTCGGCGTTCACGCCGGTGTGTTGCAGGTAGTCCACGAAGAGCTGCTCGCGCGCCGTAAGTGTCTGTTCATGCACCTTGATGCGGCCGTCACGGTAGGCCTCCACGCTAACGCCGGTGATGATGCCTCGCGTGGTGTTGCCGCGCCCGGTCTGCTCGTACACATAGATGCAGGGCTCGGCATCGCGCACCAATATGCCCTCATCGCAGAAGGCCTTGAAGGCATGGCGGGTGCGACGGAAGCGTTCGCGACGGTCGGCGGGTTCCGGCGCGCTGCCCTGCGTATCGGGGTGCACCACGTGCAGGAAGGTGTAAGGGTTGCCGGCCAGCTTTTCGCTGAGCTGTTCGGGCGTGTACGACACATAGCTGCGCGATCCCACCAGGTGGGCCTTGTCCGGCGCTGCACGCCAGGCGCGGAACGGACGCAGTTCGATCATCAGCTCACCGTGACGCTCGAACGCCAGCTGAGGATGCGGTCCACCAGTTCATCGCCCACGCGGCCCTGTGCCTCTGCCGTGGCGGCCCCGATGTGGGGGCTCAGGCTCAGGTTCTCCTGTGCCAGCAGGCCGGCACGGGGTTCGGGCTCGCCCACGAACACATCGAGCGCGGCGCCTTTCACACGGCCGTCCTTCAGGGCCTCCAACAGGGCGTCCTCGTCCACGCTGCCACCGCGGGCCGTGTTCACGATCACCACACCGGGTTTTACGCGTTGCAGTTCGGCCTTGCCCAGTATGGCGCGCCCGTCCTTTTGTGCCGGAACGTGCAGGCTGATGGCATCGGCCTGGGCCAGCATCTCGTCCATGGTCACCATTTTCACGGGGACGCGCACGGTGTTGCCGCCGATCTCCATTTCAATGGCCTCGGCGGTGGCGTGGTTGTCCACGTAGATCACCTTCATGCCGCAGCCCAGGGCGTAGCGCGCGGTCCATTGGCCAATGCGGCCGAAGCCCACAACGGCCAGCGTCTTGCCGCGCACCTCGCTGCCCTTCTCGTATTCCTTCTTCAGTTCCTTGAACTTGCTGAGGCCTTCGCCGGGCATGCGACGGTTGGCCTTATGCAGGTTGCGCATCAGGCCGAAGAGGTGGGCCATTACCAGTTCCGCCACCGAGATGGAGGAGGAGGCCGGCGTGTTGATCACGGGGATGCCCTTGGCCTCGGCGTGCTTCACATCGATGTTGTCCAGGCCCACACCGCCGCGCCCAATGAGCTTCAGCCCGGCGCAGGCGTCGATGAGGTCTTTGCGGACCTTGGTGGCACTGCGCACCAGCAGCACGTCCACCTTTTCGGCGTTGAGGTAGTCCGCCAGCTTTTCCTGCGGAATGCTGTCGGTGGTCACCTTGAATCCTTCCTCCTGCAGGGCGGCCTTGGCCGTGGCCGCAATACCGTCGTTGGCGTGTACGCGCATGATCGTTCCTATCCGTGGGTTGTTGCGAAATGTTCCATCACGTCCACCAGGGCCTGTACGCTCTCGATGGGCAAGGCATTGTACATGCTGGCGCGGTATCCGCCCACACTGCGGTGGCCTCGGATGCCGCTGATGTTGGCCTCTTTCCAGAGGGCATCGAAGGCGGGTTCGAGGGACGCATCGTTCAGCACGAAGGTGGCGTTCATCACGCTGCGGTCCTCCACGGCCGTGGTGCCCTTGAAGATCGGCAGGCGGTCGATGGCTTCGTACAGCAGCTTGGCCTTGGCGGCGTTGCGCTGTTCCATGGCGGCCACTCCGCCCATGCGCTTCATCCATTCCATGGTGAGCATGCTCACGTACACGGCATACACCGGCGGCGTGTTGTACATGCTCTCCTTGTCGGCGTGGTTCTTCAGGTCCATCATGGGGCTCAGCTTGCGGCCGGTCTGACCGAGCTTCTCGGGGTCCATCAGGTACACCGTGGCGCCCGCAGGTCCCATGTTCTTCTGCGCGCCGGCATAGATGAGGGCGAAGTCGGCCGCGTTCACCGGACGGCTGAAGATGTCGCTGCTCATGTCGCAGATCACCGGCACCGGGCTCTTCGGGAACTGCTTGTACTGCGTGCCGAAGATGGTGTTGTTGCTGGTGAAGTGGAAGTAGTCGGCATCCGCAGGAATGTCGAAGCCTTTGGGGATGTAGCTGAAGTTCTTGTCCTCGCTGCTGGCCACCACCACCGTGTCGCCGAACATCTTCGACTCCTTGATGGCGCGCGATGCCCATTCGCCGGTGTTGGCGTAGGCCGCATTTCCGCCGGGCTTCATGTAGTTCTGCGGGATCATGTGGAAGCCCATGCTGGCCCCGCCGCCCAGGAACACCACTTGGTAGTGCTCCGGTGCGCCCAACAGTTCCTTCACCAGTGCCTGGGCCTTGGCCATCACGGCCTCGAAGGGCTTGCTGCGGTGGCTGATCTCCAGGATGCTGAGCCCGCTGCCCTCGAAGTCGAGCACCGCCTGCGCGGCCTGCTCGAACACTTCACGTGGCAGGATGCAGGGGCCTGCACTGTAGTTGTGGACCTTTTTCATGGTGGCGACCTTCTTGTTGGGGTGTTTCTGGGCGGCAAAGGTATTGGGATGCGACCGAGCGCGCCGGAAGGATCCGCACCAGAATATCAACGTGTTGCGGCGACCGCACCGATCAAGGGTTCGGTGCCTTCGGTGGAGCCTTGTAGGGCTTGCCATCACGCTGACCATCACGGGCATCGATGTCGCGCACGTACTGCCACTGACCCTTGTCCCACACATAGGCGTCGTAGGTCAGGTCGGGACCGTAGAACGCCCATTGGCCTTCCTGGTCGGCTCGCGCAGGCACCAGGTGGTCCAGCATAATGCGCTGTTGGGCGGGCTCATAGCGCAGTGCCATGCTCGCTTGGAAGGAATAGCCGAACACCAACCGGTGTTTCTTCAGTTTGCCTGCACCGAAAAGTGGCGCCCCGAAGCGCGGCTTGCCGCCCTTGAAGCTCAGTACCTCCACCACTTTTCGCGTCTCCACTTTGCTGTAGCCCTTCCAACCCAGCAGTGTGTAGTAGGTCTTGCCGCCTTTTTTTACCGGCACCACCTGGTAGTACAGCGCTCCGTACCAGCGTTCGGGACCCAGCTCGGGGATCTCCGGCGTGTTCAGTTCAGCGGTGCGGTCGTGGAGCTCGTGCAGGGAACGCTTTTTCCCGAGCTGCACCATCAGCAGGCCCTCGAAGCGGTGGCCTCCCACGGCGTTGGGCAGGTTCCAGGTGAACAGGCGGAACGAACCATCGGGGGCGTCCACCCGGCTCAGTGGGATGTCCTTCAGATCGGCCGTGAACAGATCAGGGGTCTCGAACAGGCGCTTCAGCCCGGCCTTGATGCGCAGGTCGAGGGAGTCGCGCTCGGCGTCGGTACGTGCGGTCGGCAGTCCTTTGGCACTGGCGATGAGGTCCATGCGCCAATCGTCCTGCGACCGGGCCTGCAGAACGAAAAGGAAGGCGGTGAAGAGGAGTGCGATCCGCATGTTGGACGAACGCTTCCGGTGTCGACAAAGTGCGTGCCCTTCGTGGGCGCTGATCGGCGCGCGTCTCAGAGGTGCATGAACTCCTTCTTGGCCAGGAGCTGCTCCTTGGTCTCGCGGTGGTCGGGGTCGTCCACACAGCAATCCACCGGGCAAACGGCGGCGCACTGGGGCTCATCGTGGAAACCGGTGCACTCGGTGCACTTGTCCGTAACGATGTAGTAGACGTCCATGGCCACGGGCTTCTGCGCACTGTCCGCATCGTAGCTGTTCCCCATGGGCGTGGTCTGGGAACCCTTCAGCGAAGTGCCGTCCGACAGCCGCCATTCCGATCCGCCCTCGTAAATGGCATTGTTCGGACATTCGGGTTCACATGCACCACAGTTGATGCATTCGTCGGTGATCATGATCGCCATGGCGGTACGGTCTACTTTTGTGGTCCTTTGCCAGAACGGCATTGAAGGCGCGGCAAAGATATGAGCATCAACAGCACTGGACCGGAGATGGTTCGATCGGCATTCCCTTCCTTGGAGCAGCGTAAAGCGGCCTTGGCCCAACTGGGCAAGGTGATGACCGCTGTGGGTGCGGCGCAGGAGTGGCCGGGGCATGTGATCGGCCTCGACCGTACCGAGTACGAGCGGCTCGACCGGCTGGTGCGCGAGGCGGCGGTACGCAACGGCTGGGCCACCGAAGAGAACGTGCGCCATGCCTTCGCGTCATGGGGTGCCCAGTTGACGCCCACTTCCA
>CAZQFG010000118.1:0-8848 GCA_964592515.1 uncultured Chryseobacterium sp. | reverse complement strand
TCATCAACCTCGATGCGCTCACCTATGCGGGCAACCTGGAGAACCTGCGCGACATCGAGAACGCATCGAACTATGTGTTCGTAAAGGCCGATATCTGCGATGCGGAGGCCGTGGCCAACGTGTTCAAGGAGTACGCCATTGATGGTGTGATCCACCTTGCGGCAGAGAGCCACGTGGACCGCAGCATCACCGATCCGCTGAGCTTCGTTCGCACCAACGTGTTCGGCACGGTGACGCTGCTGAACGCTGCGAAGGAAGCCTGGAAAGGCAACTTCGAGGGCAAGCGGTTCTACCATGTTTCCACCGATGAGGTGTACGGTTCGCTCCATGACGACAGCCTCTTCCTGGAGACCACGCCCTACGATCCGCAGAGCCCCTACAGCGCCAGCAAGGCCGCCAGCGACCATTTCGTGCGGGCCTACGGCAACACGTACAAGCTGCCCTTTGTAGTGAGCAACTGCAGCAACAACTACGGCAGCCACCACTTCCCCGAGAAGTTGATCCCGCTCATGATCAACAACATCCGCAACAACAAGCCGCTTCCCGTGTATGGCAAGGGCGAGAACGTGCGCGACTGGCTCTGGGTGGAGGATCACGCATCCGCCATCGATACCATCTTCCACACCGGGAAGAACGGCGAAACCTACAATATCGGCGGGCACAACGAGTGGAAGAACATCGACCTGGTGCACCTGCTCTGTTCCATCATGGACAAGAAGCTCGGTCGTGCGGAAGGGGAGAGTGCCAAGCTCATCACCTACGTCACCGACCGCGCCGGGCATGACCTGCGGTATGCCATTGATGCGGGCAAGATCGAACGCGAGCTGGGATGGAAGCCGAGCATCACCTTCGAGGTAGGCCTTGAGCGCACCGTGGATTGGTACCTGGCCAACACCGAGTGGTTGGACCACGTGACCAGTGGCGCTTATCGCAGCTATTACGAACAGCAGTACCAGCAGCGGTAATGGGCATTCTGGGCAGGCTCTTCGGATCGAAGGAGAAGGCGATGCCGCCTGCGGACCTTTCTGTGCTGCGCTGCGATGTGCATTCGCATTTCATTCCGGGCATCGACGACGGCGCCCAAACGCTGGAGCAGAGCATGGAACTGCTAACGGCCATGCGCGAACTGGGGTACCGCAAGGTGATCACCACGCCGCACAACATGGCCGATGGCTATCGCAACACGCCAGAGATCATACTGGGCGGGCTTGAGAAGCTGCGTCGCGAAGTGGCGCGCACAGGCTTGGACATCGAAGTGGATGCCGCGGCGGAGTACTACCTCGACCACGAGCTGGAGAAGAAAGTCCTGGAGCGCACGGTGCTCACCTTCGGCAACAACCTGCTCCTGTTCGAACTGCCGTTCATCAGCGAACCTGCCGTGTTGCTCAGTGTGGTTTTCCAAATGCAGACCCAGGGCTATCGTCCTGTGCTGGCCCACCCCGAGCGCTACGCGTTCTGGCACAACGACTACGCCAAGTACGAACGGCTGAAGGAAAGGGGCGTGCTTTTCCAGCTGAACCTGGTGGCGCTATCCGGGGCCTATGGTCCGAAAGCAAAGGAGATCGCCGAGCGGTTGATCGACGACGGCCATTACGAGTTGTTGGGCAGCGATTGCCACAACGTGAACCATGTGCAGGCCATCCACAACACGCTCACGCGGCCTTATCTGCACAAGCTGATCGGCAGCGGCAAGCTGTTGAACCGCACGCTCTGATCAGGAGGCGAAGCGTTTCTGGTCCGGCAGGTACCAGCACAGCATGCCCAGCAGCGGCAGGAAGGAGCACACGCGGAACACAGTATCGATGTCGGTGGCATCGGCAAGGCGGCCGAGCAAGGCGCTGCCCAATCCGGCCATACCGAACGCGAAGCCGAAGAACAATCCGGAAACGAGCCCGACGCGGCCGGGGATGAGCAGCTGGGCATACACCAGGATGGCGGAGAAGGCCGAGGCCAGGATGAAGCCGGCCAGGAAGGCCAGAACGCCTGTCCAGAAAGGGTTGGCATAGGGGAGGGCGAGCGTGAACGGCGCCGCACCAAGGATGCTGGCCCACACGATGCGCTTGTAGCCGATGCGGTCGCCGAGGAAACCGCCGAGCAAGGTGCCAATGGCCGCCGCGAAGAGGAAGATGAAAAGTTGAACCTGCGCTTCCTGAACACTGAGCCCGAAGCGGCCGATGAGGTAGAAGGTGTAGTAGCTGGTCATGCTGGCCACATAGAACTGCTTGGAGAAGATCAGCAGCAGGAGCGTGGCGATGATGAGCACCACCTTGCGGCGAGGCAGCGCTGACCGCGTGGGACCGGGGGCCGCAGAGGACCTTCGCTGTCGGATGGCCATCACCCGCAGATACCACTGCCCAACACGCCACAGCACCACCATGGCGATCAGCGGCAGCACCACGAACCAGCCCACCGTGGCCTGCCCGAACGGTACGATCACCGCTGCGGCCAGCAAGGGACCCAGCGCGGATCCCGCGTTGCCACCCAATTGGAACACCGACTGCGACAGTGATCGTTTTCCACCGGATGCGGTGAAGGCCATGCGTGAGGCTTCCGGATGGAATATGGACGAGCCGACACCCACCAATGCCACTGCCGCAAGGATCATGGACAGCGACGAGGCCTGCGACAACACGAGAAGGCCAACCAGCGTGGAGCCCATGCCTCCTACCAAAGCAAAGGGGCGTGGACGCTTGTCCGTCCAATGCCCCACCAACGGTTGCAGGATGGAGGCCGTGGTCTGGAAGGTGAGGGTGATGAGGCCGATCTGCGCGTAGCTCAGTTGGTACGAGGCCTTGACAAGTGGGTAGATCGCGGGGATCAGCGCCTGCACCGTGTCGTTCAGCAGGTGCGAGAAAGCGATGGCGAAAAGGACGGGGTAGGCCGTTCGCTGTGCGGCGAATGAGATGGAGGGGCCGCTGGGGGGCATGGGCGGCGCTAAGGTACCGGGAACGCAGCAGCGTCTATGCCGCGCTCGTCTCCAGCTCCCTGCTCACCTTCTTGAACAGGCCCTGAAGCACGTTGCCGGGGCCCACTTCCACCACTTTGTTGCAGCCATCAGCCAGCATATGCTGCATGGTCTGCGTCCAACGCACGGGCGCAGTGAGCTGCGCGATCAGGTTGGCCTTGATGCGGGCGGGATCGGTGTGCGGACGGGCATCCACGTTCTGGTACACCGGGCAGCGCGGGTTCACGATAGGGGTGAAGGCGATGGCCGTTTCCAGCTCCACGCGGGCAGGCTCCATCAGCGGACTATGGAAGGCGCCACCCACTTGCAGCACCAGCGCGCGCTTGGCGCCTGCGGCCTTCAATGCTTCGCAGGCGGCGTTCACCGCTTCAATACTGCCGCTGATCACCAACTGGCCGGGGCAGTTGTAGTTGGCGGGCACCACCACACCGGGAATGGTCTTGCAGACCTCTTCCACCTTCTCGTCCTCCAGGCCCAGGATCGCGGCCATGGTGCTTGGCTGTAGCTCGCAGGCCTTCTGCATGGCATTGGCACGCGCGGCAACGAGCTTCAATCCGTCAGCGAACTCCATGGCCCCGGCGGCCACCAACGCACTGAACTCGCCCAGGCTGTGTCCGGCCACCATGGCGGGTTGGAACGCATCGCCCAAGACCTTGGCCTTCACCACGCTGTGCAGGAAGATGGCGGGCTGCGTCACATTGGTCTGCTTCAGGTCGGCCTCGCTGCCCGTGAACATCACGTTGGTGAGGTTGAAGCCGAGGAGGTCGTTGGCATGCTCGAACCAGATGCGTGCATTGCTGTCGGCATCGTACAGGTCCTTGCCCATGCCGGGGAACTGGCTGCCTTGTCCGGGGAATACGTAGGCGGTCATGCGGTCGTAGATCGAAGGTGGTGGGCGGTGTCCTTACGGAACAGAGGCTCCTCACTTGCGGCTGCCCAACAGGCGCAGCAGCATCAGGAAGAGGTTGATGAAGTCCAGGTAGAGGCTCAGGGCGCCCATGAGGGCCATTTTCTGGGCGGTCTCCGTGCCGGTGGCCACTACTTCACCCATGCGCTTGATCTTCTGCATGTCGTAAGCGGTGAGGCCAGTGAACACGATCACGCCGATCACGCTGATGAGCCAGCCCATGGTGCCATTGGGCCAGAAGATGTTGACCAGTGAGGCCAGCAGGATGCCGATGAGGCCGATGAACAGGATGTTGCCCAGCTTGGTGAGGTCGGTCTTGGTGGTGTAGCCCGCAATGGCCATGATGCCGAACACGGCCGAGCTCAGGAAGAAGGTGCGGATGATGGCCGTGAGGTCATAGACCACGAAGATGTACGAGAGGCTCATGCCCGTGAGCGCGCTGTACACGATGAAAACCGTCATCAACATGGTGCCGCTCAGCTTCTCAAGCATGCCGCCCATGAGGAACACGAGGCCCAGTGGAGCGAACATCACCACCCAGCCCAGGATGGTGGGCTTGCCGGTGTACAGGTCGCGCAGGCTGCCGAACAGTTCCATGTTGTTGCCGAACCACCAGGCCATCACGCCGCTGATGACAAGGGCCATGGTCATGTAGCTGAACACGCTGGCCACGAACGTGCGCACGTTGGACACTTCGCCGGTGCCGATGTAAGTGGACTGTTGGTAGTTCTGGTTCTCCATGTGGGGTTGCTTGAAAGGTCGAATATCGGTGATCGTTGGTGCTTTTCGGTCGGTCCGGTTCAATGAAGCCGGGAACTTACGAGCTTGATGAACTCCTCCCGCGTGCGGTGGTCGTTGAGGAAGATCCCTGTGAAGGCGCTGGTGGTGGTCACCGAATTCTGTTTCTGGATGCCGCGCATCTGCATGCAGAGGTGGCTGCACTCCAGCACCACCGCCACGCCCATGGGTTGCAGGGTCTCCTGGATGCAGTCGCGGATCTCGTTCGTGAGCCGCTCTTGCACTTGCAGGCGCCTTGCGAAGGCATCCACCACGCGGGGGATCTTGCTCAGCCCCACAATGCGGCCTTGTGGGATGTAGGCCACGTGCGCCTTACCGAAGAAGGGCAGCATGTGGTGCTCGCACATGCTGTAAACCTCGATGTCCTTCACCAGCACCATCTGGCTGTAGTCCTCAGTGAACATGGCGCTGCGCAGGATGCCCGCCGGGTCCAGGTCGTAGCCGTGCGTGAGGTATTGCAGGGCCTTGGCCACACGCTCGGGGGTCTTCTTCAGCCCTTCGCGCTCGGGGTCCTCGCCGATGGCCTTCAGGATGTGGCCGTAGTGCCCGCTGATACGCTCTATGAGCTTCGGGTCGTACTGATCGATCCGCTCGTAGCCCTCGCCGGTGGGTTCGTGCTCACCGCTCGCCATGGTACTCCACGTAGTTGTTCTCCGTTTCCTCCACCTTCACGGTCCGCAGCTCAACGCCCAAGGCCTTCACCGGTGCTTCCAGTTGTTCCCAAATGGCCACGGCCAGGTTCTCGGTGCTGCTGTAGCGGCCTTTCATGAAGGGCACGTCGAGGTCGATGTTCTTATGGTCCAAGTGGTCCAGCACATGTTCCTTGATCAGGCGGCTGAGCGCGCTGAGGTCGGTGACGAAACTGGTCTCGGTGCTGGGCTCTCCGGAAACGGTGACCCACAGCACGTAGTTGTGCCCGTGCCAGTTGGGGTTGGAGCACTTGCCGAAGGTGGCGTAGTTCTTCTCCAAGCTCCAATCGGGACGGCTCAGTTTGTGTGCGGCGCTGAAACGCTCGCGGCGTGTGATGTGTACGATCGGCATGCGGGGGCAAAGGTAGGGTCGTGCCCCCCTCCATGGCCGGGGTGGGACACCTCGCTACCTTCGCACCATGATCGTAGTGACCGGAGCCGCAGGCTTTATTGGCAGTGCCTTGGTGGGTGAGCTGTTGCGCCAGGGTTGGCAGGACATCGTGGCCGTGGACGACTTCTCCCGGGCCGACAAGGCGCCCAACCTGCACGGCAAGCAGCTCACGGCCAAGGTGGATCGCAAGGAGTTCTTCGCCTGGCTCGATGCCAACGAGAAGTTGGTGCAGTTCATTTTCCACCTGGGTGCGCGCACCGATACCACCGAGTTCAATACCGCCATTTTCGATGAGCTGAACCTGCACTACAGCCAGCGTATGTGGGAGGCCTGCGTGAAGTATGGCATCCCCTTGGTGTATGCAAGCAGCGCGGCCACCTATGGCGACGGCGAACTGGGCTACAGCGACAAGGACGACACGCTCCCGTACAAATTGAAGCCGCTGAATCCCTACGGCGATAGCAAGAACGACTTCGACAAGTGGGCGCTTGCCCAGGAGCGGAAGCCTTTCTTTTGGGCCGGCCTCAAGTTCTTTAACGTTTACGGCCCCAATGAGTATCACAAGGGGCGCATGGCCAGTGTGGTGTTCCATGCCTTTAACCAGATCAACGCCACGGGCGGTATGAAGCTCTTCCGCAGCCACCGGCCCGATTACAGGGACGGCGAGCAGTTGCGCGACTTCGTGTACGTGAAGGACGTGTGCAACGTGTGCCTCTTCCTGATGGAGCACCGAAAGGACAGCGGACTGTACAACCTGGGCAGCGGCAAGGCACATGCCTTTTTGGACCTGGCCAGGGCCACTTTCAGAGCATTGGACAGACCGGAGCAGATCAGCTTTATCGACATCCCGGCCGATATCCGCGATAAGTACCAGTATTTCACGGAGGCGGACATGGGCAAGCTGAAGGGCATCGGATATGCCCGGCCGTTCACGGACCTGGCGGACGGGGTGAACGATTACGTGAAGAACTACCTGATCGGCAAGGCCTATCTCTGAAGCAGGGCCTTCAGTACATCGTCCGTCCTTTCCTGAGGCAAGGCCACGTAGTTCGAGAGGCTTTGGTCATCGTGAACGCCAATGGGCCCCTGCATCCGCTCCAGCCGAAGACCACCATCCTGCCAAGCGATGCGGTGCAATGTGTAGCCCGCTCGTGCAAACAGTTCCTCGACCTCCTGCTGACGGGTAAGGCGCATGGAATGCCGACCCGGAGGGAGGATCTCCAGGATTACGGCAGCACGGTCGGTCCGTAGTTGGTCCTCCATGCCCAGGAGCACCTCGCGTTCGCCACCTTCCACATCGATCTTCACCACGCCGACAGGCCCGATCGCCAATTCGCTGGACACGGACGCGTATTTCCGCACGGGAATGATAAATCGCCTGTGCACATTGAATCCCGGCCGGAAGTCCGCGACGGTGGTCGCTGAAGAATCGTCGCTGTTGGCGGAATGCAGTTCGAGCTGCAAAAGCCCATCATGGTCCGAAAGGCCTATGGGTGTCACGGTGGCATGTACATATCCATGCAGCTGGACCAATTCCTGGGCATAATGGATGCATACAGGGTTCGGCTCGAATCCGTGATAGCTCCTTGCCGGGTCCAAGGCCTTCACCTTGCAAAGGGTCTGGCCCACGTTCACGCCCACATCAATGAACGCACCTTGGAAGGACCTCAGGAGTCCGCTGAGCAGTACGGCCATCCAAGGTTCATCCTTTACCAGCAGGTTAATGCCCACACCGCCGTTCACAGGCACCGGAAGCGATGTGCTGCCGAAGCGGGCACGTACCGTGAAATTGAGATGGGAAAGCACACGTGTACGCCGGAGGATGCGCAGCAGTGCCCAGGTGAGCGGGGAGCAGTAGTGGTCGCTCATGGGGTTGACTAATGGTCCAGCCTCCGGCTTATGGCCATCAATTGTTCGCGAACATGCAACAAGGTGGAACGGACCACCTCGATCCTGTCCTGCGGAGGCGGCTCACTGCGGCGCAAGGCCTCGCGTGCACCTTGCAGGGTGAACCCACGGTCCTTCACCAGGTGATGGATACGCCGCAGGAGGTCGATATCCTTATTGGTGTACAAGCGATCGCCACGACCGGTGCGCTTGGGTTTGATGGTGCCGAACTCCTTCTCCCAATAGCGGATCAGCGAGGTGTTCACCCCCAGTTCCTCGGCCACTTCACCAATGGACCAGAAGAGCTTCTCGATGGTCTTCTCCTTGTAGGGCATGCGCGGCCCAAATGTATCCGATCAATCGAGCGATTGTCCGGCGTTGCGCGAAAGCTCCAGCATTCGAGCGTACTCCTCAGGCGTGAGGTCGTTGAAGTAGTAGTTGGCGGGGTCCACTGGTTGCCCGTTCTTGTGCACCTCGTAATGCAGGTGGGGACCGGCGCTGAGGCCCGTATTGCCCACCAGTCCGATCACATCGCCGCGCTTCACCTTTTGTCCGTTGCGCACCCTCAGTTCGCTGAGGTGGGCGTAGAGCGTGTTGTAGCCGAAGCCATGGTCGATCACCACGTGCCTGCCGTAGCCGTTGGTGGCGTAGTCGGCGAAGGTCACGCGCCCATCACCGGTGGCGTAGATCGGGGTGCCCTGCTTGGCCGTGAAGTCCATGCCCGCATGGAACTTGGGGATCTTGTGGATCGGGTGGATCCGCATACCGAAACCCCCCGCCGTTTGCGTGAGGTCCTCGTTCGGGATGGGTTGTATGGCCGGTATGCTGGCCAGCATTTCCTGCTTGCGTAGCACCAGCGCGGCCACTTCGTCCAGCGAGCGCGACTGCACTACCAGTTGCCGGCTCATTTGGTCCAGGCGTTTGCGGGTATCGATCACCAGGTCGCTACTGGCGAAACCGTCCAGGTCCTTGTACCGGTTGATGCCGCCAACGCCCGCGCGCCGCATGCTTTCTGGCACTGGGTCGGCCTCGAAGATCACCCGGTAGATATTGTCGTCGCGCCGGCGGACATCGGTCATTACGCGGTCCAGTTCCGAAAGCCGCTTGTTGAGCAACTCGTACTGCACCAGCAGCTGCTTGTTCTCGCGACGCAGTACAGCCTCTTTGGGGCTGTCCACGAACTGGTAGACCAGGAAAATACCCAGCAGTCC
>CAZQFG010000117.1:6753-8863 GCA_964592515.1 uncultured Chryseobacterium sp. | reverse complement strand
ATGGTCCAGTGACCACGTACCTGAAGATCCGTGCCGTCAAGCAGATACAATCCATCATTGGTCGTCATCCAGTATCCCTTGCCTTCCTCCCACACCACCGAGGTCATCCGCACATGATCGCGTATTCCCGTGATCGATGTTCGGGCACCGCCTTGCCAGGCGACCACACGCGACACCGTGGAGGACATGAGGTACACCCGATCCGCAGGGGCATGTATGTTCGGGGGAATGCCGGGCAACGACGCCATGTACCTTGTCATTTCATGCAGGTCCAACCCGACCATGGTACACCCATGAACTTCGGGCACCATGCGTATCACCCTGTCGCGATCCACCAGTATGGCATCCCCATCGGGACCCTTCAGAACGGTGATGAGCCATGGTCGTTGAAGGTGGAAGACCAGCTCTCCGTTCCGGGTATCGATACCGAACACGGTCCGGTCGTCCTGCGCCCAGATGATGCCGTGGCGATCACGGAATGGTCTACGCAGATCCTGCCCCTGAATAGCGGTCTTCGTGCGAACAGGTAGTTCCAAAGGGGCGAGCCGTCCCGATCGCTCATCGAACAGTGCCAGGCCTCCTTGATAAAAGCTGACCAGGACCCGGTGCTCATCCCATTGTGCGAATCCACGAACGAACCAGGAAGGCGGCTCCCATGGCAGGCCCTGGCCAGGCATGCAACGACCGAATTTGATGCGTTGCGGAGCGATCTTGAAGACCCCCTTTCCATCGCTGCCCACCCACGTGTTGCCCTGTCGATCGAACGCGATGCAAGTGATCTCCAATGGACGTTCGTTAGGCGGCAGCAAAGGATGGACCTGCTGTATCCGTAGATCCTCATCCAGAACGAGCATACCAACAGCGGAAAGACCGAGCCAGATCCTTCCATCGGGCGCCCTTGCGGCAAGCTTGTTACCGGTTGATGGTCGCAAGTATGGTCCCAGCTCATCAGGCATATCCCTTCTTCCATGTTCTGCGGACCAGGTCCAGGCATCGCCACTGGTCAGGATCAGCCATTGGTCCTTCAAGCGCAAGAGCCCGGTGTACTTGTGCTTCTGTGGGTTGGGCAGCACCTCCGACCTCGAGGGACGATCGGGCCACACCGTGATCAATGTGTCAAAGCCGACCAATTGGGTCAGTACACCGGTCCTTGGATCGAAGGAGGACACGTAGGATGGCAGATGTGGGATGTGCGAACGCTTCACCCCCCCATTTGTAATGCGCAGCAGGTCCGCGCACAGCGGTGAATAGAACAGTGCCTGATCCCCTGTTGCATCCAATAGTCGCCAACAGCCATCCACCTCACCCTCCGGACCGGTCTTCGCACGCGTGAACTTTCCAGTGTGCCTATCCAACAGGTCCATGCTTATGCGCGTGCTCACCCACAGGTGTCCGTCATCGCGCTCTGCAAGTCCCCAGATACTGTTATGAAGCAGGCTTGCCGTATCCCTGGGATCATGCTTGTATACACGGAAGTGATGGCCATCGAAGCGGGCCAGACCATCTCCCGTACCCAACCAGATGAAGCCTTCGCTATCCTGCAGCACATGGTTCACCAAGCTCTGCGGCAGGCCTTGTGCCACATCATAGCGGGTCACCTCGGCCTGTTGTGCCGAAGCCGCGAGGATGACCGGGAAGCAGGAAAGGAGGGCTCGGTGGAACAAGTTCAGGCAAGTTAGCCTGAAGGAGCAAAGCAGCGTAATGCCCGGCTTTGTGTTCAGAGGCCATGAAGCAGGAATACCAGGTCCGTTCGGGACCCAGTTCTTCCCGAAAGTGGAAGCAATTGCGTGTACTGAACTTATACGCCCGACCTGGCGAATACCTCCCAAACGGAACGGCGCCCCACTGGAGCGCCGTTCGCTGTTCGTTCAGGAACGCCGGCGGATCACTCCGCCAGCACCAGTACCGTATCGTTCATCACTTCCACCACACCGCCTTTCACGGTGAAGGCCTTATCGCCATCGGCGGTCCGCACCTTCACCTCACCGGCCTTCAGCACAGTGATCAGCGGGGCGTGGTCCTTCAGGAAACCCATGCTACCATCCACACCGGGAACGGTAACGCTGGTGGCCTCGCCCTTGAAGAGCTCCTTGTCGGGGGTGATGATCTC
>CAZQFG010000117.1:5095-6653 GCA_964592515.1 uncultured Chryseobacterium sp. | reverse complement strand
GCCAACATCTTCTTACCGGCCTCGATCACGTCCTCGATGCGGCCCTTCAGGTTGAAGGCTGCCTCGGGGTATTCGTCCATCGCGCCGTCCATGATCATGTTGAAGCCCTTGATGGTCTCCTCGATGGGCACCATTACACCGGGCAGGCCGGTAAACTGCTCGGCCACGAAGAAGGGCTGGCTGAGGAAGCGCTGCACGCGGCGGGCGCGGCTCACGGCCAGTTTGTCGTCCTCGCTCAGTTCGTCCATGCCCAGGATGGCGATGATGTCCTGCAGTTCCTTGTAGCGCTGCAGGATGGCCTTCACGCGCTGGGCGCAGTTGTAGTGCTCGTCGCCCACGATGGCGGGCGTGAGGATCCGGCTGGTGGAATCCAGGGGGTCCACAGAGGGGTAGATACCCAGCTCGGCGATCTTGCGGCTCAATACCGTGGTGGCATCAAGGTGCGCGAAGGTGGTGGCCGGAGCGGGGTCCGTCAAGTCATCCGCAGGCACGTAAACGGCCTGTACCGAAGTGATGGAACCGCGCTTGGTGGAGGTGATACGCTCCTGCATGGCTCCCATTTCGGTGGCCAGGGTGGGCTGGTAACCCACAGCGCTGGGCATACGGCCCAACAGAGCGGACACTTCCGAACCCGCCTGCGTGAAGCGGAAGATGTTGTCCACGAAGAAGAGGATGTCGCGACCGCCGCTCTGCTCATCGCCATCGCGGAAGTACTCGGCCAGCGTGAGACCGCTCAGTGCCACGCGGGCGCGGGCCCCGGGAGGCTCGTTCATCTGTCCGAAGATGAAGGTGGCCTGGCTTTCAGCGAGCTTGGAGTAGTCCACCTTGCTCAGGTCCCAACCACCTTTCTCCATGCTGTGCACGAAGTCGTCGCCATACTTGATGATGCCGCTCTCGATCATCTCGCGGAGCAGGTCATTGCCTTCGCGGGTACGCTCACCCACGCCAGCGAACACGCTGTAGCCGCTGTAGCCCTTGGCGATGTTGTTGATGAGCTCCTGGATCAGCACGGTCTTGCCCACACCGGCACCACCGAACAACCCGATCTTACCACCCTTTGCGTAGGGCTCGATCAGGTCGATCACCTTGATACCCGTGAAGAGCACTTCGGTGGTGGTGGTGAGGTCCTCGAACTTCGGGGCCTCGCGGTGGATGGGGTAGCTCTTGCCCGTGTTCACCGGTTTCATGCCGTCGATGGGGGCACCGGTCACGTTGAAGAGGCGGCCTTTGATGGCCTCGCCAACGGGCATGCTGATGGGCTGGCCCATGCCTTCCACCTTGGCACCGCGCGATACGCCGTCGGTGCTCTCCATGCTGATGGCCCGCACGGTGTCCTCACCGATGAGCTGCTGGGTCTCCAGTACCAGGATGCTGCCATCCGGACGAGTGATATGGAGAGCGTCGTAGATGTTGGGCAGGTCCTTACCGGCCTCGAAGCGAACGTCGACCACGGGTCCGATGACCTGGACGACCTTTCCGATGTGCTTGGACATGAGCGGGTTGTGCTGTTTGGGGGACATTGCCCCCGTTTTGCGGCCGCGAAGGTAGGGCTTGCCAA
>CAZQFG010000117.1:0-4995 GCA_964592515.1 uncultured Chryseobacterium sp. | reverse complement strand
CCTCAACCACTTGCACCAGATCCGTGGCAAAGGCCCTTCAAGGAGACCACCTTTGCACACTTCGTCCTGCTTATGAACCATTCGCCCCATCCCGTCCGCACCGTGCATTGTTCAGACAGTAATCTCACCGCCTTCGCACGCCATTGGAACAGCAACTATCAAGAGGCAGGGTCGGTCATCGGCGCATTTTCCAAAGGGGCACTGTGGGCCGAGCGAACGTACTTGACCCCATCAGTGAACGTAGCACCTATTCCATGCCTCTGAAGCGCTATTTCGATCGGTCGCCCATACCGATACGAACGGTGTTCCTATGGGCGGTGCTCTTGGCGGTGCTGTTCGTGTTCACCTCGTTCATCGGCCGCACGGGCATGGGGCGCTATCCGGAGCGGTTCGACTGGCTCGGAGTGGCCCCGATCCCATTCCTGAACTTCCTCACGTGGGCCTTGTTCGTTCCGCTTGTGAACATGATCCTGTCCCGGTGGCCTTTGGTGACCGGAAGGACGTTCCCCCAGGTCCTCATCCACTTGGCATTTGGCCTTCTGCTCGGCGCTGTCCAGGAGGTGTTCTCCAATGTGGTCTACATCAGTATCCTCTCCTACGCCGACCGCTTCGTATGGACGTTGACGAACGCCAAAGAGGTAATGATCAGCATGCCGGGCGGCATCCTTCAGCGTACCATGGAGTATTGGGTGCTGCTTGTCCTGTTGATGTACGCCCGCACCAACAAACAAGTGGCCGAGAAACGCACCCAGTTGCTCGAATTGGAGAACAGACTGCAGGAGGCCGAGCTCAATTCGCTCAAGAAGCAGTTACAACCCCATTTCCTCTTCAATGCGCTGAATACCGTGAGCTCCCTGATGGAGGAGGATGTGGAGGCCGCACAGGATGTGCTGATCCGTTTGGGCCAGTTGCTTCGCACCACGTTGGACGAATCCCGCCTGGACCGGGTCCCCCTGTTGCATGAACTGGATACGGCCAGCCATTACCTCGCGATCGAAGCGGTCCGATACAAGGACCGGCTGCAGGTCGAATACACCGTTTCGAACGACTGTCACGACGCCATAGTGCCCAATCTTGTCCTTCAACCCTTGGTGGAGAATTCCGTGAAACACGGCGTTAGTGGGACCAGCGAGCCTGTACGCATCGAGGTAAAGGCATGGCGCGAGGCTGACCGCATCAAGCTTTCTGTGATCGATGACGGGCGCGGATGCCCTGATGTGGAAAAAGCGGTGACACAGGGCGGTATCGGCCTTCGGAACGTGCAGCAACGAGTGAAATTGATGTACGGCGATAATGGCACCTTCCAGGTGTTGTCAGCCGTCGGCAAGGGCTTCCAAGTGCACTTGGAGCTGCCCTATGAGGTCGGCGCACAAAAACCAGAGCGATGAACCATATACGGACCTTGGTGGTGGACGATGAACCTGCGGCGCGTGCCCGGATACTCCGCATGCTGGAGCGCGATCAGGATGTTCGGGTGATACGTGAGTGCCGTAATGGCCAGGAAGCCATCGACACCATTGCGAAGGAAGCGGTGGACCTGGTCTTCATGGATGTGCAAATGCCCCAGGCGAACGGGTTCGAGGTCCTGGGCGCGATCCGCAGGGACCCCAAACCCTTCGTGATCTTCGTGACGGCACACGACCGGTACGCCCTGAAAGCATTCGATGTGAACGCTGTGGACTACCTGCTGAAGCCCTACGATGAGGAGCGCTTCCATTCATCCCTTGCCAAGGCAAAGGAGTTCATCGAAATGCGGAACAGCAAGCATCTGGCTGGCAAATTGATCGACATCGTCCAACAGCATGTACGAGCCCAGAAGGATTACTCGGACGAGATCGTGATCAAGGAGAAAGGCCGCAGCTATACGGTGAAGTACAAGGATGTGATCTTCGTGCGGGCTGAGAGCAACTACCTTATCCTACAGCTCAAGGAACGGCACTTCCTTCTGCGGATGACCTTGAACATGCTCGAGAGCGAAGTGGACCCCAAGCAGTTCCTGCGGATACATCGCAGCTACATCGTGAACATGCCCCATGTGCGCAATGCACGTTACAGTGGCAATAACGAGTTCACGTTCACCATGAGCAATGGCCAGCATCTGTTGAGCGGCCGGAGCTACCGGGACAAGGTCTCAAGCGCCTTGTCCAACGGTACAGGCAACTCCTGAAGGCCAACGTCCCATCACATCTCACACCCCCGGATGGGACGAGGTGTTGGGAACGTAGTGAGCGCTTCGGCCACCGCCGTTGGTTACGGTCAAATTTGCAGCACACCCAATCCACCCTTTGATGAAGGATCTTTCCATCGCCCTTGTTCTAGCCCTCTCCGCAGCGATCGGCTCTGCTCAGACCACGTTCGAACGATACTACCCATTTGCCGGCTCGTTGGAGACGCAGGGGGGGATCGTGGACGCAGAAGGTCATCTGGTGGTGACCGCCACTGTTGAGGATGATCTGATGGTGATGCGACTCCTGCCCACAGGGGAAGTGGAATGGTCCCAACGCTATCCGATATTCACGGAAGAGGGGCTTTACGGACCGGCACTTGCCTCAACCAGTGAAGGCATCTTCCTGGCCGGCTATACCATGGGATTAGGCACTGCATCCCGGGATGGTGTGCTGCTCCATATCGGATTCGACGGGGCACTGATCGGCACGA
Source organism: uncultured Chryseobacterium sp. (assembly GCA_964592515.1). Lineage (GTDB taxonomy): Bacteria > Bacteroidota > Bacteroidia > Flavobacteriales_F > PHOS-HE28 > PHOS-HE28. Next base: position 2,337 of record CAZQFG010000117.1, on the reverse strand, counting down.
AGCGGCTCGATGTGCTCGGAGGGTCGAACGCATTTCATGGAGTGACCCCCTTGGGGCATGGCTTCCTGATCGCAGGTCGCTGCCAGCCCGGAGCCAACAGCTACGACATGTTCCTCGGCTCATTCGACTCAAGTGGAGAACTGGAGTGGACCAGCAGCTATGGCAGTTCACAATGGGACTGGGCCTACCAGGCCATTCCCCTGGCCGATGGCGGACATGCGATGGTGGGGTACGGAGATGGTCTGGCCCCCCAGACCTCTGCCTACGTAGTGCGTACCGACGCCGATGGCACTGAACTGTGGGCGCGCGGCATCTATAGCACCGGGGCGGATGAGGGGTACACCGTGGCGGAAGATGCTCAGGGCAACCTGTACATCGGTGGTCGAAGCCTGGGTATGGGTGTAACCCCACCGAGTGTATCGGGTTTCATTACGAAGCTTGACCCGAACGGCACCCACTTGTGGACGAAGGTGTTGCCCAATGCCATCGAGATCACCAGCCTCAAGGCAAACCCTGCCGGAGGTGTGACCTGGCTGGCCAGGCCGCAGAACGTGAACGGCGGGTTCGGCGGATACGATATCGGCTGGGGTGTGCTCGACGCCGATGGCCAAGCGGTGGTCACGAAGATCTATGGACGTCAAGCGGATGATTACATCGGCAACATGGCGCCTGCCACTGGCGGTGGATGGTACCTCTTCGGCACCACGAACAGCTTTCAGGGTGAATGGGCCTTTCAGGTGATCAAGATCGACGCGGAAGGCGAAGGAAGCTGCAACGGGGCCGATTGGGACATCGCCTGGCTGTCGTACACGCCGAACGTAGTACCATTTACCAGCGTTGTCGGCACGGGCGCCGAAGTGTTCACACTGGAACTGGGAACGGCCCCGCTCACCATCTTCGAACAGAACCCTTGTTGCGAGGTGTTTGCCGCATTCACCCAACAGCAAACACCCGGCAACCCTTACCAATGGACATTCACCAACACCAGCACTGCCGGCGCGACCTACTCCTGGGACTTTGGCGATGGAACGACCAGCACTGAGACCTCCCCGGTACACACCTTCACAGGCAATGGATCGTACTTTGTTTGTCTGACAGTAACAGGGGACTGCGGCGACAGCGAGACCTGCGCACCCGTGGTACTTACCGTGGGGGTCGACGAACTCGGATACATGCTTCGTGCACCCTACCCCAACCCTGCCGACGAGTCCATTCGTATCGATCTGAAAGAAGGCACGACCGTGCTCTCCGCCACAGCGATCGACGCACAAGGCCGCCGGGTACAACGCATGTTCCATGGACCTGGCACCAATGGTGTATCGGTGAGCGTGGACGACATTGCTTCCGGCAGCTACCTGATCGAACTGGAGCTGGGCACAGGTGACCGTATCCGCATACCTGTGATGGTGATCCACCAATGAACATGGGCAAGGGCAGCGGTGATGAACGTATGCGACAGGGCCCTTCGGTCCTGCGAGCGCTGCTGCCCTTGTTCCTCCTCCTGACCCTGGCCGCCCCGCTGACCGCCCAAGAGATCTGCGACAACGGCGTTGATGACGATGGCAATGGCCTCATCGACCTGAACGATCTGGTCGGATGCCCCTGCGACCCCGTGGTACAGGTCCCAACGCTGATCACCAACGGTTCATTCGAGGAGTTCAATTGCTGTCCTGAGGGAGTGAGCCAAAGTCCTTTTGATTACATCAACTGCGCCACCGGCTGGGTTGACTACTTGGAGACCGCAACGGCGGATTATTTCAACAACTGCGATTACTTCCCAGGCTCCGTGCCAGTCCCCCTTCCCGGCGGCAATGCGGCCGTGGGCATGGGTATTGCCTCCTCGCCGGGCACCAGTTACTACGAATTCATCGCACAATGCCTTCCCGTGCAAATGGAGGGAGGCCAGTCATACCAGTTCGGTTTTCAAGTGGCCTCGGTCCGGAGGTTCCTTGGCACCTTCGCGGACATCACCTATCCGATCAACTATGGTCCGGTCGGTCTGGCCATCTATGGGATCTCCTCGTGTCCGACCATGCCCTATGACCTGGGCATCCCAGCCACGATCTGCATGACCGACCTGGGCTGGACCGAGATGGGCCAGGTGACCTACACCCCGACGACCAGCTGGGGGACGGTCTCCTTTACGTTCACCGCTCCCTTCGATGTACAGGCCATTGCGTTCGGGCCCACCTGCCCAACGCCGACCGATTATACCATGGGCAATCAGAGCTGGCCCTACTTTTTCTTCGATGAGTTCATCCTTGAACCGATCGAACTGACCATTGAACCGCAAGGCAACATTTGCACCGATGATCTTGTGCTCACCGCTGTTCCTTA
>CAZQFG010000116.1:0-9156 GCA_964592515.1 uncultured Chryseobacterium sp. | reverse complement strand
GAAGTCCTCACGGCGTTCGTGCAAGTCCGGTATGCACCAGTCCACAGCGCGCACACTGCGCCAAATGGTGGTCGGCATGCAAGGCCTGTTCTCGTTGGTCAGTGGATCCGCAGTGCGGGCAGGGACGTTTTCCGGGCAGGGGCATCGGTGGTGAAAGTACCACGCGCCAAGTTCATGGGCTTCTGCGGAATGCCCATGGCGCCTTCGGAACCCCGACATTTGGGCCATGCCCTTGATCTGGGTCTACCATTACGGGGAAGTGGACATCGCCTATTGGGAGTGGGTGCTGGGCGCGGTGTATCTTATTCTGCTATATGTCTACTTCGCAAGGCAGAAGAACCTGGAGATCAAGAAGGCACCTGAGTACAAGTACTTCCTGTGGGGTCTGTTCGCGAAGGTGCTTGGGGGGATCGCCTTCAGCATGATCTATTACTACTACTACCGCGGTGGTGATACCATCATGTATTTCTACTCGGCGGTATCCATGGGAAATCTGGCCAAATACGACCTGTCCGATTTCCTGGGTGTGCTCTTCGGTCCCAACGATCAGGCGAACCTCAATAAGTTCAACTTGGAGACCGGTTATCCCTATGCCTACATGTATTTCGATAGCCGGTCGTTCTTCGTTATCCGGCTCATCAGTCCGATCGTTCTGTTCACCTTCAACAGTTACCTGATCACCACCTTGATGCTCTCGAGCATCTGTTACATCGGGATCTGGCGTTGCTACCGGACCTTTGTGTCCTACTATCCGCAGCTCGCAGGCAAGTTCGCGATCGCCTTCCTCTTCATGCCCTCCGTGGTGTTCTGGGGGTCGGCCATCATGAAGGACACCTTCACACTGAGCGCTGCATGTTGGTGGTTCCATTGTGCGGATGAGGTATTGTTCAAGAAGCGGAAGTATGTGTTCAATACCGTCGGACTGGTGTTGAGCGCCACCCTGCTCATCGTTATGAAGCCGTACATCTTCATGTCCGTCATGCCGGTCACCATGCTGTGGGTGCTGTATTTCCGCGTTGCACGGCTGAAGAACGCATTGTTCAAGTTCATTCTCTTGCCGGCCGTGCTCGTGGCCATGCTTGGAGGGTCTTTTTTCGTGCTCAACTCGCTGGGAGATAAGTTGGATAAGTTCTCGCTGGAGAAGGCCGGAGCGACCGTTGTGACCATTCAGTCCGATATGAAACGCTCGGATCAGTATGGCAGTAATTACTTCGATATTGGTGAAGTCGATGGAACCCTGCCCAACCTAATGAGCAAATTCCCCGTGGCTGTGAACGCTGCCTTTTACAGGCCATACCTATGGGAGACCCGCAGCGTGGTCACGGCGTTGAGCGGATTGGAGAACTTCTGGTTGTTGTTCATGACCTTGGCATTACTATGGCGAACACGGGTCTGGTTCTTCTTTCGGGCCATGTATGGCAATCCGCTTATTCTTGCGAGCATGCTGTTCGCATTGCTGCTCGGGTTCATGATCGGCATTTCCACACCGAATTTCGGGGCATTGGTACGATTCAAGATCCCGTTCGTCCCATTCCTTGTGGCTGGTCTCTACATCATGGACCATTTGAACAGGAAGCGCTTGTTCAGCGCCATGATGAACCGACGGTTCAGTATACAGGACTACCTCTGGGGTGATGCTGGGCCAACGGCTGTTGCGACCCCAAGAGGACCAGTGGCCAGGAAGCGCGCCGCGCCTTCGGTCCCCGCGATGTGGCAGGGTGGCAAGCCTCAGCAATAGGACGTTCGCGCAAAAGGGTCGATCCGGTCGTTCGGTTAGCGGTCCCTTTGTTCCTTCTCGTCGTGATCGGCTTGTAACTGCTGGAACAACTGTGTGCTCAGCATCTCGGCGTTCACCCGGAGCAATGCTTGGTTGCCGCGCATTGACTCCAGCTTGGCGACAACGGATTCCGGTGTGAGGTACTTCTGGTAGTAGGCCAGCACCTGTTGCCGCATGGCGATGATCTCCGCGGCGGATAGCAATGGGATCCGTTGCAGGATCGCATGCAATTGCTCGGTATTCGAATAGGCCAGACAATTCACCCCATGCTCCAATGGCGGTTCCATGAGATGCGGGTATTGGAGCACAGGAATGCAGCCTGCCGCCATGGCCTCCACCACGTTATGGCAGAGCGGCATCACCACGCCCGAAGGCGCCAGGAACAGGTCATATCTGGCAAGTACCTGCAGGAGTTGTGTCGGTGGAATGTACTCACGCTGACGTCCGAGGAGAACGATATCGCGATCGCCTCGGTCGTTCACTTCGCCGAGCCGGTCGGGTTCGAAAACGCGCTCGGTGTAATTGGTCCGCAGCATATCGAACAATTCGATGCGCGTGTAGCATCCGAACACGCTCCGTGGTTCGGGGCGGTCATAGGCGGCGCGGTCCATGTTGCCGAAGAAGAACAGACACCGTTCCCGTTCGCGCTCAACTTCGTGTGCCGCCCGTGCATGCAACCCTTGTATGTAGAACGTATCGGCCATGACCATGGGCAGTCGCAGGCCTTGGCGTGGTGCATCCGGAAGGTCGAAGTAGTCGGCGTCCAGCAATAGATGCGGGCCGTTCATCGGTCGGTCGGTCAGTCGTAAATGATACTCCTCCTGTGGAAGCGGACGGAGAACGATCCGGAAGAACGATGACCTTCGGAACAGATCGTACGAAGCCCAGCTACCGATGAACCGATAGCTGTGCCGTATGTGAACGGTGTATCCGCCCAAGCGAAGGAACAGAATGAGGATGTGCAGGTAACGGTGCCATAGGTTGTGCCTGACGTCAACAAGCACGAGCGGGCCGGTCGTTGTTCGCCTTACGGAACGTTGGCGCAACCAGTGCGAACAGTTCACGACGTACCATCGTAGGTCGGAAAGGATCTGTTTGGGCGACCGGGCCATGTGGTTCGTGGTGGGGTCAGCGACGCTGGTATGAGCGGAACGACAACGGCCAAAAGTAGGAGCCTGAGCCTTGTGGCCGGGCGATGGAGCCAAGCATGCGCCGTAGCTTCACCGCGCGCTTTGCATCATGGCCGAGAACTCATACGAACCAATTGGAACGCCGCCGGCCATGGTGGTTATTTGCAACCACGGGATCACAGATCCTCTGGTGTCGCAATTGATGCTGGATTATGTTCGGCGCATGCAGAGATCGGCACCCGGTAGGCCGGTCCTCTTCATTACCGAGGAACCACCCGGTGCCAGTCCCCCTCAAGGACTTGCCGACGAACTTCTTGTCGAGGGGATACGATGGGTCCCATTGCGTTATGATGTGACCGGCAAACAGTGGGTTCAACGGCTGCACAATGGGTGGTTGATGTATAGGCTTGCAAGCAGGTTCGTTCGCGAACGCCGTAATGCTTGGCTTGTTGGCTACTTGTCCTATGGTGGTGCCTATGCCATGTTGCTCAACCTGTTCCTGCGGTTGCGCACGGCCACGGTCTGCTTCGAGCCGCATACGGAGTACATGGTGGAACTGGGTATTTGGCCTGCTGGGTCGTTGAAGGCCCGTGTGATGCGCTGGCTGGAACGCAGGCAGATCCGGCGCAGTGATGTACTGATGGTCCCCACAACAGCTGGGAAGCGCCATGCGCTTGGATCGGGGGCCAAGGGTGCGGTCGTTCTTCAGCCCATTACCATCGATGTTCAGGCGGCCGGGTTTGACGTGAATGCACGGGCACGTCTTCGCGACGGTGTATGGAAGGAGGATGATGTGGTGTTCATTTACGTGGGTAAGTTCGGCGGCATCTATCACAGTATCGGGGAGTACCTTGGTTTCCTTGATCGGATCTTTGACGGTTGGCCACAGGCGCGCGCCATGATCATAGCTGGGGAAGGGGAGCTTGTCAAGGTCAGGCAGCATGCGCTCTATCCACGACTTAAGGACCGTTTGCGACTGCATGGCCCGGTACCTGCTGAGCGGCTACATGAGCATTTGTCGGCAGCGGACATTGGTGTGCTGGCCATTCCGCCAACACCATCACAGGCCTACCGCACACCTGTGAAAACAGCCCACTATTGGGCGGCGGGTCTTCCGATCCTGGTCCCGTTCGGTGTATCGGATGATCATGCGGTGGCGGCAATGGACCAAGTGGGCATAGTGGTCAAGGACATCACTACGGCAACGGCTGACGAAGTGCATGCCGGATACAAGCAATTGAGCGCTCAGGGTGTGGATGTTTTACGTGAACGCTGCATGAAGGCGGCCTATGTCTTCCGGGATTCCCGTACCATGGTCTCATTGTTATTAAGCTCCTTGCGATGAGAGTGGCCATTACCGGCGCATCCGGCTTCATCGGCAGACATCTGGTCCAACGACTATTGTCGGACCTGCCCATCGCAGCAGGTGGACCTTCGGGGGGGGCATTGCGCGTTCTGGCATCCTCGGAAGCGGGCCTGGCCCGTTGTAATACGTTGTGGCCCGACCTGGATGCTCGTTTACTCAATAGTGTTGAAGGCGTGGTTGACCCGGGTGTTTTCGATGGGGTGGATGTTCTCGTTCATTTGGGCTGGTCCTCCGTTCCGGCGGTAGCAGAAAAGGACCCTCAGTTGGACCAATTGCAGAACGTTGCTGCGGGATTGCGCCTGCTGGATGCGACGTCCAATGCGGGGGTTCGGCGCGTGGTCTTCCTCTCTTCAGGTGGCACCGTATATGGCCCACAGCCCGATATGCCGATCAAAGAGGATGTTCTTGCCCGTCCCAACACGGCCTACGGTATCTCAAAGCTCCTGTTCGAGCAATACTTGCGGCTTCATGCACAGCGGAACAACATGGAGAGCATCGTGCTTCGACCAGGGAATGTGTATGGCGATCCTCTGCCTCGCAGCAGACCACAGGGTGTGGTCGAACATTGGTTGGCGTGCGTCGCAGCGGGTCGAGCGATCGAACTTTGGAATGAACTGTCGGTCACGCGCGACTTCATTCACATTAATGATATGGTCAATGCCATAATGCTGTCGATCACGGTTCCCGCCAAGGACCTCGTGTTGAACGTGGGGACAGGTGTCGGCACTTCGCTTGGTCAGTTGTTGGACCAATTGCGCAGTATTACGGGGAAGGATGTCCGCACCGATGTTCGTGGCGCCGGCTCTGCGATCATTCCATTGAACATTTTGGCCAGTGCAAGGGCGGAGGAACTGTTAGGCTTCCGGGCGGCAATTGATCTACGGCTGGGCTTGTCGTCGCTTTGGCAGCAGATCATTGCGGACAATGCGCTTAGATGAACAAGGCCCTAAAGGCCAGCAAGGGTTGACCGGCCTTCCAGTAGCTACCCACCATGATGCGCTTGCGCTTCCATAGGAAGGTGCGCAATTCGGCAGTTGTTGCCCGTTTCGAAGCGGCGAGCCACTGGCCGATCTTGATATAGGAACGTTCCAAGCCACGCAGGTTGGTCATGGTGCTATGCCCAGTGCGTCGATAGATCAGGACAGTGCGATCCACGGCCTTGTAGTGTTTCCCGTTCGCATATTGCATGTAGAACAGTAGGTCCTCGCCATGGGTCTGGTCCACCGGGAACCGCTCCTTGTATCCGGGGCCCCAGCGGACCATCCAGCTGAAACCCATGAAGCTCTTGCCAGCGAAGGAGATCAGGTCCGGAAAAGGATCACCCTCGTAGTCCGGCACGAACACCTGTACCGTGTTCTTCAGTTCGCCATCCATGAACAGCACCCTTCCATCCACGATGTCCGTTCGCGGTTCCTCTTCGAAGACCTTCACCCTGCACTCAAGGCTGTCGGACGGTAGCATGTCATCAGAATCAAGGCCACAAAGCAATGATCCGCGCGTGTGGTCAAGGGCCAGATTGCGAGCGCTGCCAATGCCTTTGTTCTCCTGGTGAAAGACCCGGATCCGCGGATCGGTGAAAGCGGCGATGACCGCAGCCGTGTCATCCTGGCTCCCATCGTTCACGATCAGCAGTTCCCAGTTGTCGTAGGTCTGTGCAAGCACCGAAATGATGGCTTCACCGATGAACCGTTCGGCATTGAACGCCGGCATGATGATGCTCACCAAGGGTCTCATGTGCTCAGTGCGGCGAGTTCCCCATCTATTCGTTCAATGAGGCGGTCCATGGTGCGCTGTGTGGCATAGGCGATGCGCTTCGCCCGTTCCGGTTCCGCATTAAGCTCGGCGTAGTTCGCCAACGCCTTGTCGAAGGTCTCTTTCAGGTCGCCGCCTTCCGCCGCCAGGCACATCAGGTCCTGCCCGGTGCCGTATTCCATGGTGTACGATCCCACGATGACATTACCTGTGCTCAGGTACTCCAGCACTTTGTGCGGGTTGGCGCGCTCCTTGGCCCGTTGTGCCGAGCGGAAACCGAACAGCAAAAGGTCTGCAGCGCGTGCCCTTGGGATCAGTTGGTCCTTGGTCATAAGACCTGTGAACTCGACATTCGGCAGTTCGCGTAGCGCTTGGAAGGCTGGTTCGGGGAACTTGGGGTCATAGGGCCCTATGAAGGAGAACCGGATCTCCGGATGGCCGATGGCGATGCTTAGGAAGCCCTCCCAATCGTTGTAATTGTTGGCCAACTGTCCGGTGAAGACCACTTCGCGTACGGTATTGTTCGTGCGGACCCGCTGCCCTTCGAGGCCCTTGGTCCATCGGGCATCCAAGGCATGCCCGATGTTGATGGTACGTGCCTTGCTGCGTGGTGCCACTTCGTCGGCCACCACCTGGCATGTGGTGAAGATGAGCTCAGCACTGGTGATCAATTCCTGCCCGGTAAAAAGGATGTCGTAATCCGCCAAATGGAGCAGCTTAAGGCCTGCGCCATCCGGGAAGACCTGCAAACGGCTCGTATCGAAGCACCAGATGATGTCGAACGGGCCTCCTGTCCTGGCCGCAATACGTTTGATCAGGCGGCCATAGTACCAGCGGTTCACCCACAAGGGAAGCCGGTTCACACCACGAAGCCAATGCTTATAGCGGACTACGGTCACGCCGTCCACCGGTGTGGTGGTGATGCCTCGTGTGATCCGGTCCGGCGGGTCCAGGAAGTACACTTGGTCACCACGTGCGGCCAGTGCCTGCGACAGGTGGTGCTTGCTCATGTGCAGGCCTTGCCAGGGCTCTGGGCTGATCAGTAGTATCCGTTTCCCGTTGCGAGGCATCGTGTATCAGGACGCGGCGTTGGACAATGGGTGGCCTGCGCCTGCGTAGAATGGTGTGGTGCTGGCAAAGATGCGCAACGCCTTGTGGCTTTTCATGGCGTACGCTCCGCTATTGTCCGCAGTATCGCGGAATAGCGTTGACCCACGCTTTCGAATGAGGCCCGTTCCCCCATGCGTGCAGCGATGGTATGTCGGTCCGTGGCCCAGGTCTTGTCCCAACCGGTCTGCCATGCCTTCACCCATGCTTCCACGGTGTTCTCGCTGACAAGCATGCCTAGTTCAGGTGTCACGAACTCGTTAATGCCTCCCACGGCCGAAGCGATGACGGGCGTTCCGCAACAGAGGGCTTCGGCGCATACAGCGCAATACGTTTCATAGTCCGAGGCATGCAGCATGGCGTGAGCGGCCCTGAACTCGTTGGCAGCCTGTTCAGGCATTAGCGGTCCGAGCAGCGTTACGCGGGACCCCAGCCCATGGTCAGCAATACGCTTTTTCATGGCTTCCATGTAGGGTCCATCACCGGCCATCCGCAAGCGCGCGTCGAAGCCCTTGGACACTAATTCGGCAAGCGCATCAATGAGCAGGTCGGGCCGTTTGGGGCTGCGCCAGCCGGCGATCGCGAAGAACACACCGTGCTTCGGGGAGGGTCGCTCGTCGGGGTGGAACATGCGCAGGTCCACGGCATTATCCACCACGTGCAGGTGTGGCGCAGGCGGTCCGGCGAAAGAGGTGATGTCCCTGCCGAGCGCGTGGGAGACCACGATCACGGGCACCTCCGAATGAAAGATGCGCCGGATGCGGTCCACTCCCCGGCTTTTGGCGTTGAAACCCACGCGGTATGCACTGAAGTGTTCCGTGATCACCATTGGTCTGCGCATCATGCCACGCAGCAAACGGATGCGGGTGCAGTTGGGGTAAGCGATGTGGAAGTTGATGAGGTCCACACGTTGCGATCGGTCGCGGGTGATCCACGCCCACAGGATGAGCAGGGTGGCCATCCATTCGATCACATACCATTGACTGATGCGGGTCTGGAATAGCAGCGTGCGTTCGGCATGCCCACCGCCTTTCAGTTTGCTCCATTGCTTGGCGGGTCGCACATCAATGTGCCAGGTACGGTCACCGCAATAGGGGGCTGCCGCTGCAATGTGGCGCTGCACGAAAAGTCCTTCCAACGGCATGGCAGCGTGCGGCAACCACTGCGCGATGTGCAACACCTTCAGGTCCGAGCGTTCATGACCGGGTAAGCCATGAGATCGATCACTTAGGGATCCTTGTGCAGCGCTGGGCGGTGTCATGCGCTTCAAAAGTAGCGGCGGTGCTTGGTGCCTGTGTACGGCTCAAGCAGTGAACCAAGGAAGCCAGGTGCCCAGTATCGCGAACCGCACTAGTGCAAGCAGGAAGGAGAACACGGCAAGAAGTGAGAGCGACCGCAGGGTGACCTTGATCCCGGCAATGCCAGCCGTATTGAGCAGCAACACCGAAAGTGCCAACTGACCGGCCCAACTGAGCAGTGCATAGACCAGAATGACAACCTCGGAACCGTATCCCATGGCAAAAGACGCCATCATGGCCCCAGCTCGCACGCCCAGCATCACCAGCCCGAAGACAAGCATCACATGCTCCTTGCGCTTCACGTTGAAGAGGGAGGCCATGGGGTCTGTGAGCAGGCGGAAGAAGAAATAGCCACCGATGAAAGCGGAGATAACACCTGCATTTCGCCAAGCCTCGCCGAAAAGGATGGCGAAGGCCTCATCGGCGAAAAAGGTGAGCAACAGGAACGGCCCTAGCCCTACCCAGAACAGCCTGTTGTATAAACCGTGTGTCAGGCGGCGAAGCTCTTCAGGGGCATGGTGTACGATCTCCGCGGCTTTCTGCAGGTACACTGTGCTGAACGAGAAGCCCAGCAGCCGGAGCGGGATCAGCATCAAACTGGCGCCGAGACCATACTGGCCCACAATGGAAAGGTCGGAGGCCAGCAAAAAGGTCGGGAGCTGCACACCCACAAGGCTCACCCAGCGTTCGGGGAACACGAGAAGTGGATAGCGTTTGTACTCAATA
>CAZQFG010000115.1:4769-9169 GCA_964592515.1 uncultured Chryseobacterium sp. | reverse complement strand
TCAGTGAGCGTGTGCAGGAAGGCAATGAGCTGCGCCTTCTTCTCGGGCGTTAGCTGCAGGCCACCGGTGGTGAACTTCATGTTCGGATCGATGGTGGGCGACGGATGGCCACCACTATTGTAGTGCTCGACCACCTGTTCCAACGTTTGGAAACGACCATCGTGCATGTAGGGCGCCGAGAGCGCCACATTGCGCAGCGAGGGGGTCTTGAACTTGGCACGGTCCGAGGGCAGACCGGTCACATCGTACAGACCAAGATCGGTCCATGCCGTTTCTGGATCGAGGCCATTGTTGCGCAGGATACCATCGGTAAAGCGGCCGCCGCCATGTGGATGGCAGTGGAAGCAATCGGCTCCGCCCTGGCCCAACGGCACTGCAGGTGGTGTTCCGCCTTCCAACAAGGTCAGCTGGAACCCCAATTGTTCGTCGATCGTGAGCAGTTCCTCGCCCCGTTGGAACTTGTCGAACTTGGAATCGCCACTGACCATTGTGCGAAGGAACTGCGCCATGGCCATGGCCGCCCGTTCCTTGGTGACGCCTTCCGTACCGAACGCGCGCAGGAACAAGGTCGGGTACACATCATCAGCCAACAGCTTGGCCACGGCATTCGGCCAGGTCTCGTGCATCTCGATGGGATTCTCCACCGGTTGCAGGACCTGCTGCTCCAAGGTGGCCGCACGACCATCCCAGAAGAAACTGCTCTCCCAGCCCAGGTTCTGTAGCACCATGGAGTTGCGGTTGCCCGCTATGCCATCAATGCCCACACTGAACTGTAGCCCATGGTCGCTGAAAACGTTCGCTGGGGCATGGCATGACGCGCAGCTCTGTGTGTTGTTGCCCGAAAGACGCTCATCGTAGAACAGGAACCGGCCCAATCGGATGCCTTCAACCGTGAACGGATTGTCCGCCGGAATGGGCATGGCCGAGAAGTTCGGGGGAATGGCCAGCGTATAGGGCGTTGGGGTGTAGGTGGCGCCACCACCAACTGGCGGATCGGTCTCGGTCTCCTTGCGACATGCTGCTACCATCACCACCATGCCCAGCAGCATGATCACGATCGGGAAGGTCTTGTTACGCATCAGGGTACTTGATCAAGGGAACGTTCGTCGGTAAGACTGCTTAAGAACGCAATAAGGTCGGCCTTCTCCGCATCGGTCAGCGTGAAGGTCCGCATGGCGGGATCGAGGTTGGTGTGCGGAAGACCTCCGCTGGCGAAATGGTCGATGACATGCTTTAGGGATGGCATTCTTCCATCGTGCATATACGGAGCAGTGAGCGCCACGTTGCGCAGGGTGGGCGTCTTGAACTTGCCCACGTCGCCGGGTAGCAAGGTGATCCGTCCGCGACCGGGATCGGTGCCATAGTCAAGATACTGCCCTACGTTGTGGTAGGCATGGTCGCTCAGGTCGAAGCCACTGTGGCAGGCCGTGCAGTTGAGGTCGGCGCTGGTGAACAGCTGAAGACCACGCACTTCCTGATCATCAAGTGCGGTCACATCACCCTGTAGATACCGGTCGTAGCGAGACCAGCCACTGACCAGGGTCCGCTCATAGTTGGCGATGGACCGCGTGATGACCCAGGCATCCAACGGACGACCATAGGCCAACTGGCTAAGCCGCTTGTAGGGCTCCTCGTTGCGGAGCAAGGCGGCCACCAGATTGATATCGTGGTTCATCTCCACCGCATCGTGGATCGGCGCGATCACCTGTTGTTCCAAAGTGGGTACGCCTCCATCGCGGAAGAAGGCGGTATGGTAGCCCACGTTGGCCAGTGTGGGCGAATTGCGGAAACCCGTTCGCCCTTCAAACCCAGTGCTCACGCGCGCTGGATCGCTGAAGGCCAAATCAGGAAAATGGCATGAAGCACAGGCAATGCTTCCATCGCGGGAAACACGCGGTTCGAAAAAGAGCGCCTTGCCCAATTGCACGGAAGCCGTGGTCAATGGATTGTCGGCAGGTGTCACTGGCGCAGGAAAACCTGGAGGCACTTGCAGTGCGAAAGGGGTATCGGCGATCGTCAGGACCGCATCGTCGCCGATCTCCTTTTGACAGGAGGTCAGCACCAGCAACGCAACAAGCCCTATACCCGTCTTACGGTTCATTGAACAGACAAGGACTCCTTAACGTGACGGGTGAACTTCAGTGCAAGCGGGATATTGTTGCCATGTGCCGTGTTCTCCGTGGCGAGATCAATTGAGCCCGTGGATGAGTAGAAGAAGCGATCCACCGCGATACGCACCACCACTTCAGTTGTACTGTCGCCCTCAATCACGATGGGGGTCGATGGTGTGAGGTCGAGGTCGGTGTAACACGTATCCATGCCGGTATGGATCGCAAAGGCACTGATGAGCGTGGCCGTGCTCGCTGGATCTGGATCGTAACGCCCTTCGAACATCACGAAGCGATAGCCCGTGGCCCAATTCCAATACGTTCCATTGCTCACGTTAAGAGGGTGGTTCGGACCATAGGCCGCGGGGTCCGCATAGTTCAGTTCTGGTCGGATCCCCAAAGCAGCCAGGAACACCGGCCAAGAACCGACGGGCACCGTCCATTCCTGCGAAACAGGGCCATTGCCAAGGTCCCAGTAGGTTGCATCGGCCAGGAAAGCCACCGTATCCGCGTTGAGCAACTGGATCTCGCCGAGGTGCATTTTCAGCAACTCGATGGTCATGCGATAATCGGAAAAATTGCGGTACTCGGTGAAGCGCTGCATGGGTTGCCCTTCCCACTCGGGCACCAGCGTGAGCCGCAGCTTACCCGTGGTCGCCACGGGCGGATCCGGGGTGGGCGTAATGGACTCGTCCTTGCGGCAGCCTGAAAGCACAAGGACCGCCAGGGCGAAAGAAGCGAAGTGAGTGTAACGCATGATGATGAAATGCCTGATCCTGAGCATTGTTCATTGCCCGAGACATCAGGTGCTCAAAATTACACCATCCGCACACCGGAAAAGGTGACGATGCTCACTCACGCACCCACAATGATCGGGGGCTAACTTCCGCCCATGTTCACGGTCCTCCACTCCTCGGCCGGCGCCGGCAAGACCCATGCCCTGGTGAAGCATTACCTGACGCTGTGCCTGACCAACGAGGAGCCGGGATCATACAGGCAGGTATTGGCGCTCACCTTCACCAACAAGGCAGCGGGTGAGATGCAGGACCGGGTGATGGGCTACCTCCAAAAGCTGGCCGCACGACGCACCGACGATGGGGCGATAGCCGACGTGATGGGCCACCTGCAAGCGAAGACCGGTCTTTCCGCCGATGCCATTGCCCTAAGGGCCGATGCGGTATTACGCCACATGCTGCACCACTGGAGCGATGTGGCCATCGGGACGATCGATGCCTTTACACGCAGAGTGGTGCGCCCGTTCGCGAGGGACCTGCAACTGGACCACGACCTGCGAATGACCACGGACCAGGACCACTACCTGAACGCTGCCGTGGAAGCGCTCGTGGCAGAAGCGGGCAGCGACCCCAAGGTGACGGACATCCTGACCGATGCATGCCTTCAGTTGTTGCACGAAGAAGGTAAATGGGACCCGGAAAAGCCGCTGAAAGCACTCAGCAATGAGCTGCAGAAGGAAAGCGCACTGAAACCGTTGCGGAGCCTGCGTGAACTTGATGCGGACCATGTGCTTCAGTTGACCGCCCGGCTACGCGAGCAGGAGATCGCCTTCCGTAAAGCAGTGAAAGCCATCGGACGCGAAGCCTTGGAGCTGTTCGCTGCGGAACGCATTCGCGAGGAAGATGTCGCCCATGGCAAGGGAGGCATACTTAGCTATTTCCGTAAGCTCGCCAGCTTCGATCATGAATGGGTGCCAGCTGGGCCCAACTCCCGAAAACCGATCGAGACCGGGAAATGGCATTCCGCGAAAGCGGATGAGCAAACGAGGTCCGCGCTGGAACGTATTGCGCCGCAACTGACCGAGCTGTTCAACAAGGCGGAAGAGCTAAGCGCACAGGGCCATGCGTCCTTCCTGCTGCGCCGTGCCGTGAGCCGTGAACTTCCCGCCGCCTTCGCCTTGCACGAGCTGGACCGCCACCTGGAGCAACTAAAACAAGCGGACGCGGTCGCCTTCTTCAGCGACCTCACTCGCAAAGTGGCGGCCGTGGTGCAGGAAGAACCCGTGCCCTTCATCTACGAGCGGATGGGCGAACGCTACCGGCACTTCCTCATCGACGAGTTCCAGGACACCTCGCTGTTGCAGTGGACCTGCCTGTTGCCGTTGATCGACAATGCGCTGAGCACCGGCGGCAGCGCACTGCTGGTAGGCGATGCCAAGCAGGCCATCTATCGCTGGCGCAATGGCGAGGTGCGGCTCTTCGTGGATCTCCCGAAGATCTTCGGACGGGGTGAAAGTGAGGCGGAGCTGGAACGCGAGCGCACCTTGCAACGGACCTT
>CAZQFG010000115.1:0-4669 GCA_964592515.1 uncultured Chryseobacterium sp. | reverse complement strand
GACGGGGTGAAAGTGAGGCGGAGCTGGAACGCGAGCGCACCTTGCAACGGACCTTTGTGAAGCAGGAGCCGTTGGCCTTCAATCGACGCTCATCACCGGTCATCATCACGTTCAACAATGCGCTCTTCGGCGCACTTGCAGAGAGCCTCGCCCCTTCGCTCAGCAGTGTATACCACGACCACGACCAAAAGACAGCTGGCGATCGGCCCGGACTGGTGGAACTGGACCGCCTGCCCAAGGACACCAAAGGAGCGGAACGACAGGAGGCACAGCAGGCATTCGTACTTCAGCGCTTGCAACAGGCCGTGGAAGATGGACATCGCCCGGGTGATGTGGCCGTGCTGGTGCGCACCGGTTCCCAAGGGCGCATGGTGGCAGAACACCTGCTGCGCGAAGGATATTCCGTGGTCTCTCCGGACGGATTGAAACTTGCCGGGGATGATGGTGTGGAAATGCTGGTCGACCTCCTACGCTTCATGCACAACGGCGACCCGACCGCAGCCGCGCGTATCGTGCAACGGCGCGCGCGGCTTGCGGCCACTGCGGAACAAGAAGCAGCAACACCCTTCGCGAACGGCACCCGACTACCCGACCCGGCCGCCCAGGTACGCAGCTGGCTGGAAGAGCATGGGACCACCACCATCCGCAGCACCTTCACCGAACTGCTCGGCAGGCTATGCGTTGCCGTGCGCATCAAGCCGGCGGAAGAGGCACAGGTGCTCGCCTTCCTCGATGAGGCACATGCGTGGAGCACACTGCACGGACCGGACATCGGTGGATTCGTAGAGCATTGGGAAAGCGCGGGCGGGAAACGTGCCGTGGCGCCACCGGCCAATGGACAGGCCGTGCAGATCATGACCGTACACAAAGCCAAGGGACTGGAATTCCCAGTGGTGATCATGCCCGTAGGCAGCATGGCCACACCCGGGAACCACACCGAGAGGTTCTGGGTCGATCCACGCCCAACGATCCCCGAGCTGGAACATGCGTTGGTGCGTGACAGCAAACCCTTGCGCGAAAGCGGCATCCGCGAACTGATGGCAGAACATGAGCTGCAGGACCTGGATCTACTGAACATGCTCTATGTGGCCTTCACACGCCCCGTACACCGGTTGCATGTGCTGGTGCCCGAAGGCTCGAACGATGCTGTAACGCGCGGCGTGCTCACCTACATGGACCAGCACGGCACCAATGGGAGGATCGTGTTGGGCGAACGCTACAAGGCCGGCCAAAAAGCACCTCAGCACATGCAGGAAGAGCTCTGCGATGTTTCCACCCCGGAAGTATCGCCACGCCTCACCCTGCGGTTGGAAAAACCCGATGAGTGGGAACCTGCCGACCCCGATCCTTTCCGTTCATTCGGTGAGGCCGTACACGAAGTGATGGCACGAGTTGGTACGCGGCAGGAGCTTGACCCGGCCATGGAACTGGCCGTAAAGAGCGGGAGGATCGATGGACAGAAAGCACCCGCACTGAAGCAACGCCTGGCCGAACTGCTATCGGACGATCGTCTCGCGCTATGGTATGGTCCCGGACTGTTGGTACGCAACGAGGCCACCATCATTGACCGTTCAGGCCGATCGCATCGACCGGACCGCGTGGTGCAAGAAGGCGACCGCGTTCGTGTGCTGGACATCAAGACCGGCCATTCACGCCCAGAGCACCACGAGCAAGTACGGGGCTATATGGACCTGTTGCGCGAACTGGGCCATGAGCATGTGGAAGGTGCGCTGCTCTATGTTCGCGATGGCACCCTAGAGAACGTGAACGCATGAGCATCCACTGGAAGGTCCGGTCTTTTGCGGAACTGAGCGTCCTTGAACTGCACGACATCCTGCGCCTTCGGGTGGATGTGTTCGTGGTGGAACAACAATGCCCCTATGCCGAAGTGGATGGTCAGGACCCGACCGCACTGCATGTGATCGGCACGGATGAACAGGGTGCGATCGCCGTCTACGGGCGTATTTTACCAGCATTGCCAAGAGAGATCCCTCATCTCGGCCGCATCGTCATTCACCCGGATCACCGCGGCAAAGGCCTCGCACACGAGCTCATGGGTCGTATGCGCGCAGAGCTCCGATCGCGATACGGAAGTGACCGTTCCATGTTGGCGGCGCAGGCCCACTTGGAAGGGCTCTATGCGAAGCATGGCTATCAGCGCGTGGGCGAACCATACGTGTGGGACGGCATCCCGCATGTGGACATGGAACGTTCCGACGAGGAAGTACAGACCTCTAACGCAGCAGGGTGAAGTGGCCCGTATACTCGGTCCGGTAGGCGCCGAACTCAGCAAGGCGGATGGTGTAGTTGTACACGCCTTGCGGATAGCCCGCACCATCCCAAGCTGCCTTCGGGTCCATCGAACGGAACACCACCTGACCCCATCGATCGAACACCACCAGATCGTAAAGCCGTGCACCTCGTACTGAAGGCGCCCATAGGTCGTTCAACCCATCGCCATCCGGAGTAAAGGCGTTCGGCACGTAGATCAAGTGATCGCTCACAGTGACCATTCGTGTGGTGACGTCGGTGCATCCCTCACCGGATACCACGGTCTGTGTGATCACATACTGGCCGCCATCCGTGAACTCGTAGCTGAATGAAGGGGTGCTGGTGACGAGGTCCTGTACGGTATACTCAAGTCCTGTGGCCGAAGCGGAGTAGTCGATGATCTCCACAACCGGGTTCATCAGGCTCACTTCCGTGGGCAATGCCGTGAAGGCCGCGACCGGATTGGGGAATATCTCCGCAGCACCGGGTCGCGTAAGTGATACCGTGGCAATGCACCCGCTGTCCGTTGAGACCGTCAATGTCACCGGATAGAGGCCAGGCTCAGCGAACGAATGGATGAACGTGCTGTCCTGCCATGTTGTCCCATCGCCGATGTCCCATTGCAATTGCAGGGGTGTCCAAGCCGTGGCAAGACTGGCGAAAGCAAGTTCCTCTCCCACACATCCGTTCGGGTCGTTCACGAATTCCACCACGGGACGCGGGAACACCACCACTGAATCCGTGTAGGAATCCGTACACCCGTTCTCTTCCGCGTACAACGTAACAGCATGGACACCCGGCTCCGAATAACCCACATTCACCTCGCTCCCAGTTCCGTTCGGGATGGATGCGAAAGGTCCAAAGTCCCAATTGAAGACCGCATCGGCGCCGAACACACCTTCTGCGACAAGCGCGGCGGTTTCATTGGGGCAGCGGATATCCGGACGATCGAAAGCGACATCGAGCACTGGAAAAACGCTGAACAAGTTCGTGCTGGTATCCGCACATGGCCAGCCTGGATTGACGATCAGCGTGACCGTGTACAGACCTGGTGTCGTGTAGGTCCATTGCGGCGAGGCTTCGGACGAGGTATCAGCCAATGTCGAGGGATCACCGAAATCCCAGAGCCAGAACGTGCCATTAACGCTCTGATGCTCGAATGTCTGTGTCAGGCCTGAACAGATATCATCCTGATCCTGGATCGAGGAGATGACCGTCACATCACAGACCACGACCTTGAACATGAAGTCGCGACGTACGGTGCTGAGCAGTGTGCCACTGCGATACTCGGACACGCAAACTCCCACTGTGAAGGCTCCCTGAAGGGTGGGATGCACATTGATGATGCCGGTGGCCGCGTCGATGGTGATCGGCGGGGCGGAGTTGATCGGCGAGGTCGCCGTATAACCTGCCGCGAAATTGACCAACGGATATGGCGGGGCCGATGGTGGCTGCGGCATGGGCTGTATTGCGTCGGCTCCCTGGTAAGGCGCACAGAGCGAATACACCAATTGATCTCCATCGGGATCGGTGGCCGATTGATCGATCACCATATCGCGCCCAAGACAAAGAGCCACCGGCGGATACTCGTTGAACCGGGGACTGCTGTTCACAGCGTTCGGCGGTGCCGGCACCTGAATGGTACAGGTAAGCCCTTGTTGTCCCTGCAGGTTGGTCAGTGCTGGCGTGCGACAGCAGCGTTGATAGGAGATCACATATCCTCCATTTATCGGAGGAAGGTTCAGGATGGCCTCGTAGCGTGTGGTGGCCACGCAGACCTCTGGAGGTGTGGATAGGCACGGATCGTCCAGGTCAACGGGAACAATGGTCTCACCGGGATCCGAGATATCCTGCGTGAACAGCAGCACTCCTGCTGAGTTGAACACACCCAGCTGGGCCGAGAAGTCGAAGCCCGTTCCGTTCTGGTTGTCAGGACCGCAATCGCGGTACAGGTCCAACGTTACCAGGTACTGGTCGCCCCCGATATGCTCGTAATACATCTCGCCACCAATGATGTGCGTGGCGCTGGCCGGGACCACCGTAAGGAATACCAACAAGAGCAACAGGCTGCGCATAGGCCAAGCTTGATGACCTGAAGGTAGGTGTTCGATCGGCGCCATCGTTATTGGTACGAGGAACGGGGTCAGCGCAACAGGGTGAGGTGACCGGCGTAGTCCCTTCCATCCTTCAACACCAGTACATAGTAGTAGGTTCCATCGGGCACATCGCCACCATTCCATTGGTTACGATAGTTGCGTGTGTTGTACACCACTGTGCCCCAGCGGTTATAGATGGTCAATTCGTTCTCGTAATACCCGATATTCGTGATATCGAAGGTCTCGTTCTCTCCATCGCCATTCGGGCTGAAGACGTTCGGGATATCGATCTCGCCGGCCAG
>CAZQFG010000114.1:0-9267 GCA_964592515.1 uncultured Chryseobacterium sp. | reverse complement strand
GTGAGGAATGCACCACGCGCCAAGCGGTGTCGGCCTTCGCGGAACGCATGCAGTTCCCGGCGCATCAACTGGTGGTGCGTCCCCGCGAACACTGGCGGCCCGGTGACCGGGTGGTGAAGGGTATCGCGAACGCGGAGCAATTGCACCGGACCGCTGAGGAGCTGATCGCCACGCACGGCACCTGCTGGGTGGAAACGGACCTGCGCGCCATGGCGAACCCCACGCGTATGGCCGTGATCGCCGAGACCGCCGAACGCTTCGCCAGCGAGCTCGCCACGCTGTGCCCTGCGTGCAGTGCGCCGTGGTTCCGCATTACCGAAGCACTGCCCGGCCTGCCCTGCCTGGGCTGTGGCTGGCCCACACAGAGCGTGCGTGCTTTCCGGCGATCATGCAACGCATGCGGTCATTCCGTTGATGTGCCCCGGGATGATGGGAAGACCGGCGAGGACCCCGGAGCGTGCGCGGTGTGCAATCCGTAAGGCATGCCAAGGTGGCTCCGGTGTGACTTGCTCATCTGGACGCCGCAAGCAGTAGCTTCGTGTCATGCGCTCATGGATCAATTTCCTCACGGCTGCCATCCTGTGGTTCAATGCCCTGTTGCTGACCAGTGCATGCAATAAGTCGGACGATGGGCCCAACACGCCATCCTCGACCAGTGGCTGTGGTATTGTGGCCGGCATCGTGCAACGTGACAATATGGGCGTACCAATGGGCCCCACGGATGTGAACGACTGGAGGTTCGAGGACCCGTGGTGCCCGGCCGTGGATGCCCTGTTCGCCGATCTGCCACCTGTTACCTACGTAACGAACACCGGCGACTCGCTCTGGGCGGGTGCCTGGCCGAACCCCACCTCGAACCAGTTCAGACTCGGTTTCTGGCGCATGGACACGGGCCATGTGGATGTACGATTCGTGAACGCCCAATTTGAACTACTGGGTGGGCAGGATACCATCTGGACCGACCAATGGCTGTTCCGCGCGGACACCATGGGCATCACCACACCGCAGACCATTCGCGCATACTACCGGGTGGTGCATCCCGATGGCACAGCACACCGTGGGTACGGGGATATCCAAGTGGAGTAAGGCGCGCCACTACACTGGTGAACGCACAGCGGGCCGTCCTGAAGGACGGCCCGCTGGCAAACCAAAGCAAATGTCCACTATTCGCATCCCATGGTACCGAAGCCCGGCACCACGCTGAAGTCGGGATCATCTTCCTCCTCATCGTCGAAGAAGCCCACGCCCTCGATCGCGTAGTAGTTGCCATTGAAGCCAATGGAACCACCGTTCACGCTCAGCGCGCCGTCCTTCGAGAGGTAGATGCCACCCTCGTTCTGGAAGCTCACCACGAACGAGAAGCCGAAATCCTCCAGGTCCTCTTCGGGCTGGTCCAGGTCCTCCACCCAGTTCAACACCTCGTAGTCGGTGTTGGCGAGCTGTTCGGCATACACCAGGTAGTAGGCGAAGCCGTGGAAGTACTCGAACAGGTCGTCGCCCTCGGAGAACTCGTTGTTCATGAGCGCCTCGAAATCGCCGGCGATACCGATCACACCGGCCACCTCATCGATGCCCGTGTCGAACAGGTCCGCGCCGATGGCCTCCTCATCGAAGGTGAAGCACACTGCGAGACCGATGTCCAATGAGGCATTGCCTGCCACCACGGTACCACCACCAGCGCCGATGCCCGACGAGGGTTCGGTAAGGATCATGAGGCCTTCGCTTTCGGACCAGGTCCATTGGCCACCATTGCTGCTGGCGAAATTGATGCCCGTGCCCGGAGGATCAACGAAGGTGAAGCTGCGGCTTCCGTCGGCATGGCTACGGAACACGATCACCTTGTCCATCCGGCGGTTGTAGATGCCGATACCCGGCAACTGCGCCGCCTTGTCCAACAAGCGCTGCTGAAGGGCCGGATCGGTGACCCGTTCCATTTTGGCCGGTGGGTTCGCCACCTCCTTGGAGCAACCTGCGAGCAGGCTGGTGCCAAGTATGGCTGCAATACCCAGCGCCTTCATTGCGCCTTTGATATGCATGCTTTTCCCGTTCATGAGCGGTAAGCGTTGTTGATCAGAACACCCAGCCCAAACGGATCTGTCCGATCAGGTTCGGACCAAGGTTGAACTTGGACTGGTTGTCCACGTTCGACTCGCTGTCCTCTGCACCTTCGATGTTGTCGTTGGTGATCTTCTTGGTGAGGTCCTTGGTCATGGCCAGACCGAAGCCGAGCTCGGTACCCAGGTAGAGCTTGCTGGCGATGTAGTAATCGAAACCGGCCAGTGCGTTCAGACCGAAACCGAGCGTGCCGCCCTTGGTGGTAACGGTGCCCACTTCCTGATCAGGTACCTGCTGTTGCTCCTTCTCGGTGGTGGTGCCGTAGCTGATGGCCAGCACAGCGCCGATGTAGGGCGAAATGCGCTCCGTTCCGGCGAAGTGCTTCTCGATGCCAGGCTGCAGGCTGATGTCGAAGTTGGTCTCAGTGTCCTTCAGTTCCACCAGGTCCAGTTCGCTGTCCTCGTCCTGTGTGACGGTGCCCGTGCTGCCATAGCCCAGGAAGAGGGA
This sequence comes from uncultured Chryseobacterium sp., assembly GCA_964592515.1. Classification (GTDB taxonomy): domain Bacteria; phylum Bacteroidota; class Bacteroidia; order Flavobacteriales_F; family PHOS-HE28; genus PHOS-HE28. Next base: position 6,705 of record CAZQFG010000114.1, on the reverse strand, counting down.
CAGGCGGAGCGCGGTGGTCTCGGACTTGAACGTACGGTAGCGGATGCCGCCCATGGTGAGCGGTGTGCCGCCCAGGGGAGCGAAGTTCACTTCCAACGTGCGTTCACCGGCAACTGGCTTGTACTGCGCATCGGCGGTAACGGCGGTAAGGGTTACTGCTGCTGCAAGAAAAAGAGCTCGTTTCATTTTGGTAATGAGGTTTGGTGCGGCAAAACTGGGCGCCTGGAACACGTGCGTCCAGGGGCATTGAACAGTGAACTTCCACGATCGCCGTGAACAACTCAGGGATCAATACGGTGATCACCGTATTGATTCATTTTGCCACGGAACAGGACTCGCCGCGCACACTCGTTCCCCACCCCGATCACTGCTCATCACGCCGAGACTACCTGCGGTCATCATTCATGTTCCTCACGAACTTCAACCGCACATGGAACGAAGCAGATCACTCATTCTCGTGCGTTAGGTGGCCCCGACCGTGCGCGCGTAGACCTATTGACACCTGTACCGGATCGTGGTGCGGCCATGGCTGCAACACATGCAACATGACACCGCGGATGAACGACGCGCTTGTCGAAGCAATGTGTCCGCTTGATCAGGGGACATGGAGCTCCGACCGATGATGACGTTGAAAAATGAAGGCCACCTATCTTCAGCGCATGAAAACAACCCCGCTGTTGCTTGTGCTTGCCTGTTCGCCGATGATGCTCCAAGGTCAGAACCTGGTGCCCAATCACAGCTTTGAGGAGATAGGCACCTGTCCCCAAGGCTGGGGCATGGTACAGAGCGCCGGCCCGTGGCTCAACTTTCGGGCCACCCCCGATCTGTTCAACAGCTGTTCCAGTAGCGAATTCAGCACACCCACCAACTATTTCGGCACACGCACTCCCGCTGACGGCGAAGGGTACGTGGGCATGTACTGTTACTATGCAGGACTACCCAACCGCAGGGAGTACCTCGGTGTGGCCCTGAGCGAACCCCTTGTGCCCGGCCTGCCCACGTACGTATCGTTCCAAGTGGCTGCGGGAGGCGGAGGTGGTGCGACCTTCAGCATGCTCTACTTGGTAAGCCATCTGGGCGCCACGTTCAGCATGGAGCCTTGGTACGAGGAGAAATTGACCACCACGGCGCGCAACGAGGCCGATGTCTACACCACGCAGGTGGTCACCTATTCCACCATGTGGACCACGATCAGCGGTGTCTTCATTCCGGACTCGGCATACACGCATGTGGTGCTCGGCAACTTCTTTGCCGACGATCAGATCCAGATCGCGCCCACCAACTGGCCGACGGGAGGCACACCGGGCGCCTACTATTACCTGGACAACGTATGCGTGAGCCAGGACCCGGGTACTGCGTGCGACCTGCCCACCGATGTGTCATCTGTAGCGCCCACCCCGATGTTCACTGCGTGGTACGACAGCGCCGTGGAAGGCATCCGCATCCGGAGCAGTGCACCCAATACGGACGCCCTTATCACGCTGTGGGATGGGACCGGCCGACTGCTCCTGCAGACCCGCTCGAACGGCGTCAGTGAGACCATCGTTCCGGTAGCAGGCCTTGCGCCCGGCATTCTCCTAGTGCGTTCGGATGACGGCAATACCCGAGGTACGGTGCGGGTACATGTGCCGTAGTGGATCGATAGGCAGAGCGCTGCGCAAGTTCGATCCGCCAAGGAGCAATGCCTGATCAAGGTCGCATCACGACCCTTGACGAGCTCTGCTGAACGAGGCCGTCGTACGCTTTACTGGGCTTCGGCTTGCGAAATACATCTCCCCCTTCCCCTTCGCGTGCACGTTGCCGCGGAACAGGACGCGCCGCGCACACCCGCTCACTGCCCATCACCCTGTTCGTACCTTCAGGCAGCATTCCACCCACCTACCTCGTCAACAGCGCATGAAACGGACACTACCCTTCCTCCTGTTCCTCCTGATCGCTGTGGCCGCGCACGCGCAGACCTACTTCTATTTGGACCAGATCGTGGTGCAGCCCGCAAACCCCACCACGGCTGATGACGTGACGCTGGACCTGATAGGCAACCTGAGCGATACGGGTGGACAGGTACAGGTGCTGGGCGTGGGGATCGCTGGCACGCAGGTGGACATCACCTTGGTGGCCACGAGCACAGGAGGCCTCACGGTGCTGGTACCGCACACGGAGTCCATTGAGCTGGGCCAACTGCCCGCTGGCACCTACACCATCAATTTCACCGATGCCACCACCGGCATGCTGGACCTTGCGCCGACCGCACAGCACACCTTCACCGTGAGCGGACCGGTATTTCCCTGCGAGGACCTGACCATTGATGTGCAGTGGGCCTACTTCAGCGATACCGCCGTGGTGGTGCACGTACAGCACACCACCGTGGAGCAGTTCGACTATCCGAACTTCATTCTCTTCGACGCGCAGGGAGATACCCTGGCCAAGGAGACCGTGACCTACTTCGCCATTGCACAGGACAGCTGGCACACGCTGCGCCTGATGGACGGCATTGAAGCACCCGCGGGACCATTTACCGGACGCTTGGAACTGTGGACCGGCTTCACCTCCACGCTCGCCTGCGCGTGGGAACAGACCTTCGCGCTCTGTCCGTCCACCAGCTGCGTTACGGTGTATCCGTCCATCGGCAACTTCGGCGGTGCCTTGCCCATTGGCAGCTACAACTGGACCATCTACAATGATGGCATTGTGGCCAATGGCCAGTTCGTACTGACAGCAGAAGAGCAAATGGACATGGATACCATCTGCCTGCCGCCAGGCAACTATGCGATGTCCGTTGGGCCTAATTCACCTCCCACAGGCGGTGCGCCCATGTACTACATGGCCGGTCCGGGACTCATGTCCACCGAGCTTTGGCCCGTGGTGTGGTCGCTACCAGTTGATCTGAACTTCGTGCTGCTCCCCTATTGTGTGGAAACACCGCAAGGCATTGCCGATGACAACGCGCCAGGGTTGATCGTGGCCAACGTGCCTGGTGGCCTCATGGTTCACACAGTAGATGGCCAACGGGTGGGCGCACTGCAACTCCTGGACGCGCAAGGCCGACTGGTGCTGGCCAACACGAGCAGCACCGACCGCCACTTCATCCCTGTGACCACACCGGGCGTGTATGTGCTGCGGGCGGGAGAACGCACTGTGAAAGTGGCCGCTGGCATGGAGTGACCCCCCGGCACGCTTGCACGAAACCGCGCACACCCCAGTCGTACATGCTCCTGTAGTGCATTGCTCGAACAGATAGGAAGGGGCGACCCGTTACTTGATGAACGGTACTTTCGGGACCCAGGCAGCAGAACCACTGCATGCCTTGTCAACCGACCATGAAGCAATTGATCCACTGGACCACGCTGCTGGTCGCGCTGCTGGGCAACGTTGCACGCGCGCAAACGTGGCAATCCCCGCAGGAGATCCCCGACCACCGCGGCTCCGGAGGTGCCATTGGCCTGTGGAACAGCATGACCATAGTGAACGGCTACCCGGCGATCGCCACGGTGGACGTGGGCCACAACATGATCCGTTATGTGCGCGCGAACGACCCACAGGGTACATCGTGGGGCACGCCCGTGTTCGTGAACACGCCCGCCGTGGACGGCACCCACCTCTCGCTCTGTGTGGTGAACGGACGTCCGGCCATTGCCTACCAACGCGTCTTCGGACTTGACCTGATGTATGTGCGCGCCAGCGATGCTGATGGGAATACCTGGGGTACGCCAATTGTCGTTGACGAAGCAGGTGATGTGGGTAAGGCCGCCTCGCTGTGCGTGGTGAACGGCGCACCTGCGATCAGCTACTCTGATGGCGGTGCCCAACGCCTACGATACGTAAGGGCTAACGATGTGGATGGCACCAGCTGGGGCACACCCGTGAACCCCGAGCTCATCGTCGGGCTGATATACAGCACCACGCTCGTGGTGGTGAACGGCAACCCCGCCATCGGCTTCGGACGCAACGAGAACACGCGCTATATGCGCGCCACGGATGCCAACGGCAGCACTTGGAACAGTGGCACCACCATCGTCACCGGCCTCAGCAACGGCACCTTCACCTCGCTCGCTCTGGTGGCCGGGGTTCCTTGTATGGCTTACTATAAGTCGGAGAATGATCGTGTCGCCTTTCGCCGCGCCACGGATGCGAACGGTGATAACTGGGGTGCAGAGGTCACTGTGCACTACGTGAACGGCCAGGTCATCGGATCATATGCCCGTATCATGGAAGTGGAAGGCTTCCCCGCAGTGGCCTATCAGCAGGTCACCAGTACTGACCTCTACTACGTGCGCGCCGCGAACGCCGCAGGCACCAGCTGGCTCAACCCGGTGGCCGTGGATACCGATGGCAATGTGGGCCGCGATATCACGGTGCACTTGGTGGACGGCCGTCCCGCCATCGCGTATTACGATGTGACCAACGACGACCTGCGCTTCGTGCGCTCCACCAACACCACCGGCATGGGCGCTGGTGCATGGGGAGCACCGATAGCCATCGATACCTACCCGCGCATCGGGCAATACATCAGCCAGGTGATCGTGGAAGGCTTCCCTGCCCTCGCTTACTACGATGCCGACAACAGTGACCTGCGGTACATCCGCGCGCTCGACAGCACGGGCACCCAATGGGGCAGCTCCATCACCGTGGACTCCATCGGCGACTGTGGTGAATTCTGCAGCATGGCCATCGTGAACGGCAGGCCCGCGATCTCCTACTTCGATGAACAGGACAACGTGCGCTACGTGCGTGCCAACGATGCCTTGGGCACCAGTTGGGGTTCATCGGTGGGCATGGACAACAGTCAGAGCGGTCCGCGCGGACAGGGCACCTCGTTGGCGGTGATCGGTGGCCGCCCTGCGATCGCCTACCAGAACAACACCAACAGCAACATCCGCTACGTGCGCGCCAACGATGCCGATGGCACCAGCTGGCCCAACACCGGGATCACCATCGGTACCAGTGGGGCCACGGATGTACACCTCGATCTTGAAGAAGTAGGCGGACTGCCGGCCGTGGCCTACCACCGTTCGCAGACCTACGACCTCTACTACGAGCGCGGCGGCAACGTGGACTGGAACGGCGGCACGGCGATCGAAGTGGTGGTGGCCGCAACGGGCACCACCGGCTGGTACGCGCAGCTGGAAGTGGTGAATGGTGCTCCGGCCATCGCTTTCCTGGATGTCACTAACACGGACCTCAAGTTCGTGCGGGCCACCAATGCGACCGGCTCCACGTGGGGAGGTCCGGTGGTGGTGGATGGTGCGGGAGGCAACTTCGGCAGCCTGGCCATCGTGCAGGGACGACCGGCCATAGCATACGCGCGCTCCGCACCGACCAGCCTGCATTACACCAGTGCCGCTGATGCGGATGGAACCACCTGGAACACACCCGTACCCCTGACACCCTTGCCGATCACCGCCAACTTCTCCAGCCTGATGGAGAACGGCACGCATGTGGGCATCGCCTTCCACAACCTTCGCCGCTCCATGCCGTGGTTCGTGAGCGGAGGGGATTGTGTGGCACCCGATGCACCCGTGAGCACTACACCGCCAGGAAACCTGAACTTGTGTGGCGCGGAAAGCACCACGCTCAGCGCTTCGGGCAGCAACATCACCTGGTACGAACAAGCGGTGGGCGGTGCAGCGCTTGCTTCAGGCAATGCCTTCACCACCGGACCGTTGACCAGCAGCACCACCTTCTATGCGCAGGACAGCACCTGTGCTGCGAGCACACGCACCGCGATCACCGTGAGCGTGACCGTACCGAACACGACCGTGGCTGCGAATGGGAACATCCTCACCGCCGAAGCCTCGGGCCTTCAGTACCAATGGCTCGATTGCAATGCGGCCTTTGCACCGGTTATCGGTGCGAGCGAACAGACCTTCGAGGCGAGCACCGGCCTTTGGGCCGTGCAGATCACCGATGGCGCATGCACGGACACCAGCGCCTGTGTGCAAGTGATCATTACCAGCGTCGCTGCCAACATGGAAGAAGGCCTCACGATCCATCCCAATCCCACGGAAGGGCCGCTGAACCTTGTGCTACCTGCTTCATGGAAGGGTATCGACCACCTGATGCTGTGCGATGCAGCAGGGCGAAGTGCCATGAACATTCCCGTGAACGGATCACGTTCGGTCCAGATCGATCTCTCGATACTCGCTCCGGGCATCTACCTGTTACAAAGCCCTACGGGACATACCGAACGCGTGGTGGTGCAATGAGCCGGACCGCTGTGGTGCAGGCGTGAAACCGATCAGTTCGCACTCCGCTCCACGAAGTACATCTCCATCTCACCCTTGCCCTTCGCCTGCACTTTTCCGCGCGGTGTGAAGGTTAGACCGGCCTCGTTCTTCACCAGCGCATAGGTCGCTTCGCTGATGTTGACCTGCCCGACTTCACCGGAGGATTCCATGCGGCTCGCGGTGTTCACCGTATCGCCCCAGATGTCGTACTGGAACTTCTTCACACCCACGATGCCGGCCACCACAGGACCGGTGTGGATGCCCACGCGCATTTCGAAGTAGGGCTTGCCAGCGGCCATGCAATCGGCCTTGTGCCGTCGCATGAAGTCCTGCATCTCCAACGCCGCACGGATCACATCGGCCGGTGAACCGTGCTGCGGATCGGGCAGTCCACCTGCGGCCATGTACGCATCGCCGATGGTCTTGATCTTCTCGATCCGGTACTTCTCCATGATGCCGTCGAAGGCCTTGAAGCAGGTGT
>CAZQFG010000113.1:0-9280 GCA_964592515.1 uncultured Chryseobacterium sp. | reverse complement strand
TCGCGCTGGGTGTTCTCGATGATCTTGGCAGCCTCGGCCACTTTGATGCTGGCCGCGCGGTGTACACCGGCCTTCACCACCAGCTCGTACACCCTGGCGATCAGCTCCGCGCTCTCGGCATCACAACCGCTGCTCACTTTCACAATGCTCTCCAGCGTGTGCTCCTTGTCGCCTGGATTGATGCGCTCGGGGCTGTAGCCCACTTTGAAGTCCTCCACGAACTTCAGGTCGCTGAGGCGCTCCAGCAAAGGCACGCAGTCCTCTTCGGTGCAGCCGGGGTACACGGTGCTCTCGTACACCACGAAGTCGCCCTTCTTCAGCACCTGGCCCACCGTGCGTGTGGCACCCAGCAACGGCCCCAGGTCGGGGATGTTCTGCTGATCGATCGGCGTGGGCACGGCCACGATGAAGAACTCCACATCCTTCAGGTCGTTGATGTCGGCGGTGAAGTGGATGTCGCAACCGTCGAATTCCTCCGGAGCGAGCTCGTCGCTGGGGTCCTCCCCACGGCGCATCATGTCCACGCGCTTTTGGTTGATGTCGAAGCCCACTACCCGGATCTTGCGGGCAAAGGCCAGTGCAATGGGAAGACCCACGTAACCCAGGCCGATCACGGCCAGTTTCGCCTCCTTTTTCAGCAGGCGGTCATACAGACTGCTCATCCCTTTTCTGGTAAATGCGTTCAATGATCTCCACCACCTTCAGGCCTTCCAGCGCATTGGTGGTCATGGTGTTGCGGCCCTTCAGGGTGTCCACCACATTGTCGATGATGTACCCGTGGTTGTTGGCGCTGCCCTTGTAAGCCCCGTAATCATTGGCGGGGTTGGTGGGCGCCAGGTCGGGCATGATGTAGTCCTGGATGTGGCAGTGTTCCACCTGGTCCATGTACTGTCCGCCGATCTTCACACTGCCCTTGGAGCCAATGATGGTCATGCTGCTCTCCAGGTTCTTATCCCACACAGCGGTGCTGTAGTTGATGCAGCCCATACCCCCGTTCAGGAAGCGGAAGTTCACCAGGCCGCTATCCTCGAAGGTCGTGAGGTCCTGGTGGTTGAAGTCGGCGAATTTGCCCTGGATGTCGGTGATGTCGCCGAAGAGCCAGTACATGATGTCGATGAAGTGGCTGAACTGCGTGAAAAGTGTTCCGCCATCGAGGTCGGCGGTACCCTTCCAACTGCCCGGCTTGTAGTAGCGGGCATCACGGTTCCAGTAGCAGTTCACCTGCACCAGATGGATATCACCGAGCAGGCCCTGGTCCACCACGCCCTTGATCCACTGGCTGGGCGGCGAATAGCGGTTCTGCATCACGCCGAACACGGTGCGGTGCATCTGCAGGGCCTTGTACAATATGTCCTCGCAGCCGGCCTTGGTGAGGGCCATGGGCTTCTCGCACACCACGTGCTTGCGGGCCTCCAGCGCTTTGATGCTCTGTGGGGCGTGCAGTCCGTTGGGGGTGCACACGTTCACCACGTCGATACCGGGCACCTCGGCCAGCATGCGGTCCATGTCCTGGAAGAAGGGCACCAGCATGCCATCCAAGCCGGCCTCCACAGCAGTACGCACATCGCAGAGGGCCACAAGCTCAGCCTCAGGATGCCGTGCGATCATTTCCGCATGACGCTTCCCGATATGGCCGCAGCCAACGACAGCGAACTTGATCTTGTGTTCCGTGGGTAGGGCCATGTTCAGGTGGTGCGGGTCACCATTCCGTTCTTCAATGCGTAACGCTGTCCGCTCTCGGGGCAGGTGGCCTCTCCGTTGGCGTCGAACCTCAACTTGTGGCCATACTCGCTCATCCAACCCGTATGACGCGCAGGGTTGCCTACCACCAACGCGTAGTCCGGCACTTCCTTGGTGACCACCGCCCCGGCACCGATGAAGGCGTACCGCCCGATATCGTGCCCGCAAACGATGGTGGCATTGGCACCAATGGAGGCCCCCTGCTTCACCAGCGTGCGCAGGTATTGGTCGCGGCGTGCCACCGCGCTGCGCGGATTGATCACGTTGGTGAACACCATGCTGGGACCGAGGAACACATCGTCCTCGCACTCCACACCGGTGTAGATGCTCACGTTGTTCTGCACCTTCACGTTGCGGCCCAGCTTCACACCGGGACTCACCACCACGTTCTGGCCGATGTTGCATCCGTCGCCTATGGTACAGCCAGGCATGACGTGGCTGAAGTGCCAGATGCGCACCCCTTCCCCGATGGTGCAGCCTTCATCGATGATGGCGGTAGGGTGGGCGGTGTAGCTCATTTACTCCTCGGGACTTGTCGCCGCCCGCTCAAACGCAGGCGCCGGGGGCTGCGAAGGTACCTAAGCAACAGCGGATGTAGAAAGGCGGGGATCAGGCGCGTCCAGTGCTCTGCACCAAGCGAACAAGTGCTCCATGCACATCCTTCACATCGGCCAACATCCCCGCGTCCACCAAGGCTTTCACCACGCCTTCCAGCACAGCTGGATCCATCCGGCCATCGGTACTCCACCGCACTCCGCTGAACCATTCCCGGGCATCGTCCAAGCCCATTCGGTAGCGCTGTGCTACCATCTCCGGCGCGGTCTTTTTCTCCATCAGACCGCGGGCCTGGTCGCGGACCACCTTCTGTATGCGTTCCACTTCACGCGGGTGCTCGGCCAGCACAGCATCGGTGGCCGCAAGCACGAAGGCTGGCCACGGCGAACGGTGCTCGTCCACGCGACGCAGTGTACCGGCATCCACCAAGGGTTTCGTGGTGAACTTCTCCCAGAGGAAGGCCATGCGATCGGTCGCCTTCAATCGTTCCACGGCACCGGCCAGGTCGTTCACCACCACCAGGTCGCTGTCCTTGGGGATCCATCCATTGGCTTGAGCATAAGCCACAGCGGCCAGATGGCTGCCCGAATTCACCCTGCTGATGGCGAAGGGGACCTCGCTCAGATCAGTGGGCGCTCCAATGGACGATGCCGAACCGACGTGCACGCCCCAGGTCAGCGGCGTGTCCACGAAATTGCCTATGATGCGGTACGGTCCACCGCGCAGGATATCGCGCACGGCACCTTCAGTGACCAGGATGGCCAGGTCCAGTTCGCCGTTGCGCAGCATGGCACACATACGGCCAGTGCCCTCTGGCACGGTGTGCCATTTCAGTTCCACCCCTGCACGCACGAAAGCACGGCGCTCCAAGGCCAGCATCCACGGCAGGTTGAAGTGCTCAGGCACACCGGCAATGCGGAGCGGCAGCAGGTCGCTGCCCGCTCGTGCGGAGCTCGTTATGGAAGAGGGGATCTTCACACGTGTTGCCAGGTGGCTCCGTTGGATGTCATGATCGGCGACCGAAGTTCCGGTCCGCAGGGGCTGATCACTTACGCACGTACCCCTCGAAGCTGAAGTGCTCTTTCTCGTTCAGCTCTTCCTCGGTGAGGCTCTTGAAGTAGTCGTAGGTGATCTTCAAGCCTTCCGCACGGCTCACCTTCGGCTCCCAGCCCAGCAGCTTGCGGGCCAAGGTGATGTCCGGCTGGCGCTGCATGGGGTCGTCCGTGGGCAGGGGCTTGTAGATCACTTTCTGCGTGGTGCCCGTGAGCTTGATGATCTCCTCGGCGAACTGCGCGATGGTGATCTCGCCCGGGTTGCCCACGTTCACCGGACCAGCGTAATCGCTAAGGAGCAGGCGGTAGATACCTTCCACCAGATCGTCCACGTAGCAGAAGCTGCGGGTCTGCGAGCCATCGCCGAACACCGTAAGGTCCTCGCCGCGCAGCGCCTGGCCAATGAAGGCGGGCAGCACCCGGCCGTCGTTGAGGCGCATGCGCGGACCGTATGTGTTGAAGATGCGCACGATACGCGTCTCCAGCCCGTGGTAGGTGTGGTAGGCCATGGTGATGGCCTCCTGGAAGCGCTTGGCCTCATCGTACACGCCGCGCGGACCAATGGGGTTCACATGGCCCCAGTAGCTCTCCGTTTGCGGGTGCACTTGCGGATCGCCGTACACCTCGCTGGTGCTAGCCACCAGGATCCGCGCGCCCTTGGCCTTCGCCAGGCCCAACAGGTTGTGTGTGCCCAACGAGCCCACCTTCAAGGTCTGGATCGGGATCTTCAGGTAATCGATCGGGCTGGCGGGGCTGGCGAAGTGCAGGATGTACTTCAGCTCGCCCGGCACATACACGAACTTGCTCACGTCGTGATTATAGAACTCGAACTGCTCCAGCTTGAACAGGTGTTCGATGTTCTTCAACCTGCCGGTGATCAGGTTATCCATGGCGATCACATGGTAACCCTCCTTGATGAAGCGATCGCAGAGGTGCGACCCCAGGAAGCCGGCAGCGCCGGTGATAAGGACTCGTTCGCGTTGTTGGGCCATGGTCCGTCGCTTAGACGTTCGCGGTCTTCCTGGCACCCACCGTCTGGCGTCCCACGCTCACGTAGGTGTAGCCCAGGCCGTTCATTTCGTCCAGGTCGTACAGGTTGCGACCGTCGAAGATCACCTTGTTCTTCAGGGTCTCGCCCACACGCTTGAAATCGGGTGTGCGGAAGAGCGCCCATTCGGTGGCGATGATCAACGCGTCGGCACCGTTCAGGGCCTCGTACTCGTCGTTGGCGAAGTTGCACTTGTCACCTTTCAACTTCTTCACGTTGGCCATGGCCTCGGGGTCGAAGGCGGTCACGGTGGCACCGGCCTTGGCCAGCTCATCGATCACGTACAAAGCGGGTGCCTCCCGGATATCATCGGTATCGGGTTTGAAGGCCAGCCCCCACAGGGCGAAGTGCTTGCCTTTCAGATCACCTCCGAAGTGGGCCTTTATCTTGGGGATGATCGAGGTCTTCTGCAGCTCGTTCACCTCCATCACGCTCTTGATGATCTGGAACTCGTAGCCGGCATCGTTGCCGCTCTTGGCCAGGGCCTGCACATCCTTCGGGAAGCAGCTGCCGCCGTAGCCGATGCCCGGGAACAGGAAGCGCTTGCCGATGCGGGTGTCGGTACCCATGCCGATGCGCACCTTGTCCACGTCGGCACCCACACGCTCGCAGAAGTTCGCGATCTCGTTCATGAAGCTGATCTTGGTGGCCAGGAAGGCGTTGGCGGCGTACTTGGTGAGCTCGGCGCTGCGCTCGTCCATGAAGATGATGGGGTTGCCCTGGCGCACGAAGGGCTTGTACAGGTCCTCCATCACCTTTTGGGCGCGGGCGCTGCTGGTGCCCACCACCACGCGATCGGGCTTCAGGAAATCGTCCACGGCGAAGCCTTCGCGCAGGAACTCGGGGTTGCTCACCACGTCGAAGAGGTCCTCCTTGGCGTTCCTGGCCAGGGCGGCATGCACTTTCTCTGCGGTACCCACGGGCACGGTGCTCTTGTCCACGATCACCTTGTAATCGGTGATGATCTTGCCCAGGTCGTCGGCCACGCCCAGCACGTACTTCAGGTCGGCGCTACCATCTTCGCCGGGGGGCGTGGGCAGGGCCAGGAAGATGATCTGCGCATCCTTGATGGCGCTGGCCAGATCGGTGGTGAAGCTCAGGCGGCCCTGGCGGATGTTCCGCTCAAAGAGCACATCGAGGTGCGGTTCGTAGATGGGCACTTTGCCATCCTTCATCATCTGCACCTTGTTGGCGTCGATGTCCACGCAGATCACGTGGTTGCCCGTTTCCGCGAAGCAGGTGCCGGTCACCAGCCCTACGTATCCTGTTCCTACTACTGCAATGTTCATGGTTGGAATGAGTGGGGGCGGATCAAGGTGCGCCCGTACGTTTCAATGGAAGAAGGCCTTCACCGTGTTGGTGATGTGCGTCAGTTGTTCGTGGTCCAGTTCGGTGCTCATGGGGAGCGAGAGCACTTCGTGGGTGATGGCCTCCGTTACCGGCAGCGCTCCTTCCCCGAAGCTGGCGGTCTTATACGCAGCTTGCAGGTGACAGGGTACAGGGTAATAGATCATGGCCGGTACGCCGTTGTCCTCCAGGTGTTTCTTCAGGGCATCACGCTTCCCTCCCGCCACTTTCAGCGTGTACTGGTGGAACACGTGCGTGCTCTGGGCGCTGCGCTCCGGCGTGGAAAGGCCCGGAATGCCCTTGAAGGCCTCGTCGTAAAAGGCGGCCGCCGTGTTGCGGGCCTTGCCATAGGCGTCCAAGTGGCGCAGCTTGACCCGCAGGATGGCGGCCTGCATGCTGTCCAAGCGGCTGTTCACGCCCACCACCTCGTGGTAATAGCGCACATCGCTGCCGTGGTTGCACACACGGCGCAGCTTTTTCGCCAGTTCCTCGTCGTTGGTGAACATGGCCCCGCCGTCGCCATAGCAGCCCAGATTCTTGCTGGGGAAGAAGCTGGTGGTGCCGATGTGGCCGATGGTACCGGCCTTTTTCACACTGCCATCGGGGAAGGTGTAGTCGCTGCCCACGGCCTGGCAGTTGTCCTCGATCACGTACAGCCCATGTTCCTTGGCAATGTCCATAATGGCGGCCATGTCGGCGGTCTGCCCGAACAGGTGTACCGGCACAATGGCCTTGGTCCTCAGGGTGATCTTCCGCTTGATGTCGTCCGGGTCGATGTTGAAAGTGCCAGGTAGCACATCGGCGAACACGGGCGTAAGGCCGAGCAGGCCGATCACCTCCACGGTGGCCACGAAGGTGAAGGAGGCGGTGATCACCTCATCCCCGGGCTTCAGGTCCAGGGCCATCATGGCGATCTGCAGGGCATCGGTGCCGTTGGCGCAACCAATGGCGTGCTTCACCCCCAGGAAGGTGGCCAACTCCTGCTCGAAGTGCTTCACTTCAGGGCCGTTGATGAACGCCGCGCTCTGCATCACGCCCAGCACGGCCTGGTCCACTTCGGTCTTGATCTTCTGGTATTGGCCGACAAGGTCGACCATCTGGATGGGCTTCATGGGGTACTGGTCGTGCGCTGCGGCCCATCGGCAGAACGAAAGGGCATCTTGAGCGGGCGCGAAGATAGTGGATGAGGGGTGGCAGGGGAATGACCTTGGCAATGGGCGAGCCGGGGGTATTGGGCTGGGTTCAAATACTGATGGCCATGCGCTGATGTCCGAGGGCTCGCACAACACATTCGAGGATGGTCGCGCAATTATCTCAAATAGGATCAGTTGGTAAACTGACCACGCACGGTCTTAGCCACCACCCCTGCTAACTTCGCCCCATGCGCCTTGCGGCACTTCCCCTCCTACTGTTGTTCCTACTGCCCCAGCGCGGCACCGCTCAGGTGCGTGATAGCAGCCTGGCCATGACCTTGGTCTCGGTGAGCTACGCCTACCAAGTGCCCGGCGGCGATATGGCCCTGCGTTTCGGGGCCAACAGCAACCTGGGCATCAGCGTGCTGTACAAGCCCCGCAGCAACTGGACCTTCAGCGCCGAGGCAGGTTTCATGTTCGGCGACCAGGTGACCGAGCCCGGCATTCTGCTGAACACCCTGAACAGCGCCGGCCAATTGGTGGACCAGGATGGACTGATGGCCGATGTGTTCCTGTATCAGCGCGGCTATTGCATTTACCTCACGGCCGGCCGGCTGTTCCCCATCATCGGACCCAACCCCAATAGCGGACTGCTGGTGAAGGCTGGCGGCGGATACCTGCGCCACAAAGTGCGCGTGCAGACCCAGAAGAACGTGGTGCCCCAGGTGGAGGATGAATACCTGGAAGGCTACGACCGCCTTACCGCCGGCCCGTCCGGACTGCTCTACCTCGGCTACCAGCACACGGGCAATAAGCGGTTGATCAACTTCCACGTCGGCGTGGAAGTGCAAATGGGCTTCACGTCCTCATTGCGGGCCTACAACTTCGATACGGAGACCTACAACAGCGATAGCCGCTTCGACCTGCTCTCGGGCATCCGTGTGGGGTGGTCGTTGCCGATCTACCGCCAGCACGACGACCGGTACCACTACTACTGATGTCGTTCCTCCCCGCACTGGGCACCGGCCTTTACCACCTCGGCGTTCGGCTTGCCGCGCCCTTTGTGCCCAAGGCCCGGCAGTGGGTGGATGGCCGCAAGGGCCTGTGGCAGCGGCTGGAGGCCAGGCGCGACCAACTGCAAGGCTGCCTGTGGATGCACTGCGCCAGCGTGGGCGAGTTCGAGCAAGGGAGGCCCGTACTGGAGGCCATCAAGGCCGCGCGGCCCGACCTGCCCGTGCTGCTCACCTTTTTCAGCCCCAGCGGCTACGAGGCCCGCAAGGACCTGGCCTCCGGAACACCCAGCGGCCTGGTGACCCATGTGGAGTACCTGCCTCCGGACAGTGCCGCGAACGCCCAGCGCTTACTACAGCTGGTGAAGCCGCGCAGGGTGCTGTGGGTGAAGTACGAGTTCTGGCCCAACTACCTGCACGCCCTCAACGCCGCTCACATACCGGTGGACCTGGTCTCCGGGATCTTCAGGCCGGGGCAGCCGTTCTTCCGGTGGTATGGCGGGGCCTGGCGGTCCATGCTGGGTTGCTTCGCCCACCTTTTTGTGCAGGATGAGGCTTCGCGGGAACTGCTCGCGGACAACGGCATCACCAATACCACGGTGAGCGGTGATACACGGTACGACCGGGTGGCCGCGATCGTGCAGGCCGATGCCGAACTGCCATTGGCCACGGCCTTTGGCGGCGACCGTGTGGTGGTGATCGCAGGCAGCACCTGGCCCGCTGATGAAGCGCTGCTACTGGAGGCCTTTCAACTGTTGGGCCATGCACCAAAACTGCTGGTGGTGCCGCACGAGCTGGATGCGTCTCACCTGCGTTCCATTGAACAACGGTTCCCGAAGCCCTTGGCGCGGTGGTCCGAACTGGAGCACTCGCCTGCCGAAAGCGTCCGCCACACCCTGGGCCAGGAGTCCACCGCCACGCTGCTGGTGGACCGCATGGGTCTGTTGGCGCGGCTCTACCGCCACGGACACATCGCCTACGTGGGTGGCGGGTTCGGTGACGGCATCCACAGCCTGCTGGAGGCGGCGGCCTGGGGCCTTCCCGTGCTGTTCGGGCCACGCCACCACAAGTTCGCCGAGGCACAAGGGCTGATCGATGCAGGCGGTGGCTTCGAGGTGCGCAACGCACGCCAACTCGCGGACATGCTGGAGATCCTGCTGCGCGATGCGGCGGTGCGTCTTGAGGCATCGGAGGCCGCACGTCAGCATGTGCAGGAACGCGTGGGCGCCACACGCACCGTGGCCGCGCACGTATTGGCCGAGATCTGAGCCCTA
The DNA here is from genome assembly GCA_964592515.1 of uncultured Chryseobacterium sp. Classification (GTDB taxonomy): domain Bacteria; phylum Bacteroidota; class Bacteroidia; order Flavobacteriales_F; family PHOS-HE28; genus PHOS-HE28. The sequence goes on along the minus strand of CAZQFG010000113.1, from coordinate 121 downwards.
CTTACCGGCCTCCTTGCTGAACTCGATCTTCACCGGCAGGAAACGCCCGCCGAAGATCTTCTCGGTGCCCAGCGCGAAATACTCATTGCGCCCGGTACGCACCAATTGCCAGCCGCTGATC
>CAZQFG010000112.1:0-9431 GCA_964592515.1 uncultured Chryseobacterium sp. | reverse complement strand
GGGATCTCCTGTCCCTGCGTGTGCAGCAGCACGATGGGCAGGCGCGTGCTGTCCAGTTGCACCACGCCCATGTCCTCCACGCAGAGCAGGAAGCTGCCGGTGCCGCCGCCATAGCCGAACACCTGGATGAAGAGCGTCTGGCCGGCCGGCAGGTCGTTGGCCATCAGGCGCGAGAAGTAGCCTTCGCCCCCATCGTCGTCGCAGCCTTGCAGCACCAAGCTGAAGCAATCCGCACCGGTCCATAGTGCCACTCCGGTATCGTTGAGGCCACCGTTGTCGGCGGTGCTCACCAGCACATTGCCCGAGGGCGGCACGGGCAGTGCGTACCACAGATCGCTACCGTTGTAATTGGCACAGCCGGGGTTGAAGCCGGAACTGCCCGCGCCCGTGTTGTTCGCCACCACACATTCCACCGTATCGATGGGCAATGCCGTGCAGGGCACCGCGCCCGGCAAGGGCACCACCGAGCAATCGGCCGTACCCGTGTACACCGTGCCCACACCGGGATCCGGCCCGGCGGTGAACAGCACATTCCCATAGGTGCCCAGCAACTGGTAGGTGTTCTCGTTCTCCCAATCGCCCGCGGTGTACACCAGTTGGATGGCATCACCCGTACAGGCGGTGAACACGGCCGTGCTCCCCTCGCCCGCGGCCGCATAGGTACCCACCGTGGTGCCGTTCACGCGCACCTGCACCTGACCACCGTTCCATCCATCGCCGTAACTGTCCTGCATTAACAGGTGGTGCTCGCAACATTGGGCGTGCAACGCGGTGGTGAAGGACAGACCGATCAGAACGGCCAGCGCAACGCGCAAGTAGGATGGTAGTGGTGGATACATCGCGGCGTGAATGTAGGAGGTGGTGCCTTTACGCTCCGTTCACATGCACCTCATCCTGTGTTCATGTAACATCGGTCGCAGAGCAATGGATCGGCGGCTGGTCATCTTTGTTGCATGAAGGAGATGTGGGATGCGCGCTACAGCGCCGATGAATATGCCTACGGCACGGCGCCGAACGCCTGGTTCGCCGAACAATTGAAGGGCCTTGCACCCGGTACGCTGTTGCTGCCCGCAGAGGGCGAAGGACGCAATGCCGTGCATGCCGCGTGCTTGGGTTGGAAGGTCACCGCGTTCGACCTCAGCGAGCGTGGGCGCGACAAGGCCCTGCGGTTGGCGGCCCAGCATGGGGTGCACATCACCTACCACGTCGGCATGTTGCACGAGCTGCCCGAGCTGTCGCGCGACTTCGATGCCATCGGCCTCTTCTATGCGCACTTCGCCGTGGCCGTGCGTGCTCCGCTCACCGCAGCGTTGTTGGGCCACCTGCGCCCCGGTGGCACCGTGCTGTTCGAGGCCTTCGCGAAGGAGCAACTGAAGTACCAGCCCGTACACAACAGTGGTGGTCCGCGCGAGGCCGACATGCTCTACACCGTGGACGAACTGCGCGCCGAGATGCCGGGCATCACCTTCACTGTGCTGGAGGAAGTGGAGGTGTGCTTGGATGAAGGCCCCGGTCACCAAGGCCTGGCCAAGGTGGTGCGCGGTGTCGGCGTGAAGGGCTGAAGGCCACACATCCGGCAGGGTCCTTTTCGAGAGACCCTACCGAGGTCCGGGATATAAGTAGGAGCCATCCTTGCATTTGCGATCATCATCCTTCCATCTGCGTCATCTGCGGCTTGCTTTCAATGGACGGTCCCACTATCCGATCAGTGCCATCCGAAGGAGACACAGATCCGCACTGCAAGTACATCACGCCATCACCTGCCTGGCAGGGTCCTCTTCGAGAGACCCTACCAAGGTCCAGGAGGACCGGTGCGCTCAGCGCAGCACGTTCACGTGGCCCGAACGCTCATGAATACCTCCCAACGTGTCGCGCATGCGAAGCCTCCACGCATAGATGCCGTCCGGCACACCAGCGGCATCCCAGGCGACATCAGGTCTTTCGGCGCGGAAGATCTCCTGGCCCCAGCGGTTGAAGATGAGCAGCTCGAACTCCAGGGGTGCGCTCACCGTGGTGATGGCGACGAAGTGGTCATTGATCGCATCGCCATTGGGCGTGAACGCGTTGGGCACCCACAGGGCGAAGTCCGGTTCGATGCATACCTCCGAGGTGGCCGTGCTGCTGCACCCCAGCAGGTTCGTGGCCAGGAGCTGTACCGTATAGCATCCCACACTGTCGTACGTGAAGGAGGGGTTCAACTCCTGGGAGCTGGCATCACCCACGCCGAAGAGCCAGCTGAGGTCGTCCGCACCGGTGCTCTGGTCGAAGAAGGTGATCGTGGGTTCTTCCAAGGTGGTCACCACCGGCGATGCAGTGAAGGCCGCGAACGGCGATGGCAGCACGTCCACTGCATCCACCAGCGACCATGTGCTCAAGCAACCTTCAGCCGTGGTGGCAGTGAGCGTCACCGTGTAGGTACCGCCCGCGGTGTAGCAATGCTGTAACCCCGCCGGACCATTGGTGACCGTGCCATCACCCAGGTCCCAGAGCAGTTCGCCGCCGCCGCTCACCACCTCGAAGTAGACACAATGGGGCGCACAGCCCAGCGGTTCATCAAGGGTGAAGACCGGCGGGTCCACATCACCCACGCTCACCACCACCTCCTGTGCGGTGCCCGTGCAACCGTTGGCATCCGTGGCGCCCACGGTGTAGGTGGTGGTGGTCGTCGGGGTCACGGCCGGCCCTTCAGGTGCCCACGTGAAGCTGTAGGGTGCAGTGCCACCACTGGCCGTAGCCGTAAGGGTGATGGCATCACCGGCACAAATGGCCGCATCATCCTGTGCCGCTATCGAAACGGGCTCCGGTCCTTCCACTGTTACGCTTACCGCCGTGCTGCATGCCGCGGCATCCACCACGGTGCAGGTGTAGGTGCCCGCGGCCAGCCCGCTCGCCGCTGCGCTGGTGGAGACGGCAGGTGCCCACGTGTAGGTGAAGTCGGGCGTGCCGCCGGTCACCGTGAGCGTGATGCTTCCATCGGCCGTGCCGCTGCAGCTGGGCTCCGTTACGGTGCTGGCGATCTCGGGTGCCGCCGATGCCGGGGACAGCGTGATCAACACACCCGGGCCGATGGGACACGCGCCCGGAGCATTGGCCACGAACGCATAGTCGCCGGGCCCCAACCCGGTAATGGAACTGGTGGTGGAACCGCCCGGGTTCCACAGGTAGCTGATGGGCGCCGAAGTACCCGTGACCAGCGCCTCCAACGCGCCGTCGTTACCGGCACAGGTGGGTTGGGTGATGATGAGCTCCAGGTCGAGGATGGTGATGACCGATGAGATCACCTGGGGCGACCGGCACGCATAGCCCTGGGTCAGTGTCACGGTGTAGGTGCCCGGTGCGCTGAACACATGGGTGGGCAGTTGCTCCTGGCTGGTGTTCGCTGCTCCGCTGGCCGGGTCCCCGAAGTCCCACGACCATGCCGTACCGCATTCGGACGTGCCGGTGATCTCCAGCTCATCGGCATAACAGGAGTATTGGAACGCGATCGGTACCACGGGTGCCTCCCCGATGTAGATTTCGTCCACGGCCACTCCATCGTAGCTGTTGCAGGTGGTACCGGCACCGAAAATGAAGCGGAACTTCACGCTCGGCTCCCCGCTCAGAAAGGCGAGGCAAAAGGAGGAGGTCACCCAGTCGGCGCTGCCCTGCCCGCCCGCGCAGTTGCCCACCGTGGGGCCAATACGGCCGCTCCATCCCTCGGGGGGCGTGGCCTGAAAGAGGTTATTGATGGACTCCGTATTGAACCAGTTCTGGGTGTAGCAGTCGGGTTGGTCGGTCGCAGAACCCACGTTGCTCCACGTGGCCCCTTCGTCAAGCGAGTACTGGAAACCAAGGCCATCATAGGTGCGTTCGCACTCCCAGAACAGCTTGAAGGAGATGAACGGGAACGGCAGTGTGGTGAGGTCGAAGCACGGGCTTTCCAGCCAGCTCTGTTGCCCAGGGCTGTAGTTGCTGCTGGTGAGCCCACCGACCACCCAACAGTTGTTGCCTCCGCCTGCACCGTTGATCACGGGTTTGGCCGGTGTGCCCCAGGCCCAATCGTCACCCGCACCGCCGCTCGTCCACGCCGGTGCCGCTTCAAAGCCCTCCGTATAGGGGAAGGCACCGATGGTGGTGGTGCATTGCCCGTGCACCATCGCGGAAAGGGAACAGGCCGTTCCGACAAGGAGGAAGACAACGCGCCACATGCGGAAGTGGAACAAGGAGCGAACGGGATCGTTCAAGATGGTCGCTTCGTGGGTGGTGTGTTGTTGTGGCCTCAGCCCATGTTGAACTCCTGCACCACGCGGTGGCCATCGGGCCAGCTGCGTTCCTGGAAGTGTACACGCCCGTTGGTGTCCACCAGCACCACGGTGGAACAACGCGTGCCGTAGCCCGGCGTGCGGATGAAGATGGATGAGAGCGCACGTTCCTGCGGCAGGCCCAGGCCGGTGTCCGGCAGGTGCTCATCCGCCGCAGTGGCCTCATCGCTCAATAGCTCGAACAAGGCCTCGATCAGTTTGTCCTGGCGACTGCTCAGCACTTCCTCCATGCCTTGCGTGGCACGTTGCACCTTGGGCCAGGGCGTGTTCAACAGGGCGTTGCTCAGCCCGTGGATGCCGGGCTCCAGCGGCTGGTGGTGCGGCGTGATGTTGTTGAGGTAGCGCAGGTCGTCCACGGTGCCGTGGATGAGGTTGAGGCCTGCGTAGGTGGCCGTGGTGCCGGGCGCGATGTCCTGCTCCAAGGCCTCGCGCACCAGCTGTCCGCGCGATGGACCTTCCACCAAGGGTCTGCGCAGGTCGCGGTGGTTGGTGAGCGCCGCGAACCGTCCCTGCCGCGTAATGCCCATCCATGTGCCACCGGCACGCAGGTCGCGACCCGCCAGTACATGCGGCGCATCGGCCCAGAAGTGCGCAGGCTCCGCCGCACGGTCCAGGAACTCGTCGCGGTTCGCCATCACCACCAAGGGGTAGCGCGGATGCTGCCGGTAGGCAAGGGCGATCAGGCACATCGTGTAAATGTAGCCGCTATTGCCCCCGACAGCACACAGGAATAACGTTCCGCCCCGTCCGCCCATCAGCGTTTCCAGCGCACATACTTCCTTGCTGCCATGCAACGCACCCTCTACTTCCTCCCCTTGCTCTTCCTCGTTCCCCATGCCGCGCAGGCCCAAGTGCCCAACGGTGGTTTCGAGGACTGGACCTGGACCTTGGGCAACGACGAGCCCGACGAATGGATCACCGACAACCTGATGGGCCTGTTCTTCAACACCACCTTCGCCACAGAGGGGACGGGGATCGACGGCACATCATGCATCGAGCTCACCACGCGCGAACTGCCCTCGCTGGGACTGCACCCCGCAGTGGCCTACACCGGTGCCAACGCCGAAGGAGCCGACGGCTGGCCATACACCGCACGACCCGAACTGCTGGTGGGACGACTGAAGTATGCGCCAGTGGCCAACGACATGGCGTCCATCGCCGTATCACTCACGCGTTGGGACCCCGTGGCCGGGCAGCGGGTGGTGGTGGGCTCCGGCACACACCTGGTGCAGACCGCAGTGGCCGACTGGTCGCTCTTTGAACTGACCATTACCTACCTCGACCCCGCAGCGCCCGACACGGCCGTCATCACGCTCACCAGCAGTTTGGCGGCCACATCACCCGGCTCGGTGTTCAGCGTGGATGCGCTTGACCTCTCCATGGGCGCCGCTATCGGGGGTCCCGAGGTCGTGCTGCTGGGCACCTGGCCCAACCCTGTTGGCACACAGCTCCACGTGCAGGCCCCCATGGCCCTCCGCACGTTGGATGTGCTCGATGCCGCGGGACGCCACTTGCTGTCGGTGGACATCCGTTCGCACTTCGTCCTGTTGGATGTGGAAGCTCTGCCCTCGGGTGCCTATCACCTGCGTGCGCGTTCGCTCGATGGGCAGTTGCTCCATGGGCGTTTCGTGAAGCACTGAGGCGCGAGTAACGACATACAGAACGACGCAGTGTCCTTCACCGGGCGCTGCGTCGTGCGTTCTCACCGATCCCGGGATGACGCTGAGTTCGCCTACCGCGATCAAATGCGGTTCATCCGCAGATGGCGCAGATGACACTGATAATGCACTGCGCTCAACTACCGCATGATGCGATCAATGCCTTTGCATCCTTGCATATTCATCTGCGTCATGTGCGAGATCTGTGGATAGTTCCTCTGAGGATGACCGAACGCGATCACATGCAGTTCATCCGCAGATGACGCAGATGTCACAGATATCGCCAGCAGCGATGAACGCAGATGAATGTGTGCTCCTCAACGGTTCGATCATGACATCCCTACGACTTGAAGAGCGATGGACCTGCGCAGGTAAAGCGACCTTCCGAGCCAATGCAATTCAGCGACAGGTGACGCAGGGACAGCAGACGGACCTATGTAGCACCCATCCGCGTATTTGCATTCATCATTCGTTCATCTGCGACATCTGCGGCCTGCATTGAAAAGACCGCCCCGTATCCCGATCGTCCCCCTACTCCACCACCAAGCGCTGCGCTCGTGCGATGCCTTCCAACCGCACCAGGTAAACGCCCTTGGCCAGCGGTGCCTCTATCACGGTGTGGCCGCTGCCGATGCGCTGCCGCCACACCAGTTGTCCTTGGGCATTGTGGATGCTCAGGTGGGTGGCTACCTGCACGTCCACGGCGAACGCGCCCGTTGTGGGGTTGGGCATCACGGCGAAGGCATCGTACGGCACTTCGCGGGTGGGCACGTGCGTCACCACGCCCAGTGTGTCGCAATTGCGCCAGATGCGGATGTCACCCTGTGTGTAGAAGCTGAGCAGGTCGGGACTGCCATCATTGCTCCAGTCGGCCACGTCCACCAGGTGGTTGCCCACCGGGGTGGTCCACAGGTCGGTGGCGTTGTAGGTGGCGCTGCACGCGCTGTACCGCACCAGTCGCGTGGCGGCGGAGTTGCCCGTGATCAGGCACAACGTGCTATCCTCCGCAAAGGGCGCGATCAGGAACCGGTTCACCGCGCCCGCAATGCCCGTAATGGCCGGACCGAAGGTGCCGTTGCCCAGTCCCGGACGCACGGCCCAACTGTCCATGCCGTTGCAGGTCACCAGGTCGTTGTTGCCATCGAAGTCGAGGTCGCCGATGCCCACCAAGGACGCTCCCGTCAGACCGCTCTCATAGCCCACCGGTGCACCAAAAGTGCCGTCGCCATTGCCCAGCAACAGGTGGATGTTGTCGATCACCGCACGACCGATCAGCAGGTCGGGCACGCCATCGCCGCTCACATCGCCCACGGTCACGCGGTACGGGTTGGGCACGCCGGTGGGTGTGGTGGTGGTGAAGCTGCCGTCGCCGTTGTTCAGCAACACATACAGGTTGGGCGCCTGGTTCTTCACGGCCACCACGTCCGGACCGTTCTGCCCATCCACGTCGGCCACCACCAGGTCAAGCACGCCATCGCCAATGGGTATGGTGCCGCTGTAGGTCAGCGTGCCGCCGCCGTTCACCACCACGTTGAGGTCCGCACCGCCGAAGGTGCCCGTTACGATGTCCTCATCGCCGTCCTGGTCCAGGTCGCCGGTGGCCAGCAAGGTGGGCGCACCGGGCAACAACACGGGGAACGAGAGCGTGAATCCATCGGGACCGTTCATGTACACGCCCAGCGAATTCTGCAAGGGGATGTCGAACACCAGGTCGCGCCATCCGTCCTGGTCCAGGTCGATGCCGGCCATGGCCGTGGCGGGGAACACGGAACGCGACTGCGGCGCCAGCAGGCACACGCCCTGCGCGGCAGGACACAAACAAAGGGTGAAGCCCCGGATCTGCGAGGTGGCCTGCTGGTCGTTCATGCCAGTGACATAGATGGCGAGGTTGGGGCCCACCACCACATCGTGCCCCTCCTCTTCGTTGAAACTGTTGGTGGCCGTGTAGCGGTAGGTCCACAGGGCGTTACCTGCCGCATCGTAGCAGCGGGCATAGGCATCGCGCAGCAGTTGGTCGCCCACGGTGCCGGTGGTGATCACGTTGCCATCGGGCGAAAGGGCCATCGCCTTCGGGAAACGACTGTCGAGGCTCGAGGTGGCATAGGTGCTGGTCCATACCTGTGCACCGTTGGGGGTCACGCGCATCACCACTTCACCATCGCCGGCCAGTGCACTGAAACGGCCCTGCATGAAGAGGTCGCCGTTCAGGCCCTCTTCCAGGCCCAGCACCTCCTCTTCCGTCTGGTTGTTGTAGTGGTACGACCATACGGTGGCGCCCGCCGTGGTCAGCGCATACAGGCTGATGTCCGCCAGGTTCACCGCACCGGGGCTCTCGGTCATCGCCGCCACCATTATGCGTCCGTTGCTGTGTATGCGTATCAGGTGACCGACATCCACATGCGTTCCGAAGCCCGTGTTGCGGTTGATGCTCTGCGCCCACTGCAGCACGCCTTCGGCATTGTACTTCAGTACCACGATGTCCTGCCCAGCAATGCCTGCATTGGTGGTGTAGCCGGTCACATAGATATTGCCCGCCGCATCGCAGGTAATAGCGTTGGGTTCATCGTCGTTGTTCAGGATGCCGTTCCACGTGCGCCGCCACAGCAGGTTGCCGCTGGGGTCCAACTTCAGTACGCTGATGTTGTTGAACACACTGGGGTTGCCGAACAGCTCCTCGGAAGTGGCGCAGATCACCACGTTGCCATCGGGGTCCAGGTGCATGTCGCGCGCAATGTCGTCGCGGTTCAGCGAATCGTTCCAGTAGTAGGTCCACAGCGGCGTGCCATCGCTGCTCCAGGCCCCCACACCGACGTTCAGGGGCGAGTTGAAGGGTTGGTCGTAATGCACCCAGGTGGCGTAGAGGGTGCCGTTATCCGCACGCACCAGGTCCACCACACTGGTCACACTGTCCCATTGCACCTGCCATTGCGTCTGCCCGTCGTAACTGCGGTAGCGCACCAGGTAGGCGTTGTACACACCGTCCTGCCCCAGTGTGTACACATCATCTGCATCGCCCAGCACCACGCGCTTGCCCACGTTGGTGCTGTTGCCCGTGTAGTAGGTGCGCTCCCAGTTCAGTTGGGGCTGTTGCGCCAACGCGGGCACAGCAAACAGCAAGACGAAGAGGATGGTCTGGAGGGTACGGTGCATGGTGGTCGCGGGCATGGATGCGCCCAGCGCCGACGAAACTAGACGGTTGCCGCACAGGATCGGCGCAGGATGGTCCGAATGGTTGGATCGGCCCCGATGCGTTCCGGAGCGCGCTGCCGGTGCCCAACCACGCAAGTCCTGCACACGCCCGGCGTGACGGTCCGGGGGAGGTGGGTGCGTTGGATGCGTGTGCGCGTACTGCGGGTTAGGCAGGTCACGGCGCCCTCGTCGTTGCGCACTACGCCCCTTGGTCCGTCACGCCGGAAACCGCGCGGGAAGCATGCGCGTGTGCGGCGGTTATCCGGCGTCTCTCCAAGGCCCA
>CAZQFG010000111.1:0-9450 GCA_964592515.1 uncultured Chryseobacterium sp. | reverse complement strand
TCTGCGCACCTGAGAATATCCACTGGCTCAGGGACATAGCTCCTTGTCGGATGAAAAAAACCTTGACTTCCGGTATTGATACGGATAGTTTCGCCCCTCATTCATCGAAGCCATGAGGTCATTCATCACAAAGAATCCCGTTCTGGTCTTCATTCTGCTCACGCTCGGCTACCAGTTCGTGGTGGTCGGCCTGGTGATGGCCATGATACCCGATGGTGGCCACATGCACGACAGTGCCGCAGCTCACATGGTGTTCCGCTTCAGGGCCTTTGGACCCTTGGCGTTCGCCATGCTGCTCACATGGTACTTGGAGAAAGGCGCTGGCCTGCGTCGCTTGTTCGGATCCTTCTTCCACTGGAAGGCCGGAGCACAATGGTATCTATTGGCCTTCTCGTGGAAGTTCCTGTTCACTTATGTGGGCATCGCGACATTGGTGTTCCTTGGCTTTGCTGAATGGCCCGGCTGGCTGGTACGCAGCATGACGGAAGATGGTGTGGCCGGACTGAAACCACTGATCAGCAATATGCCCTTCATTGTGGGCATCGCTTTGGTGGAGGAGACCGCTTGGATGAAGTTCAGCGTGACCCGTCTGCAGGAGAAGTACAGCGCTTTGCGCTCCTGTCTAACGGTGGGTCTCGCTTGGGGGCTTTGGTACCTGCCCATGCTGCTGATCAACGAGGGCGTGCCCGATGGCTACCCTTGGCCCGTATTCCTATTGAGCATGGTATGCCTTACCATACTGCTGGGCTGGACCTACAACATGACCCGCAGCGGCACCATCCTGCTGATCATGCAGATCGTGAGCAACTGTGCCTTCTTCATCATCCCCGTACTGCCGGCCTGGTGGAACCTGGATGCCACCTATGTGAACAGCTTCGTGGCCGTGAACTTCATTTCGGCAGTTACACTGGTGCTCGTTTACGGCTGGCGCGAACTGGGCAACGGCCCGCGTGCAACCTGGAGCGAAAGTCACGAGGATGATCAGGAAGAACTGGGTGAACTGAGCCCTTCCCGTGCGTAGGTCGAGGTACTAGCCCTTGTCCACCACGCGGGGCACCTTGAAATAATCGCTGTCCCTGACCGGACTGTTCTTCAGGGCTTCGGCCTTGGGTACGATATCGCCGGGCACCACCACGTCCTCGCGCAGCACATCCGCCTCATCGGTCATGAAGATCAGGGGCTCCACGCCCTTGGTGTCCACCTCATTCAGCTCTTCCACGAACCCGAGCACGCGTTCCATGTCGTTCAGCATGGCCTCGCGGGCTGCGGGGTCGCTGAAGTCCAGGCGCGCCAGTTCGGCAATGCGGTCCAGGGTGGCCTCGTCGATCTTCATGTGCTGGGCTGGTGGGATATCTGGATCGAAAGAATACTGCAGTGGTAGATAGGCCGACCGGGGTTCACGCTGCATCTTCCAGCAGCGGCCCCTCGATCACCTCGTACACCTTGCGGCGCAAACTTACCAGATCGTCCATGGTGAGGCCCTGTGTGGGAATGGGCGCATGCACCACGGCGCGCGCAATGCCAGGCCTGGCGCGGGAGAGCAGCTCCAGCGGCTCGCCGAACAAGCGCCAATGATCAATGAAGGTGATGGGCACGATGGGCACCTGCTTCTCAATGGCCAAGCGGAAGGCGCCGTCCTTGAAGGGTTTCATGCGCGGGGTATGCGCGGGAATGGTCCCTTCGGGGAACAGGGCGATGCTCGTGCCGCGATCGAGGGCCTGTGCTGCTTTGCGGAAGGCTTTCGCCGCTTCGATGTGGCTGCCGCGGTTAACGGCGATGTTCATGCCCTTGAAGAAGATGTTGAAGAGCGGCCACTTGAGCAGTTCGTACTTGCCCATGAAGAGGAAGTACGATGGCACCACATTGTACATCTGGATGATGTCCAGGTAACTGCTGTGGTTGCAGCAGATCACGTACGGTGCACGTGGCAACGGCGTGGTGCGCTCCACGCGTACAGGCACTCCACTGGCCCATTGCAGGAACCAGGCCCAACAACGCTTCAAACGGAAAGCCTTCTCGTAGCGGCGCGGGGTGTAAAGCAGCACGCGGAAAGGAAGGTAGAGAACCACCAGAGAGCCGAAGAACACCACCATGAACCAAAGCTTGTACACCCAGCGCAGCGGTAGGAAGAGCCACTTGGCCAGTGGGCCGCGACGGCTTTCACCATCGGCCACACGGGGACGTTCCGGGGCGGCACTGTGACGCATGGGCAAGTTCAACGGGAGGGCGAAGGTAGCCCGAACCCTTTGGCGGCAAGGGTCCGTGGCACGCGGCTATCTTCGTGCCCTTCCGACCATGGCCCGAATACTTACCGGCATACAGAGCACCGGCGTACCACACCTCGGCAACGTGCTGGGCGCCATCCGCCCCGCCATCGCGCTGAGCGGTGATCTCGCGAACGAGTCGTTCCTGTTCATCGCCGACCTCCATTCGCTCACGCAGATCAAGGACCCCGAATTGCTGCGCAGCAACACGCGCGGTGTGGCGGCGGCGTGGCTGGCCTGCGGGCTGGATACGGAGCGCACGGTGTTCTACCGCCAAAGCGATGTGCCCGAGGTCACGGAGCTTTCCTGGTACCTCTCCTGCTTCTTCCCATACTCGCGCCTGGCCCTGGCGCACAGTTTCAAGGACAAGGCCGATCGCTTGGAGGACGTGAACGCCGGGCTGTTCAGCTACCCGATGCTGATGGCGGCCGACATCCTGCTCTACGATGCGCATATCGTTCCCGTGGGCAAGGACCAGAAGCAGCACATCGAGTTCACACGCGATGTGGCCGAGCGCTTCAACCACCAGATGAGCGAGACCTTCGTGGTGCCCGATGCGCGCATTGACGAGCAAGTGATGATCGTGCCCGGCACCGATGGCGAGAAGATGAGCAAGAGCCGCAATAACCTGCTACGGATCTTCGCCCCGGAGAAGGAACTGAAGAAAGAGGTGATGGGCATCGTGACGGACAGCACGCCCATGGAAGAGCCGAAGGACCCAGATGGCAATACCGTTTACAAGCTCTTCAAACTGGTGGCCCCTGCCGATGCCGTGGCCGACATGGCGGCAAAGTTCCGTGCGGGCGGCTATGGCTATGGCCACGCGAAAAAAGCGCTGCTGGAGGTGCTGCTGGACGGCTTCCGCAACGAACGCGAGACCTTTGACCGGCTGATGAACGACCCCGCCGAGCTGGAGCGCGAACTGAAACGCGGAGCTGAAAAGGCGCGTGTCGTTGCAGCTAATGTGCTTGGCCGCACACGGGGCAAACTGGGTTACTGACCCTGTTCCAACCGCTGGCGATACAACCTGTACATCTGTTGGTGGTGATCGTCCAGCACGATCCGGCGACCCTGGATGTAGCCGTGCACAATTCGGTTACCCTGCATGTCCATCACATTGCCTGTGGACACGATCAGTGTGGCCTCTTTGCCCACTGCGAGGCTGCCGAGGCGATCATCAACACCGAGCACAGCTGCGGCATCGAGCGTAATACTGCGCAGGGCGTCCTCCGCAGAAAGCCCATAGGCCGCGGCGGTGCCGGCAAGAAAGGGCAGGTTGCGCAGGCCCATGGCCTCCATGTCACCCGCATAGCCCAGGCAGAACCGCACGCCGCGTTCCTTCAACAATGCGGGTAGCCGGTAAGGCAGATCAATGTCATCCTCGGGCCGCATGGGCAGGCTATGCAATCGGCGCAGCACCACATCCACCTTGTTCTCGCGCAGCAGATCGGCCACGCGCCAAGCATCGTAGCCACCAACGATCACCAGGCGCTTCACCCCTTCGGCCTTGGCGAACTGCACGGCCTCGGAGATCTCCTTAGCCGCGTTCGCATGCACGAACAACGCCTTCCGACCGGTGAACACGCCACGCATGGCCTCTAACCGCAGGTCCACGTTCTCGGGGGCTTTCTCCTGCGCGTAGGCCTTCGCCTTGCGGAAGAAGGAGCGCAACTCCTCCAGCCTGTTGGCGCGCTCATCCTTCTTTTCGCTGTCGGTCTCACCGGGTTCGGCCCACCAGCCGCTGCGCTGATAGGCAGCAGGCCAGTTGAGGTGAACGCCATCGTCGGCCTGAAGCACAGCATGCTCCCAGTCCCAGGCATCGAGCTGCACGATGGAACTGGTGCCACTGATGACCAGGCCACGCGGAGCTATCTGCGCGATCAGCACTCCATTGGAACGCACCGTGGGCACCACCCGCGAGTCGGCCTTGTAGGCGATCAGTGTGCGCATCTCCGGCTCCAGGCGACCGATATCCTCCACGTCCACGCTGGCACGCACGGCCTCGATCTCCTCCAACCCAATGGTCGCATCGGCTGCAATGATGCCAGGATACACATGCTGCCCCACCACTTGAATGGTGGTGTCGTAGGTGGCCTTTACGCCGTAGGCATAACCCACGTAATCGATGCGTCCGTCGCGGAAGCCTACGGCGCCTTCATCGATCACGCGACCGTCGCCCACGTGCACGGTGCCACCCGTGATCAGGACGCTCTTTTGCTGTGGCGGCGCGGGAACAGGCTGCTGTGCGCACATTGGGACCGCCAGCAACACGGACGACAACACCATGAGGGCACGGATGGCCCGCGCTGCACTCAGGACTTGCCCTAGAAGGTATTCGGTCCGCTCAGTGTGCATCGTGTTCCTCATGTTGTTCGCTCTCCTCGCCAATGTCCTCGCAATGCCACAAATGCTGGCGTTCACTACGGGGCTTACGTGTTGGGGCACCTTCGGCCTTGGCGGCCAACATGGCGCGTACAATGCGATCGCGCTCGGCGACCACCCATGCGCGCCGCGCGGCATCGGTGGTGCGGTCGAAGTAGCAGACACCGTCCACATAGGTACGTTCAACGCGCGCCGCAATGCTGAGCGGATCGGCGCTCCACAAAACCAGGTCCGCATCCTTGCCGGGCTCAATGGTCCCGAGGCGATGATCGAGCTTGAGCATGCGCGCCGGGTTCAGCGTCACCATCTTCCACGCTTCCTCAGGCGCAACGCCTCCATACTTCACGGCCTTGGCGGCCTCCTGATTCAGGCGGCGGCTCATCTCCGCATCGTCGCTATTGATGCCGGTGTTCACGCCGTGCATGTGCAACAGTGCCGCGTTGTACGGAATAGCATCGTACACCTCGAACTTATAGGCCCACCAATCGCTGAAGGTGCTCGCATTAACACCGTGCTGCTGCATCTTGCGCGCCATCTTGTAGCCCTCGAGGATGTGCGTGAAGGTGTTCACCTTGAATCCCATGCTGTCGGCCACGTGCATGAGCATGTCGATCTCGCTCTGCACATAACTGTGGCAGGTGATGTGGCGCTCGCCGCGCAGGATCTCTGCGAGCGCCTCCAATTGCAGATCGGTGCGCGGCGCAACCAGGCCCGACCGGTCGCGCGGACGCAGTTCTGTCCAATGCTGCTTGGCGGCCTCGTACTCACGCGCTCTGATGAACGCTTCGTAGAACTGCTGCTCCACGCCCATGCGCGAACGCGGGAAGCGTGAGCCCGGCCCCCAGTTGCTCTGTTTAACGTTCTCGCCCAGCGCGAATTTGATGTGTCCTGCCGCGCCGCGGATCAGCATGCTATCGGCTGTCTGCCCCCAACGCAACTTGATGAGCGCGCTCTGTCCACCAATGGGGTTGGCGCTGCCATGCAACAACTGAACAGTGGTGACACCGCCAGCCAGATTGCGATAAATGTTGATGTCGTCCGGGTTCACCACATCACCGATTCGCACCTGCGACGAAACGGCCATGGCTCCTTCGTTGACCCCACGCGAGATCGCAATGTGCGAATGCTCATCGATGATGCCGCAGGTGAGGTGCATGCCTGTGGCGTTCACCTCGGTCACTTCGGGCTTCTTTTTCCCGGGGAAGAGCGCATGCACATCAAGCCCCTGCCCGATCGCCTTGATGCGCCCCTCGTGGATGCACACGTCGGTGTTGCGTAAAATGCCTTGCGCGGAGTTCGTCCAAACGGTTGCATAGCGAAAGATCACTGTGCCTTGCTTGGGCAGTTCGGTCCAGCCGAAGCCGACCATGGGTTGTGGGACCGGACCGGCATCCGTGATGACGGTAAGCGTGCTGTCCGCAGTGGCCTTGCGCGCCCCGTTCTTCCCAGCGCGGCGCAGCGCCGACCAAGCGAACCACTCACCGCCGGAACGTTGACCTTGCCCGTCCCACAGCCCACCACCGGCGTGGATGGTACCACTGAGGCGTATGATGGCCTTGGGGTCGTCCTTTGGTGCGAAGGCGAGGCTCACCAAGCTTCCCTGCCGATCTATGCGCGCCTTCACTTTCAAGCTATCAGGGTCGCTGGCCCGACGCACGGTGGCCTCGAGCTTGCTCCCTTCGCCGGTCACTTCCAGGTTCCAGATCGATGCAGCGAGGTTGAGCTCATAGGAGCCTTTGATGTCGATGCGCTCCGGATCGTCGAGCACGAAGCGTTTGCCATCCACCCAGGTCTCGTGGATGATGTTGCGCTCGGACAGCAGATGTCCGGAAGTGATGAGGAAGTTGGCGGCCATGCCTTCACGCAAGGCACCGTACCGATCATCGAGACCGAAGAGGCGGGCGGGATCGGTGGTGAAGGCCTCGATGGCACGGGCGCTGTCCAACCCAAGGGCCACCATGGTGCGCAGGTCCTTCCACAGGTCCTTCAGATCCTTGCGGCCGTGGGTGGTGAAGGCGAACACCACACGCGCCGTGTCGAGGATGTGCGCATTACGCGGCGCCATCTCCCAATGCTTCAGGCGGGCATAGCTCACCTCCTGCGCATCGTAGGGGTCCTCTACATCGTAGGCCTCGGGAAACGAAACGGGCACCAACAGCGGGAGGCCGGCTTGGCGGATGCTCTCCAATCGGGCGTACTCATCGCCCGACCCTTTCACGATAGCGGGCAATTTGAACTCATCAAGCAAGCGTACCCAGCGCAACACCTCGTTCCGGTCGCCGGCCTCCACCACGATGCGGCCTTGCAACTGAGCGGCCAGTGCCGCAAGTACGGCATCGGTCTCCTGAGGCTCAGGTTGTGCCGCATACCAACGGGCGTCCATCACCGTCTGGCGCCATAGGGCGATGGCCCCCATTTGCGAACTGGGATAGTCGTCCAGCGAACTGCCCTTGCGGAAGCTGAAATGGGCCGCCACATCGGGCCGAACCACGGCTCCTGACGCGGGTGCATCACTGAGCACCACGGCCGCCGAGGTGCCACGCGCTATGCCGTCCATACGGTGAGTTATCACCATGGCGAAGCCTTGGGCACGCAGATCGGTGCTTTGCTTGGCATCCGGCTGTAGCAATGTGTGTGCATGGGCATCGGCCCGTAGTGCACCGTTCCAATGGCGGGCGCCTTTCACCTCTGCTTTTCGCTGCTCAGGCTTGTCGGCGGGTAATCCCAGATCGCAGTAAGGTTCGATCAGCGCGGGCCAAATGTGCAGGCCCTTCAGGTCGCGCACCTGTGCACCTACGGGCACCTTCACTTTGGTACCCACGGCCACCACCTCGCCGTTGCGCACCAGCAAGGTGGCCTGGGTGAGCACGGTGCGCGCATCCACATGCACGGTGGCATTGGTAAAGGCGATCAGCACTGGGGCCGCATCGCTGATATGGCCACGCGGCAGAGTACTTTGGGCGCTAGCGGTTGCGGTAAAGAGCGCACACAGGAGGAGGAGGAGGAAGTAACGGACCATGGACCGCACGAAAGTAGCGACCCGGCCGCCAGTTCCCGGCGAATTGCCGGACAGCAGAAGCACTTCAGGCCGCTAACTTCGCGCCGCTCCGGTAACCCTATCGATCGTTCCATGAACAGCGACTACTTCTTTCTCTTTCTCCACAGCCTGTTGCGCTACGGCGTACTGGTGAGCGTACTGCTCGCAGGCCTGATGGCACTGCGCGGCTACCTGATGCAGCGCCCCATTCTCGTGGGTGAACGTATGGTGGCCATCATTGCCATGGTGCTTTGCCATGTGCAGTTGGTGGTGGGGCTCGTGCTCTACCTGATGCGCGTAAAGAGCTACACCCCCAATTATCCCTCGTACACCTTCTGGAAATTCGAGCACATCGGCACCATGATCATCGCGATCATTCTGGTGACCTTGGGGCGTTCGTTGGCCAAGCGTGCCAAAGAGGAACGAGCGAAACAACTGCGGGTGGCCGTGTTCTACCTGATCGGGCTGGCACTGATGTTGTGGGCCACACCCTGGCCCTTCCGCGAGATCGGACATGGACGAGGCTGGCTATGACACGTATCGCCATCATCCTCTTTACACCCCTGTTGCTGCTGCTCGCTTGCAGCAACGAGACCACCGCCGACAACGATGCCCAGCGCAAAGGCAAAGGGCGAGGCGATCAGCTGTTCAATATGCATTGCACCCTGTGCCATGGAAAGGATGGCAAGCTGGGCCTGAACGGTGCCAAGGACCTGACCACCTCGGCGTTGACCAAAGAGCAGATGATCGCGCAGGTGACCAACGGTAAAGGCGCCATGATGGCTTATAAGAACGTGCTCTCGGCCGCCGAGATCGAGGCCGTGGTGGCACACGTGCGCAGCCTTCGCCAGCAGTAGCCAATGATCGACCCACTGGAACTGAAGGGCAAGGCCGAGAAGGCCGTACTGATCGGCCTCATCACCGACGGCCAGGACACCGATCAAGTGAAGGAATACCTCGACGAGCTCGAGTTCCTGGCCACCACGGCGGATATCACCACCCTGAAGCGCTTCACCCAGCGATTGCACAGGCCCGATGGCCGCACGTATGTGGGCAGCGGCAAACTGGCGGAAGTGAAGACCTGGATGGAAGAGCACGGGGCGGATTGCATCATCTTCGACGATGAGCTATCGCCCGCCCAACAGCGCAACCTGGAGAAGGAACTGGGCAAGCCCGTGCTCGACCGGCCGCGTCTGATCCTGGACATCTTCGCCCGCCGGGCACGCACGGCGCACGCCAAAACGCAGGTGGAACTGGCGCAGTACGAGTACATGCTACCGCGCCTCACCAAGCTGTGGACCCACTTGGAACGCCAGCGTGGTGGCACCGGCACACGGGGTGGCGCGGGTGAAAAAGAGATCGAGACCGACCGCCGATTGGTGCGCGACCGCATTGCCCTGCTGAAGGACCAACTGAAGCAGATCGACCGGCAAATGGCCACCCAGCGCAGCAACCGCGGCAAGCTGATCCGCGTGGCACTGGTGGGCTATACCAACGTGGGCAAGAGCACCCTCATGACCCTGCTCAGCAAGAGCGACGTCTTCGCCGAGAACAAGCTCTTCGCCACGCTGGACACCACCGTGCGCAAGATCGTGCTGGGCAACCTGCCCTTCCTGGTGAGCGATACCGTGGGCTTCATCCGCAAGCTGCCCACACAGCTCATCGAAAGCTTCAAGAGCACATTGGACGAGACCCGCGAGGCCGACCTGTTACTGCATGTGGTGGACATCAGTCACCACAACTTCGAGGAGCAGTACGAAACGGTGA
>CAZQFG010000110.1:0-9469 GCA_964592515.1 uncultured Chryseobacterium sp. | reverse complement strand
CGGTAGGCAGGCTTTGCGATCTTTTTGAACACGGCGCTCACGACTGGTGTTTTTCAGTTGATGGACGGCGAATGTAAGCCTGTGCACGTATGGTCCATCCGGTTGATACGTGTTGTTGCCATCAGGGAATAACCATGATCCTCGCGCTTCTATGGGGCGCCCCAAGGAGGGGGATGGTCAGAAGATACGTTCCGGGTGCGATATCGGGTACTTCGAACGAGTTCAGATCATTTCTTCTGAGGGGAATGGGCACACGCCGACCTTGAACATCGGTCAGCGTCAATGCCTTGGCCCGATCTATGGTGAAAGCGGTGCGGATGTTAAGCAACCCTCCTGCGGTGATCAGGGAAGGATATACATCGAACTCTTGTGCCGTTATGTGTTCTGAATGACCAATCGGTATCTCCTTCAATTCCCATAGATCGGCATAGGATGAACCACTGGTCTGTCCCAGACCTGCGAAGAGCCGTTCATTCAGTGCGAACTGCGCGCCGCTCCAGCCTCCTTCGCCGGGGTAGTCCTCAATAGGCCACCAACTGTCCGACCAAGGGGAATAGACCCATCCATCAGCCAATGACCCGGTACCGGTCTGTCCAGAAAGGATAACACCACGGTCCAGTATGGAGTAAGCTCTTGCATAATGACGACCAGCACCCGGGAGAGGTTCTCTTGCCTCCCACGTATTGGACCCGGGTAAGTAAGCCCATAGCTCATTTGACATCGACTGGTCCTCTTGTCTGCCGCCGAAAACATAGCAAAGGTTGTTCGCTGTAAATGAAGAGGCTCCGACTCGGCCCTGGTCAGGTATCGGGGCACGGGAAGCCCACTCATCCGTTGAAGGGTCGTAGGCCCATAGCTCGGAAATGAAAGGTCCATCGCCACCGCCTATGCTTCCACCGAGAACATATGCGATGCCATTCTGAACGAAAGCTGTGGAGCCGTAACGAGGTGTTCCAGGAAGCCCGCTCATCTGCGTCCAGGTGTCGGATGCGGGATCGTACTCCCATAGGTCATCCCTGATGTTCGATGACCCATAAAGGCCTCCCAACACGTATCCTTTACCTCCGATAGTGAATGCACAAGCCACACGGCGCCCCCCTGGTATCGGCGTGCGTTCGGACCATGAATCAGATAACGCATCATAGGCCCAGACCTCATCGAGGTCGGTGGTTCCGCTCCTTCCACTGACCATGTAGCCTATGCCGTTAATGGCAAAGCAAACGACGCCCCATCGCGGTGCTCCCGGGCAGGAAGCCTGCTCCTCCCAGGATGTCTGGGAGAAGGTCTGCAATACAATGAGCGATGCGATAAGGATGAAGGTCGCTCTCATGATCTCACCAAGATAAACATTACCCTTACCCGTATCCCGTTAGTTTCGCACGCCATGTCCGGAAAGCGAAAGCTCGTATACACCACCACCATCATGGCCTCGTTCGCGCGCCATGATGTGGCCTTGCTGAGCGAACAGTACCGGGTGGTCACATTCGTTTTCGCCCCCAAGCGCAAGTGGGCCACGCCATTCGAATTACTGCGTCAGGCGTTCTTCCTGATGAGGCATCTCCCCGGAGCATCAGTAAGTGTCACGCAGTTCGGCGGTTTTCATTCCTTTTTACCAGTAGTGCTCGGTCGTGTCCTCTCCGTTCCTGCGCTGATCGTGCTGGGCGGGTTCGATTGCGCGTCCTTCCCTTCATTCCGGTATGGTGCCATGCATCGCTTTCCCATGGGCGCCATGACGAGGGCCTCGATGCGTTGGGCATCACACCTGGTGCCATGCAGCACGAACCTGGTGCGGAGCGAACAGCATTTTTCCGCTGACGCGCAAGATCCATTGCATCAAGGGTATCAAGCGTTCGGTCCCGATATCAACACGCCTTGTACCGTGGTCCCCTATGGCTACGATCCGGAACGTTTCCGGCCAATGGGAGGCAGGGTCGCTGGGTCCTTCCTGACCGTGGCGCAGATGAACGCTTCGAACTTCACACGGAAAGGGGTCGATCTGTTGTTCGCGCTCGCGGACCGGTTCCCGGAGCAGCACTTCACGCTGGTCGGGAATACACCGGCCATGCGTTATGAGCGGGTGCCACCTAACGTTGAGCTACTGGGGTTCGTTCCCTACGAGGAACTGCCCATGGTCTATTCGCGACACACGTTCTACCTGCAACTAAGCGTGTGGGAGGGTTTCCCCAGCGCACCTTGCGAGGCCATGTTATGCGGATGCGTACCCATTGTGAGCCGGGTGGCCGCACTGCCCGACATTGTGGGCGAGCATGGCTTCTATTTGGAGCACCGTTCAGTGGATGAGCTTGTGTCGCTTGTGGAGCAGGCGTTGCGCACCGATCTCGTACCCATGTCGAACGGTGCCAGGGAGCGTATCGCTCAGCTCTATCCGAAGGCGATCCGCAGAAAGCTGTTGGACCTGGTCGGTGGTGTGGCCAAGGTCTGAACGGTCCTGCTGGATCCGCTTACCGCACCCACACCTGTGTTCGGAAGAAGAAGGCCACGTAGCCGCGCACCATCAGCTTGCCGTTCTCCATCCAGATCTTGCAGTCGTACACTTTTCCGGTCTCCGGGTCCAAAATGGTGCCGTCCTCCCAAGTAGTGCCATCGGCCTTCATTCCGCGGATGATCTCGAGACCCACGATCCGCTTGTTCTTCCGGTCGTCAGGGCATTTGTCGCAGCGCTTGTCCAGCTTGGTCTTGTCGTAGAGGTCCACGATGCGCCCGCTGAGCGTGCCGTTGGTGATAGTGATCTCCACCACACTTCGGGGCTTTCCCGTGTTGTCGTCCACGGTGGTCCATCGCCCCAGTACGGTGGCATTGGGTGGTTGTGCGCTCAGGGTGAACGCTTGCAACAGCAGACCTAAAAGCAGCGGAATGCGGAACATGGTGGTCAGAAATTGCGGCCAATTCCCACCACATAGCGGAAGGCCATGTGCTCTTGCTCGGTGGCGGGCAGTGCAGTGATGAGGAACGGTACGTCGAAACGGATGGTGAGCGGCTTGATGTCCACCAACGGACCGAAGCGTTTGATGGTGAACGCTGCACCGGCGCCGGCATCGGCACGTACGGGCGCCAGTTCCAGATGGCCTTTGCTATTGCGGTAGCCCATGGAGCCCGCATCGCCGAACAGGTAAATGTCCAGGTGCAGGTAGCGCGCCACTTTGCGCGGCCTCCAATCAACAAGTCCGTCGAGGTCGATCTCCGCGCTGGCCGAGATACCCGTGTTGCCGTAGTGCGTGAATAATAACTGTCCGTTCGATGGGTCCACTTCCGGGGCCAGGTATCCGGCGTAGCCGCGCAGGCCAAGGCCTCCGCCCTGCTGGAACCGGTTGAGACCATCGGCATAGCCCAGCCAGTCATAAGGCACAAAGCCGATGCTACGTACGTACTTGTTCTCCATCATTTCCTCTGGCGATGCGCCGGCCATGTACAGCGCACTTTCACGCGGTGTTGCACCGGTGCCGTATTGACCGAAGCCGCGGGTGCGGACTTGGATGGGGCCCAGCTCGTTCACGTTCACCGCCGTGAGCCGGACCTGTCCGTAGCCCGATGCGCTGCCAACGGCACTGCTGCGCATTTCCAGCTTCAGGTCGCCTGTGCCACGGTCATGGGTGTAGCGGTGACGTAAGCTCAGGTCAATGGCCCCGTTGGTCTTGTTCAATTCCCATTGTTCGGGATACAGGAGATAGGTGAGGTCCGCGCTGTCCCGCCGAATGAAGTACAGGAGCTCGGCCTGTGCCGTGGTGCGTCCATTGGGCATGTCCCAGCGCCAACCTGCTCCATAACGCTGCAAGCCCTCAAGCGCGCGGGCATGTACGAACACGGTGGCGCCTTTCAACACCTTCTCAATGCCGTTCTCGTAACGGAAATTGAACGAGAGCGCATCGAATCCGGTGTCGGTGTTGCCGGGTATGCTGTCCAGCGCTGCGGAAGTGTTGGTGGGTGGAAGGTGCTGACCCATGCCCGTGTTCAGCCACGCGCTGAAATGCACGCGGTGCTTGTACTTCATGTAGCTGCTGTTGAAGTGCACACCGGCCTTCACTCCGTCGTATCCGTTCCACCAGAGGTCGGGGCGCATGAAGGCCTCATACACGCGTCGATCGGGCCTGTTGCGCACATGGTGGTCCAGGTCCACGCTGATCGGCAGGCTCAGCCGGTCATTGACCTTATATGCATCGGCCAAGCGGTCGGTGGGGTCAATGATCACCTCGTCGATGCCCGAGGGAATGTCCACGCGTACCACATGATCACGCTGAAGGTCGTCGTACCCGATCCAGCGTGGAAGCACCGTGGCCGTGGTGCTTTTCAGGTCCCAGGTATTGGGGATATGGAAGTCGCGCACGGTGCCATCACGAGCGATCACGCGCAGGTCGATGGGCATGTGCATGTCGCCACTGCGACGAAGGTGGATCTCCTGGCCGTTGTTGGCGTAGCGGTGCTTCACGCCCTTCACGGCGTAGTCCATCCGCTTGCCGGTCTCGAGCCATTGATCGAAGAACCAGTTGAGGTCCATGCGGGTGTGGTCGATGAAGCTCTGCCGCATGTCCTCCGGATAGGGGTGGCACATGCGCCATTGGTCAAAGTAGTGCTGCATGGCGGATAGGAACAGCGAGTCGCCCACGACATATTGCAGGTTGTACAGCATGGTGGCCGTCTTGGAATACGCATGGCCATAACCGCCATGTCCGCGTTTCTGCCAATAGCCGAACTCGTCGCTGTGCGTGTTCAGTGGCGGTAGTCGGTCGCGCACGGCATCATGCTGGTAGCCGGCGTACACTTCACTTTCGCGCACCAGCTCCGGTCGTGTGTACCTGGCCTGGTAGGTGGTCCTTGGCGGTTCGCTCACCAGGGTGTCGCCATCAATGAGCTCCAGGCCCCAACTGGTCAGGAACTGCGTGAAGCCTTCATCCATGAAGGCGCGGTAGGTCTCGTTGCTGCCAACCATGCCGTAGTACCAGTTGTGGCCGATCTCGTGCACGAATAGTCCGCGGTAGTCGGGATCACGTCCTCCATCCAGCGTCAGCATGGGGTATTCCATACCATCGCGTGCATCGGCCACCACCATTTTCGGGTAGGCATACATACCGAAGGAGGTGCTGTGCGCTTTGATCACCTTGGCGCAGTAGTCTGCGGCGTTCTGCCAGCCGCTGGCATGCGGTTCCTGCAACACGGCCACGCACTTTATGCCGTTCCATTCCGCTTCGCCGATGCGGTAGGTAGGGTCCGCGGTGAAGGCGAAGTCGTGCACGTTCTCGGCGTGGTAGCGCCACACTTTGCGTTTGGTGGTGTCCGGCTCGATCACGGTGGACGGTCGCTCATTCCACGGTTTGTCCTTGAAGTTGCGGATGTCCAGGCGCGCCCGCAGTTCGGCAGGCATCACCTCCTGTGGGTTCTGCAACCAACCGGTGGCCTCCACGATGTAGTGGTGGGGCAGGTCCAGTTCCACATCGAAGGTGCCGAAGTCGCCGTAGAGCTCGTTCCCCAGGTGCTGCTGGGTGTCCCACCCGAATTTGCGGTCGTACACCGCTATGCGCGGGTACCAGTGCACGCCGTCGTAGTGTTTCGCTCCCCATGCCTTGAAGAGCTTCATGCGGCGGTCCATTCGGTCGGACCAATGCGTGGTGAAGGTGATGCGGAAGGTGACCCGTTCACCCGGTGCCAGTGGTTCGTTCAGCCAGACCTTCAGGACCGTGTTGTCCTGCTCGGTGCGCACTTCCGCTCCATTGGCCAGCAGCTGGTGGATGTCCGTTCCTGCCTCAATGCTGTCCTGCGCTTTGCGGTGCCTGGTGCCGTTCTCCAGGAGATCGGCATAAGAGCCAGCGTTGTACGCTTCCTGGTACAGGTGGAAGAAGACGTATCGGAGCGTGTCCGGCGAGTTGTTGTAGTAGTACAGCGTAAGATCTCCTTCGGCCAGGTCGCGCTGGTCGTCCATGCGGGCCTTGATCAAGTAGTGCACATCCTGCTGCCAATAGTCCGCGTAGGGCGGCCGGTTCTTCCAGTAGTGCGGATTGTCGGCATTGCGGTAGGTGTTCGGTGGATGTTTGGCATCGAACCGTTGTGCCAGGCCGGGCAGGGCGCACACCACAAGAAGGAAGGGGAGCAGGGTCCGCATGGGAGCCCAAGTTATCCGTTCATCACGCAGCTTCGTTCACTGCGGGCACATGCAGGTGTTTGCTGCGGTGGTGATGGGCAATGGCAATGCTCGTGTTCAGTTCATATCCGATCAGCAGGGCGATCATGTTGAAATAGATCCACAACTGCACGGCCAATATGGCGCCAATGGAACCGTAAAGGGCGTTGTAGTCGGTGATGTTGTCGAACACGAACGCCAATGCCTGGGAGACCAGAAGGATGAGGAACACCGCCAGGATGGATCCCGGTGTGAAGGTCTTGAACCGCTTGGCCCCTGGGTCGCCTGCGGTATAGAGGAGCGACACGGCCACCATCACCAGCAGAATGGACACGAACCACTTGATGGCCAGTGCGGTCCATACTTCCAGTTCGCTGGCAAAGAACCGTATGGCGTGCAACTTGCCAATGATGATGCCGCTGAAGGCCAGCACCGGAATGGAGAGCACCACGAGCAAGGTCAGCAGGATCAACAGGCCCAGGCTCAGCATGCGTTGCTTCATGGCACTGTGCCATCTGGTGAGGTTGGTGCTTCCGCTGAAGCCATCCAGCACGGCATCAATGCTGTTGCTCGCCAGGTAAATGCCCACAATGAAGCTCACGGAGAGAAGTGTGCCGTGTTTCTTCACCAGCAGGTCATGCAGTGTTCCTTCAATGAACTGGTACACCTCGTTCGGCAGCATCTCGTGGAAGGTCTCCAGCAAGCGCAGCTGAAAGTCGGGGATGGGGACGTAAGGGATCAGTGTCAGCAGCACGATCACGGCGGGGAAGAAGGACATGAAGACCTTGAAAGCAATGGCCGATGCACGGTCGACCAGCCGTCCGGTGAACAAGGCTGAGAAGAAGAACCGGGAGATCTCGTACAGGCTGAAGCCTTTGAAGCCCGGTAGCTTGATCCGCTTGGCCCATCCGATGAGGCGGCGGAATACCCGGGAATAGAGCAGCTTGCGTTTGTAGCGCTGCACCATGGTCAAAGGGCCTTCAGGCTCAGGTCGAGGCTGGGCACGCTGTGAGTAAGGGCGCCCACGGAAACGAAGTCGACCCCGGTCTCCGCGTAGGACCTCACCGTTGCCAGCGTGATCCCGCCTGAAGCCTCGGTCTCGAATCGCCCACCAATGTGCTTCACGGCAACACGCATGTTCTCCGGGGTGAAGTTGTCCAGCATGATCCGCTGAACACAGCCCGTGGCGAGCACTTGTTCCACTTCGGCCATGGAACGCGTTTCCACCTCAATGGGCAACTGCAGTCCATGATGGGTCAGATAGGCACGTGCCGCAGCGATCGCTTGTGGTATGCCACCGGCCATGTCCACATGGTTGTCCTTGATCATCACCATGTCGTAAAGCCCATGGCGGTGGTTGTGCCCTCCGCCGATCCGCACGGCCCATTTTTCAATGGCGCGCAGTCCAGGAGTGGTCTTCCTTGTATCAAGAACGCGGCACCCTGTGCCCTCCACGGCTTGCACGAACCGGTGCGTCATGGTGGCGATCCCGCTCATGCGCTGCATGAAGTTCAGCATCAGCCGTTCTGCAATGAGAATGGAGCGCGAGCTGCCCATGACGGTGAAGGCCACATCGCCTTTCGCAACGGATGCACCGTCCTGAAGGAACACTTTGAAGTGCAGGTCGGGGTCGAGCCTATGGGCAATGGCTTGAGCCAGTTCCACGCCGGCCAGTATGCCTTGGTCCTTCACCAAAAGGCGGGCGGCACCGCGGGCGTCGGCCGGTATGGTGGAAAGCGTGGTGTGGTCACCGTCGCCAATGTCCTCGCGCAGGGCAAGGTCAATGAGCGCTTCCGTTCCGGTGGGCAGCACGGTCAGAGGTCGTTCTTGCTGTTCTCGATCCGCAGCTGCTTCACCTGGTAGGTGTCCTCGGTGCGTTTCAGGAAGAAGGTCACCCGGAAATAACCGGTGCGCGTGCGCAGAATGCCGATATAGTACTTGTCGCCGAACTTGCTTTCGCCTTTGTGTTCGATCACCATGTCCACCGGCGGGTTCTCGTTGAAGAACTTGCGCAGGATCTGTTCGGCTTGGGCCCTGCTGTACACATCGGACACTTCCTTCACGGTCAGGTCGATGTTCGGTATGAACTGTGCCACCAGTTCCTTGGGGCTGCCGGTCTTCATGGCTTGCACCACCTGGTCTTTCACGGCATCCTGCGCGCGCAGGCCCAGAACGAGCAGCATGCCAACCAGCAGAACAGGGATACGGTTCATCGCAAGGGTCATTTGTGCCGAAATTTGGCAAATACCGGGCCATGATGTTCCGGGCTGGCGGAACGAATTTCCAACAAACAAGGGATCATGAAGGTACGACTGGTGTGGGTGGGGCGCACCGAGCGGGGCTATGTTCCCGAGGGACTGGAGCATTATTTGGGCCGAGTTCGCCGGGTGTGGACCGTGGAAGAGGTGGTCTTGCCCGAGGCTGGCCGTGGTGATCCTGCCCATCAGCAACGCGTGGAAGGCGAGCGGATCTTGGCGGCACTGCGTCCCGGCGAACGCGTGGTGGCCCTGGATGAGCGCGGTAAGCTGTTGGATAGCAGGCAATTCGCGACCCAGCTGGGTGCCTGGCGTGATCAGGGTGCGCGGCAGGTGGCCTTTGTGGTGGGTGGTGCATATGGCCTGGACCCCTCAGTGCGCGAACGGGCAGACCTGGTGCTTTCCCTATCGCCGATGACATTTCCGCACCAGCTCGTCAGGCTTCTGTTCGCCGAGCAGCTCTATCGTGCCACGGCCATTCTGCAAGGCAGTCCCTACCATCATTGACCCTTCTTCACGAAGGTGGCCTTCAGGTTGTCACCAATACCGAGAAGGTCCAGCAGCGCGTCAACTGTTCGCTTGGCCAGATTGAGTAACGGGTTGTTTTCCAGCTTGTTCCGTAGTGCTTCTTGCGAGTTGCGCACCGCGTCCTTTTCAGTGCGGTCGTGGCCGTGCCGGGCCTTAATCCGGTTGAGGGAGATGCCCGTTGTCCGTACCCGGTGTGTCCGAAAGCCTCTGGACGTGATCAGTTTGCGAAGGGTCCTTGGGGTGAAATAGTTGAGGTGTTCTGGGTAGTTCACCACGGTCCAATCGCGGCCTGTCAGCCAATGGCCTACGCTGCGGTAGTTGGGCGTGGTCACGTAAAGCGCGCCTCCCGGCCTTAGCAGTTTGGCCATGTTCTCCATCTCCGGTCCTGGGTATGGCAGGTGCTCGATCACCTCGAACGAGCAGGCCACATCGAAATGGCCTGGCGGGTAGTTGGCCGGGTCCAGGGTCCCTTCAATGATGTTGATACCGCGTGAACGACAGGCGTTCAAGGCCTGCTGGCCGAACTCGGTGCCATGCACTTCCCATCCCTTCAGCG
>CAZQFG010000109.1:0-9527 GCA_964592515.1 uncultured Chryseobacterium sp. | reverse complement strand
CGAGCGGTTCAGGCGCGATGCATTGCCATTGCTGAGCAGGCGGTTCACCAGGTCCACGGCATAGAAATCGGGGGTACCGTTGGCGGGAATGCGGTAGCCCTGCACCACGGCCGGCAATTGGATGCGGTCGTAGATGACATCGCGGACCTCCTTTTCCAACGGTGGTTCCATGGCCATGGGCTGCTTCACAGGTTCGCCTTTGGGGATGCCACCGAAATATTTGCCCACCAGCACCTTCGCCTGAGCAGGATCAATATCGCCTGCCACCACCAGCACCGCGTTGTTTGGGATGTAGAACTTCTTGTAGAACGCCTTGTAGTCGGCCTCGCTGGCAGCGTTCAGGTCTTCCATGAAGCCGATGGTGGGCCATTGGTAAGGATGCTCGGTGTAGGCGCGCTTGAGCACCTCGATAAGGATGGTGCCGTAAGGCTGGTTCTCGTAGCGCTGGCGCCGCTCCTCCTTAACCACTTCCCGCTGGGTGTCCACGCCCTTCTGGTCCACCTTGGCGTGCAGCATGCGCTCGCTCTCGAGCCAGAGGCCCAGTTCCAATTGGTTGCTGGGCAACACCTCGTAGTAATAGGTGCGATCTCCAGTGGTGTTGGCGTTCAGCACGCCACCGGCACGTTCGACATGCTTGCTGAACTCACCCCGTCCGATATTCTCTGAGCCCTCGAACAGCAGATGTTCAAAGAAGTGAGCGAACCCGCGACGGTCCTTCTCCTCGTTCTTGCTGCCCACGTGGTACATCACGCTAACGGCCACGATGGGGGTGCTGTGGTCCTCGTGGAGGATCACATGCAATCCGTTCTCGAGGTCGAACTCGGTGTAATTGATGGCGCGGGTCTGTGCGGCGACGGGTGCGGCAAGCATGGTGGCCAGGGGGATGAAAGTGAGATGCCTCATGCCGATGGGCTTGGGGGTTGATCCTTTCCGGGACGGAAGGGTCCCGGCGAACGGGTCGCTAATGTAGCGGGTGTGGGCGTGTGGTGCCCAGCCTTGTTGGTGCGCATCGGGCCACCCGGACCCGTACCGACCACCGGATGCACCCGTCGACAGCAAGCCACCACCCGTCGACAACCTTTGGAGACCCGTCCGCGTAGAACATGGCCATTGACGAGCGCACCATGCTGACCGGCACCGTGGAGGACCGTATCCTCACCCCCGCCCTGCGGGCATTGATCACCGAGCTTGAACACAGGCACGGTAAACGGCGCACGGACCTACTGAACGACCGCACCCAGCGACGCGCTCAACTTTCCGAGGGCCATGTGGCCTTTCGCGAAGAGACCGCCCATGTGCGCAGTACCGAATGGAAAGTAAGCCCGCCGCCCGAGGCGCTGCAGGAACGTCGTGTGGAACTGATCGGTGGTGCCACGCGCAGCGAGCTGATCAACGGCCTGAACGCTGGTGCGAAAAGCTACATCGCCGATCTGTGGAACTTCACCACGGCCGATACCTGGAGCATGCTGCGCGCGCACCGGAGCCTGGAGCGCGCCGCCCGCCTGGACCTTGCCTACCTGGACCCCGCACTGGGACGCATCCGCATCAATCCCGCCACCACCACCCGCCTGATGGTGGTGCCGCGTCCGCTATACGCCCTAGAAGGCGCCTTAACGCACGATGGCGACCCCGTTCCGGCATGTTTCTTCGACCTGGCACTGTTCGCGCTGGGCAGTGCCCGCGAACTGACCGCGCGCCAAGGCGGTGTGTGGATCTACCTGCGCGATGTGCAGGGACACTTGGAAGCGCGTTACTGGGCCCAGGTGTTCACCACATTGGAAGAACAGCTCGGCCTGGACCGCGGCACTTTCCGGGCCACCGTAATGATCGATTCCGTGGCCGGAGCCTTGGAAGCGGACGAGATCCTGTTCGAGCTGATGCACCACGCGGCAGGACTGAGCTTCGACCCGCAGGGCTATGCCGCCGACCACGTTGCCTTGTTCCATGGCCCCGAAACACATGTACTGCCCGACCGCGAGATCATTGGACTGAACGCCCCATTCCTGCGGGCATTGAGCCTTCTATTGATCGGCACCTGCCACCGCCGCGGATGCCACGCCATTGGTGCGCCCTCCTTCGTACTCCCCCCGCTGGACCCCATGAAGGTGAAGGCGAGCTATCTGGAAATGCTTGCGGACAAAGAGCGCGAAGCCGTGGACGGGCACGATGGCACGATCGTGGTCCACAGCGGAACGGTGAACTCCGCCATGATGGAGTTCAACAAGAGCATGCCGCGCGCCAACCAGCTCAATTACCTAAGGCACGACACCATTACACCCGCCGATCTGGTGCGGCGTCCCGAAGGCCCCATCACTGTTGACAGCCTCGTGGGGGTCATCCGCACCGCCATGCGCGCCTTGGTTCAACGTCATGAGGGCCGCGGATGGGTGGTGCAGGGTGGCCGATTGCACGATCGCACCTCGCTCCGGCTGGCCCTGCGCATGCTTTGGCAATGGAGCCATAGCAAACATGGCGTGATCACTGCCACGGGACTTGTGATCCAAAAGGACCTATTGCGTTACCTGGTGCAGAAGGAAACGGGCAAGATGTTCGGCGATGCCGATGACCAGACCCGGCAATATGCCGAACAAGCCAAAGCGCGACTGCTGGAGCTGGTGACCGGCGATGAGGTGCCCTTGGAGCCCATGGTCTGAAGTGACCGGACGCCATCGGCTATCTTGGCCGCCATGGCCAGTTGGATAAGCGTGAACGATGCGCTACCGGAAGATGGTGCCCGCGTGCTGTGCTTCACCCCCGGCAATAGTGTTTTCCTGCCCGGCAAGACCGGCGCAACGGAACTCCGTGAAGTGGTGGTGATGCGCTTCGCCTGTGACTTCTTCGTGAACAACCCCAGCAAGACCGGCTACACCGGTGCGCCGCATTTCTGGTTGGGTGAAGGCACCAGCAATCGGTTCTTCCATGAAGTGACGCACTGGATGTTACTACCTGAACGTCCGTAGGATAGGCATAGCGGTATTGGCCGATCGGCGAAGGAGGTTCGTGGGGATCATGGACAGAGGGCTGTGAGGTGATCGGGCTGGGGCTGGAAACCCCGAGGTATGAGTTGTGGATATATGTATGGCCATACATACTTCAGGCCGGCCCACCGTTTCATTCCTACTCAGAAAATCATTCAACTGGCTAATAATCAGAATATTTATGCTTTAGAACTAATATGAAAATCCTGCGGAAGTATGTATGGCCATACATACTTCATTCTCCAAGACGATCCCGTCCCCCCACCACAAAAAAATGATGCCCGGCCTTCCCGGCCGGGCATCATCAAAGAAATATCGCTCCGCGGCTTACTTCACCACTTCCAACAGCTCCACATCGAAAATGAGCGTGCTGTTACCGGGGATCTTCTCGCCTGCGCCTTGAGGTCCATAGGCCAGATCACTGGGGATAAAGAACTTGAACTTGCTGCCGGTAGGCATCAACTGGATGCCTTCCACCCATCCGGGGATCACTTGGCCTACGCCGAAAGTAGCAGGCACACCACGGTCCACCGAGCTGTCGAACTTGCTGCCGTCGATAAGCATACCCGTGTAGTGCACTTTCACTTTGTCCGTGGCCACGGGCTTGGGGCCGGTGCCGAGGGTGATCACCTCGTACTGCAGGCCGCTCGGGGTGGTCACCACGCCCGTGCGCTTGCCGTTCTCGGCCAGGAACTGCTCACCGGCCAAACGGTTCTCCTCCCCTTTTGCACGCTCAGCAGCCATCTGCTTCTCCTGCACCTTTGCCATGTAGCCCTGCACCACTTGTTGCACGGTGGCCTCATCAAAGAGCATGGCACTGTCCAACGCATCGCGCAGGCCCATGGCAAGGGCATCCACGTTCACGCTGTCCAGCTTGGAGCGCTTGAAATTGCTGCCGATGTCGGTACCGATGGCGTAGCTCACGGAATCCATTTCGGTCTGAAGGTTCACGCGGCCTTTCTGGCCCTGGGAGCAAGCGCTGAGGATGGTCATCGCCAGCACGGCGGAAGCGAAACGTACGTTCATGGGGTTGTAATGGGCCGCGAAGGTAGCGGTTAGCCGATCGCGCGGCATGCACGACCTTCGCGACCGCAGCCATGGAGACCGGATCCTTCCGAATGATCGCGCAGACCCTTCACGGACTGGAGGACGTACTGCGCACCGAATTGGTGAAACTGGGCGCCCGAGATACCGAGCGCCACAACCGGGCGGTGAGCTTCACCGGCGACCTCGGCTTCCTGTACAAAGCGAACTTCATGCTGCGCACAGCTGTGCGGGTACTCGTACCCATTGCCAGTTTCCAAGCGCGTAATGCGGAGGAGTTCTACATGGGCGTGAAGCGTATTCGATGGGATGCCCATATGGCCAACACGGATACCTTTCTGATCAAGTGCAACCTGAACGCTCGCTGGTCTGACAACAGCCAATTCCTGGCATTAAAGGCCAAGGATGCCATTGTGGACCGCTTCCGTGAAAAGACCGGAAGGCGCCCTTCGGTGTACCTGCACGACCCCACGCTGCGGATCCATATCCACGTTGTGAACGAGCACTGCACAGTATCACTGGACAGTTCCGGTGGTTCGTTGCATGAACGCGGTTACCGACAAGACACCAACGCGGCACCCTTGAACGAGGTGCTTGCCGCAGGCATGGTGCTGTTGAGCGGCTGGGACCGCCAGATGCCGTTGGTGGACCCCATGTGCGGATCTGGAACGCTGTTGATCGAGGCCGCGCTGTTGGCGGCGAACATTCCGCCGGGCTACTATCGTGCGAAGTTCGGGTTCGAGCTATGGCCCGACTTCGATGCCGACCTCTGGGAGAAGATCCGTGGAGCCATGATCGAACGGATAACCGATGCCTCACCGGTGCTGCTTGGTGGCGACATCAACCGCACCACCCTCCGCAAGGCCCAGGACACCGTTCGCGCTGCCAAGTTGGAAGATGCCATCACCCTGCGCCACAGCGCCTTCGCCGACCTTGAAGCACCCGAGCGTCAGGGCATGCTGATCATGAACCCGCCCTATGGCGAACGCATGGACCAGCACGGGATCGGACGCGCTTCGGATGATGAGGAGATCGATGCGGTGTACACGATGATCGGCGACACGCTGAAACACCGGTGGTCGGGCTGGACCGCGTGGGTGCTCACCAGCAACTTGGAAGCGGCCAAACGCATCCGCCTAACGCCCGAAAAGCGCATTCAGCTATTCAACGGTCCATTGGACTGCCGTTACTTCCGCTACGACCTGTACGCCGGATCGCGCCGCCTAACACCGCCACCTGCACAGGAAGGGAAAGCGGAGGATTGAACGCTTGGCCATCCATCGTGTACCGCTCGAAAAACCGAACGGAACATGAACCCAAGCACACGCATCCTGATCCTATTGCCAGCGCTCGCACTGGCCCTAACGGCCCGCCCGCAGGCCATGGGCAACCTGATGTACGAGAGCAACAGTCGCATCTTCTTCCAACAGGCCGAACAGCCGGTGAAAGCCTCGCTACAGGGCAACATGCTGGTGCTGGAGGTGAACGCCATGATGAACATGAAGGCGGACAGCTACCTTGCCATCTTCCACATTACACAACTGGGCCAGACCGCCGAAGAGGCAGACAGCCTGATGAACACCAGGATCAACGCGGTGATGCGCCGCGTTAAGGAGCAAGGGGTAAGAACAGACGACTTCTTCACGGACATGCTCTCCTTCGTGCCCGTTTACGAGTTGGAGACCACTCGCAAACTATTCAGCAAGACCTACCAGGAGATCCCCGCCGGTTTCGAGATCCAGAAGAACATCCACATCACATTCCGCGATGCACGCGTGCTGGACAAGTTGGTAACGGCTTGTGCCAAGGAAGAGATCTACGATCTGGTAAAGGTGGACTTCTTCGTGAAGGACCAGAGCGCCTGCTACGATACGCTGCGCATGTTCGCCACAAAACTGCTGCAACAGAAACTGGCCAACTTCGAGAAGCTGGGCCTGAAAGTGACCGAGAGCCACCGGATAGCGGCTGAGAAGAACGGCGCCTACTTCCCGCTTGACCGGTATACCACGTACAAGTCGCGCGTGCAAAGCAGCCTCAACAGCCGCCGGAAAGGACAGGTGGTGAACGACGTGCGACAGCCCAACACGTTGTTCTACAACAAGGTGCCCTACGGTCAATTCGATATTGTCCTGCATGCCGAGATCACAGAGCCACCGGTGCAATACACCTACAACATCACCCTGCATTGCCAACTTCCGGAGGCATTCCCAAAAAAGGATGTGAAGGAGATCATCCGATATCTGTGGATCACAGATAAAGGCGAGATGAAGGAATTGAAGATGTGACCGTCCATGCGAGCCTCCCAAAGCATGTGGCCTGACCAAGGACCGATGCGTTGGGAGCGCTCCGGGCATTACCCTGTGCTGGCGCGCCCGTACTTTCGGGACCGTTGTCGAGCACCGCACCAAATAGCGCTGAAAAAACCACCGCGGAACCGTCGCGGAACTCGCGGCGCGTGCTCCGAAAGATCGCGTTACGACTGCTGCTGGTGCCGATACTGGTGGTGGCCTTCGTAGTGCTGCTTGTGTACCTACCGCCGGTGCAGCACGTTATCCGAGGCCGTGCAGTGGCCTTCCTGTCCGGCAGAACAGGGACCAAAGTGTCCCTTGATGGTCTGCGGATCGGCTTCCCGCTCACGGTGCGCTTGGAAGGCCTGTTCCTGGCGGATGAGCAGGGTGACACACTGCTGTTTGTGGAGCGTATCAAAGCCAAGGCCGGGCTGGGGGATCTGCTGGGTGGTCGGGTGTTCCTGAAGGAAGTGGACCTCGCCGGTATCCGCGCCCAATTACACCAGGACG
Organism: uncultured Chryseobacterium sp.; assembly: GCA_964592515.1. Taxonomy (GTDB): domain Bacteria; phylum Bacteroidota; class Bacteroidia; order Flavobacteriales_F; family PHOS-HE28; genus PHOS-HE28. Next base: position 2,707 of record CAZQFG010000109.1, on the reverse strand, counting down.
CCGACAGTACGTTCAATTTCAACTTCATTATCAAGGCATTCGCGGGCAAGGATGAAATAGTTGAACAACCCAAGGATACCATTGGAGGCTTCCAGCTTGATGCGCGCAAGATCCATTTGGAGCGCGTGCGCTTCACCATGGAGTTGGACCCCAGCGAACTGGCGCTGAATGTTGACCTGGGCGAACTCGATGTTGCGCTGGACAACATGGCCATCGATCCGCTGCGGTTCCATGTGAACGCTATCGCACTGCAACGGACCAGCATCGACCTACGGACAACAAGCGGCATACCTGAACCGCCAAGCTACCCGGCCCTGGAGAACCCATTGGCCGATCTGGACATCCGGTTCAAGTCCATCGGTGTGGATGATGTGCGCTTCAGCCTGGCCACCGTGAACACCGGCGATAGCCTCTGGATCGCTTTGCACAACGGCACTATCGAGGCACGGGAAGTGATCACCACACAACAGCGCCTGGCACTTTCCAACGTTGATCTCTCAGGCTTCGAGCTGGGCATGGTAAGCACCACCCAGCCCGACGCGCCTGCTCCATCGGATGCACCGCCACTCTGGCTGGACCAGGACGATGGCTTCCGTTTTTGGACACAGGATTGGGACCTCGCCATCGATCGGTTGCATGTATCGAACAGCGGCATCGCCTTCCACACGGACAGCATCTCCGCCCCTGCCCTGCTGCTGGATCAGTCGCACATGGTGTACGATGCTGTTGGCTTGGGTGCCCGTGATGTGGTGGTGACCAACGGTCGCATGGCGCTTCAATTGGACAGCCTCGCCTTCAAGGGTGGTCCCGATCAGGAGCGCATAAGCCTCACCGCACACCTCGACGCGACACCGGCGACATTGGCATTGACCAATGGCCGGATCGAAGCACTGAAGAACAGCATCAACTTCAGTGCTACCGCTGTGCCGGGGGATCTGTCGGTGGCGTACCGAACCCCCGAAGCGGTGCCTGTCGAGGCTGAGATCGCAGGAGATCTAAGACTGGCGGACCTCCTGCCACTGCTGAAGCAATTGGGGCTTGAACTACCCGCTGGCGCTGCTGCGGAAGAAGGTTGGAAGACACGCCTATGGTTCGAGGGCAGCTTGCAGGACATCCGCGAGGCCGGCGTTCAACTAGACGGTGACCAGGGCACAACGGTCCATGCCAGTGGTCGCATCAGCAATGCCGCGGCATGGCCGGCGAGCAGCTATGCGCTTACGGTGAACGAACTGATCCTGGGCGAAGGGCTGCGCAAGGTGATGAAGGCGTACACACCGAGTGATGTACCGCTACCAACAAGGCTGATCCTTCGCGGTAACGCCAGCGGAACAGGCCTGGACGCCAACATACGTTTGGATGTGAAGAGCGACCTCGGCGATCTGAAGGGAACGGCCGAAGCGCGCGACTGGAACGGCATGATACCTGGCCACATCCAAGTGGACCTCATCGCCGACAACATCGCAGCCGCGCGCTTGACCGGCGACACCGCTATCGGTCCATTGAGCTTCACGCTGGTGGCCAAGGGCGATAGGCTTCACAAGTCTGACCGGGATGGCACGTTCGCAGTCACACCCACCGTGCTCAGCTACCTCAACAACGACCTCTCCCACCTGCGTCTGAACGCCAATGTTTCGGGCGATTCGCTGCACAGCATATTGACCAGCGATGCACCTGCCGCTGCGTTCACGCTGAAAACCCACAGCCCTTGGCCCGAGCGCGGCGACAGCTTGGTGATCGCCTTTGACCTGGCCCTGGAAAGCCTCCATTTGCAGGATTTGGGGCTTACACCCTATGTGCTGAATATGGACGGCCCCATGAAGGGTCGCCTCGCATTGATGCCCGACGCAAGAGGTCAGTATGCGATGCAGGCTCCGGGCATCCGTGTATTCAATACTGAACGCACATTTGCTTTCGAGCGCTTCTTATTGAACGGCCTGTTGGACTCTGATTCAACGGCGCTCGACCTCGACTGCGATGCCGCTCGGATCTACTACCACGCGAACCTGTCGCTTGACAGCACCGCTTCGCTTCTGCGCGAACGACTGCTCGGCGCGTTCCAGGAGCCTTATGCGTTCGAACCACCCGCAGGCAAGCGCATTACCCTGAAGGTGGACCTGCCCGGCACGGAGCGTCTTGCGAGCCTGATCCATCCCGCGCTGCATGCCATGGAAGTGACGCGCTTTGAGGGCCGCTACGACAGCGACCGCGACTCGCTTGCCTTGAACGTGGACATCCCCCTGCTCAACTACGCCGGTGTGGAAGTGAAGGGATTGCGAATTGACCTGAACGCTGCCGGCCCGGACCTCGTTGGACAGCTCGCCGTGCTGCAGGTAATGCGCGACAGCCTGCACTTGGACGATGTGATACTGCAGGCCACCAACGCTCCCGGGGCGCTACGCACACTGCTTCGTCTCCGCGATGGGACCAACGACCGTTACCGCATAGGGCTCGACCTGCGCCGCGAGGACGACATACCCGTGGCACACCTGCAGGAAGACCTCATCCTGGACCGGAACCAGTGGAAGGCGATGGAGGGAAACGCGCTTTACCTCGACCCGAACGGAATACACGCCAAGGAATTTGCGATCACCAGTGGACCTCAGCGCATCGAACTACGGACGGCTTCTGACGGCAACCACCTCGACATTACGAGCTTCGAGCTGGCGAACATCACCGGTCTGGTGCGCAGCGCCGACAGCCTTGCCCT
>CAZQFG010000108.1:0-9529 GCA_964592515.1 uncultured Chryseobacterium sp. | reverse complement strand
CGGGTGGTGCCGTCGCCGCCCTGAGTGTGCACCAGCTGCCCGGCCCCGTTGTTGATGAAGGCCACATTGGCATCCACGTCGTGGCAGGAGAAGGCGTCCAGGTGGCCATCGTTGTTCAGGTCCACGAAGTTGGTGCGTTGGCAGAAGATGTACTGTGGCGGGCTGAACTGGGTGTAGGCGGTACCATCGCCATTGGCGGTCATGAAAGTGGCGCCACTACCGCCACCATAGAACAGGTCGCGGTGTCCGTTGCTGTCCCAATCGCCCACGGCAAAGCTCCACGATGCGGTGTTCACCGCCGTGGTGGTGGGGAAGGTGGTGATGGCATAGGTGCCACCATCGGCCTGGTAGGCCACTTTGAAGCTGGAGCTGCCGGGCGATACCAGGTCATCACGTCCATCGTCGTTCATGTCCACGGCACCTTGCACACCACCAATGCCCGGCACGGCCGTGTTGGTGAATAGCACCATGTTCTCGGGCACCCACGACTCCTGGACGCTGAAGGTGAACGCGCTACTGGTCCAGTAGCTGTCCCAGGCAATGAGGTAGGTGGTGCCGGCCGTTACGCTGAAGGTGGTGATGGAAGTGTAGCCCGGCCCTTCGTCATCGCCACCGGCATGGCACAGCAAAGCGCCACAGGTGCCGGTGTACACATGCACCCGCGTATCGATGTAGGGGTAGCCTGTCACATAGCTGCTCACGGTGACCACTAGATCAGTGGTGGGGGTAAAGCTGTACCACAACCCCGCGCCGGCAACGGCGTTAGATCCGGCGCAAATGGGTGCCGGTGCCGTGCCGTTTACGGCAGGTGCGTTATGGATGCCCAGGTCTATGGGCACCGCAGTGGCGCAGGTAAGTTGGGCGCTGGCCGCCAGCGGTAGTAGCAACGCAAGGGCAAGAGTGCAGCGTAATGTGGCCATGGAGCAGGTAGGAAAAAGGTGTTGGAACAAGTCGAAGATAAACCTCTTGGCGTACGTGGCACGGTGGGGGGCCTGCGTACCGCTCCCCCTCCAGGTGCAGCGGTGCGGTCAGGTAGGCAGTGCCGGGTATTAAGCGGTACGCATCTAACACCATAAGGAACACGCGTCCGGGGACACGGTACAGATCGACAGCCCGACCGCAAGCCCCTGTTGTTGATAATGGCAACGCATGCTCCCGCCCCGCGCACGGCGGCACACCGGGCGGAGCGGGAGCAGGGAGTGCATGATCAGTTCCCGCGCAACCGTTCGTTGATCAGGCGTTCCCACTTATCGGCGAAGAGGTGCTCGCCATTGGGTGGTGTGGCAGGGCCTGCTTGGAACAGCAGCAAACGCACTTCATCGCGCCCCAGGTGTGCCGGACGCAGACAGAGCTCCATGCGATCGGGCAACGCATCGGCACCATGGCGCATGGACGTAACGGCCGTGGCCTTGCGCATGGTGTTCAGGTCCACATGCGCAACAGTAGGATGATCGATATGATCACGGAAATAGAAGAGCGCATTGCGCTTGCCATCGAGCCCAAGAACGGTATCGCCGCACACTTCGCTGCGGTTTATCTGACACTGGTGCTTTTGTGCAAGCGCTTCCAGGTTGTTCAGCAGCTCCTTCCTTCTTCCCGCACGTCTCCGCTGGTCAAGTATGAAGGGGAGTGCGCAAAGCACGAGTACGATGAGGCCCACCAGGGCCGTTCCAAGATCCAGTTCCATTGTTCGGTAAGTTCTTCGGTGTAGGCATGCGTTACGGAAGGCGGCGCCAACAGGCACGGCCAAGGCGTGGCCCTGTGCCATGCACAAGGACCACTGGTCCAAACCAGCACACTACCAGAAGAAATGGAACGGGAACAGCAGTACAGCGCGTTGTTCGGCCAGCCGCAGGTGAAGCACAGCGCGCTTTTGCTCGCGCGAGGCGTTGCGCTGATAGCGATCACTTGAACGACGGATAAAGGCCTGGCCGGTGACACGTTGCTTGGCTGATGTCACTGGCGGCCCTTGGAAAGGGTTCACCACGGTCTCACAGGGCGCTGCGTGCTGCACCACTGGCGCCCAAGTGCCCGCATGTTCAGCCTCTGCGGAGGCGGCCACATCCCCTACCCCATCACACGGCACAGCAGCTGCGCCGACCGGCACAGCCAACAACCCACCGAGCAGCAAAGCGGCGCATACCAAGCGCAACAGGAAATGGGGACGTGTACGGCGCTGGAACAAAGCGGCGCGAAGGTAGTACGGGCGTACAGCCAGCAAGCCACACCGCACGGGTGATGCCCAACCTGGCCACACCGATCAGATGAGCCTTGCCTCTTACTCGCCGTGTTCGTGGCCTTCCATGGCGTGTGCTTCAGCGCCCTCGGCACCACCGGTAACCTGCTGGAACCAGCCGGCCAAGCGCTTCTGCTGCTCGGGTGTTAGCTGGGCGTGGGCGTGCATGAAGCGGTAGTTGCCCGGAGGCATATGGCCTTCCAGCACCTCCTCGCTGCAATCGGGTGCGTGCTTGCTGGTGGCGTAGGTGTCCCACCGGCTGAAGTTCATTTCGTGGCGCGCCTCGTTAATATGGTCCTGCAACCAGTAGTTCACGGGCGTGATGGTGGCATACCACGGATAGGTGCTCTGGTAGCTGTGGCAATCGTAGCAGGCGCCGGTCACCATGGCGCGGATATCATCAGGCGCATTGGTCATGGCCAACAGATCGGTGCTGTCGCTGAAGACGGGCACGCTGCGATCGGGGCGCAGGAACTGGGCCAGCAAGAAGAGGACGAGCAGGGCGAGCAGGATGCGTTTGAGCATTGTCATGGGGTTAAAGTTGGTACAAAATGCGTAGGCGGGGGTGATCTGGATCAGGGTATTGTGGCTGCGCCCACCAGGATGCGGTAGCGTTGGGAACCCTGTGCATCCACCAGGAAATACACACCCGGTGATGCGTCCTTGATGGTGCAGCGGGTCCATGCGCCCTCCTGGTCCAGCACACAGGACACCTCCACGCGTTGGCCATTGGCCGCAAAGAGCAATGGCTGCCGCAGGGGTGCCATCACCATGAATTGACCGGTGTTGGGCTGGGGGTACACGCCGCCATCGGTCATGGGCGGCAGGTAGTGAATGGCGCGCACGTCGCTCACGGCCACGGTACCATCCTGGTCCACCTCCCGAAGGCGGTAGTAGTTCCACCCGGGCATTGGGTGTGCATCATCCAGTTGGTAGTGCAACAGGTTCATGGACTCACCTGCGGCGGGTAGTTGTCCGATGGTGGTCCATTGCACCTCATCGGCGCTGCGCTCCACCTCAAAATGGTCGCTCAGGTGCTCGCTGGCGGTCTCCCACAGGGTGTGCACATGGTCGCCATCGGCCTCGGCATCAAAAAGAAGCAGCTCGATGGGCAGTGGCGTGGGGCTGCAGGCCACGGTGGCGGTGCCGAAAAAGTCGAGCGTCACCTCGGCATCCACATAGCTCCAGTTGCTGAAACAGATGATGAACTGCTGGCCGGCCGCTACCGCGAGCTGTGGCCCGTAGTTACCTGCATCGCCCCCCGGAGGAATGGTGTTGGCCAGGCCGGTGCCTCCCCAATACACGGCGTTCCACACGCAGCGCACCGGTGGCAGGGTGCCCGATGAAATGGCCGAACAGGTGCCCGGTCCGGTATAGGGCCACATGGCCCAGTCGTAGTAGCCCACCTGCTGCCCACCGGCACCGAACGAGAAGCCGAGGCTGCCGGAGGCACCCACGGTGAACATCATCCAACTGCTGTTCAGCTCGCCGGCCAGCAGACACCCATAGTCCGTGCCACCCCAGGGCGGTGGGTTGAACACACCACCGAAGGCCGGATTGCTGGGCATGCTGCCGGGCGAAGGCACCTCGTTCCAGTTGCCAAAGCTGCTGGGGGTTATGGGGAAGGTGAAGGGGTCGCACACGCAGGTAACGGTGGGGCAGTCGCCAGTGGGGTCGCCGGTATTGGAACAGCTACCACCTCCCGAACCACCAGGGCCACCGGGGCCACCGGGGTCCGGCCAGGTGCAGCCCGTTACGCCACCAATGCTCCAGAGCACACTATCGGCACCACCAGCGGACAGCGTACCGGTGTACAAGGTGGCCCCACCGAAGTACTTCAGCGTGTAGCTGGCCCCGTTCCATCCGTTGGAGGCCGCATCGTTCAAGTGCAGCACGTAACACCCCGGCGCCAGGCAAAGCGTGTCGTTGTATGGTGCCCCGCCAGCGGCGATCACAGCGCCGTTCTGGGCCACGTTCCAGCCCACCTGGGCGGGAGCGGTGCCACCGGTAACAATGAACTGTAGGGTGAGCGCATCCGGTGGACAGCCTGTCTGGTTGACAGGATCGCAGGGTTGGCCATTGCCCAGCACGAAGCCATCGGAGCCGTGCGGGCCATTGGGCAGGTTGGTGTCCCAGTCGAACTCACCGATCCAATCCTCAATGAACCAATCCTCGTTCTGCCAACCGTTGCCACCGCTATCATACATCAGCAGGGTGTAGCAGCCATCGGGCAGGCAGATATCCGCTTCGTACGGTGCGCCACCGCTGGCCCACACCACGCCGTCCTGGTCCATAAGGCTCCACGAGACCTCTGTTGCGGTGGCCCCATCGGAAACGGTAATGGTGTACCATTGGCATGCTTGGGCGAGCGATGCCGAAAACAACAACAACAGCAGCAACACGCTGCGCGAAAGACCAAAGGACGATCGGGACATGAGGGAAGGGACCTTACGAGAACGTAGGAAGGGGACCATGGATGCCGTTCAGGCACCTCCGGCCTTGGCCGGACCCTACGCTTGCGGTGGGCGGTCCAATCCGCCAGCATCGCCAACCAAGCAGGTGGCCCGTATCTCCGAAGCACGAAGACCGGGGACGCCCGTCCACTTGGCGGTCCATTGCTGAGCACGTTCCGGTAACGCGGACTGCACCAACACTTTGCCGTGGTGTTGGAATGGCAGTTCGTCGTGGGCTTCGCGGTCGCTGGCCTCGTGAACGGGGTCCAGGTAGTGCATCAACAAAAAGGCACCCACGCCCAGGTCCGGATCGTTGGCGGCATGCCGCGCATAATGCTCCGGTAATGCGCGCGCCTGCAACAACTCCGCTACGCCTCCAGGGGTGAATGAGGCGAGGAAAATGTGTACTAGGAGCGAAGCAGCGAACAGGCGCATAATTGCTAAAGGTACGCCAAGACAGCCACGCTGCACTGACCGACGTCAGGCGTGGTACCTCGACCGGTGCATAGGGCGAGTTGGGCAATACTCTTCCATCGCCTCATTACTTGGAATTGACGCCCGTCATGGATGCCGCTGGCGCGCGGTATTCACTTTGGGGTATGGCCATGCATTGGGCGCATGGCGAAGAACAACCAAAAACCTACCCCATGTCCAACACACTTGCCCCCTCGCGGTTGTTATCCCGCTTCCTGGACGATGACCTGATCGGTTTCCCCGAGAGCTTCCTGGCGGAAACACGGCGCTTCTTCCCCAACAGCAGCTTCGGCCGCGAGCCGTTGTTGCCTGCGGTGAACATCAAGGACAATGGCACCGGCTACACGCTGGAACTGGCCGCGCCCGGCTACAGGAAAGAGGATCTGAAGGTGACCGTAAAGGACGGCGTGCTCAACATCTCCAGTTCCCGGAAGGAGGAACATGAGGAGAAGGGCAAGGGCTACACGCGCCGCGAGTTCAGCAGCGCCTCCTTCAGCCGCTCGTTCAGCCTGCCCGCCAGTGTGGACGAGAAGAGCGTGGACGCGGCCTTCAAGGACGGCGTGCTCACCGTAACGCTGAACAAGACGAAGACCGCCGCCGAGGCCGAGGGCCAGAGCATTGTGATCCGCTGAGGCGGGTGCGATAGTGGAATGCAGACAAGGGGCATCGCGTGGCGATGCCCCTTGTGCGTTGTGCGAACACGAGCCGCCGGGCGGGCCCATCCCGTTCCATCCACCGCTTTTCCCGGTTCGTCGCTGTGGACCGTAGCGCACCCTATGCACCGGGGCACATTTGACCATGTGCATGACGAAGCGCCCCCGCCCATCGGTCCTATTCCTGCTGAGGTGTGTGGCCGTAATGCTGGTGTGGGCGCAAGGCACGTCGGCCTGGGCCCAGTGCGCATTCTACACCGTGACCATGGAGGATGGTGACGGCGACACCGAGATCACCTGGAGCCTGGTGGACCAGAACGGCGTGGTGTGGGCCAGCGCCGGTGCGCCCTACGAGGCCACGCTGTGCCTGCCCGAAGGCTGCTACACCCTACTGATGTATGACAGCGGCGGCAATGGCTGGGATGGGCTGGAATGGGACATGGATGCCGACGACAGCAACTGGGACCAGCAAGGCACACTGGCCAATGGCACACAAGGGCAGGTACACTTTGCCACGGAGAACGGCACTTGCGCCAACGCCGCGGATTGTGCGCCGGGCCTCGCCCCCATCTTCATCATGGCCACACCCGGCGGCTCGCCCAACCAAATGACGTGGACATTAAGCTTCAACGGCGTGCAGATCAGCAGTGGCGGCTCCGACACGCGCGATACACTGTGCCTGCCCACGGGCTGCCTGGTGCTGAACCAGTTCGACAGTGGCGGCAACGGCTGGCAGACCGGCACGGTGCGCATTACTGATGCCAGTGGCACGGTGCTTTACAACGGCACGCTGGCCAGTGGTTCGTTGGGTACGGTGAACATCGGCGTGAACGGCAGCGACTGCAATAACCCCACGGGCACCGGTCCCGGCGGCGGTGGCACCGAACCGGGCAGCGGTCCGGGCGGCGGGTGCAGCACGGCGGCACCTGGCGGCGACTGCGCCCTGGCCGGTTGCGCCTGCGATCCCTTCATCTTCGCCATTACGCCCAGCGGACCGGGCAACGTGAAAGAAGTGCCCGCGCCCGGCACCCTCACCAACCCTTCGTTCACTTCGGGGCCACCATGGGGTGGCACCGCACCGTTCGGCTGCCTGTTGGCCGGCGAGCTGAACAGCACATGGATCGTGTTCACCGTGGGCAGCTCGGGCCTGTTGCAGTTCTCCTTCGGTGCCAATGGCCAGCAAGCGGGCTTCTACGATTGGGCCATGTGGCCCTACACCAGCAGCGCAAGTTGCGGTGCGTTGGCCAGCAACGGGTTGGCACCGGTGCGCTGCGTGTGGAACTCGGCCGCCGCGGGCGGTACCGGACTGGCCTCGCCCGTACCAACGGGTGGCAACGCCGGCAACTACGCGCCGCCACTGGCCGTTACCGCGGGGCAGCAGTTCATCATCTGCCTGAGCAACTGGAGCTACGTGAACGCCAACGTTACGCTGGACTTCTTCGGCACGGCCGGCATCCAGTGCGGTCCCACGCTGCTGCCGGTGGAGCTGCTGGGCTTCAGCGCCTACAACGAAGGGCCAGCGGTACACACCCAGTGGACCACCGCCACAGAGCTGAACAGCGACCACTTTGATGTGGAGCGCAGCGCCGATGGCGAGCACTGGAGCCATGTGGGCAGCCTGCCCGGCGCAGGCAACAGCCTGGGTCCCTTGGACTACACGCTGTACGACCCGACGCCCCTGCGCGGTTGGAGCTACTACCGGCTGAAACAGGTGGACGCGAACGGATCGGCGCACATCTCGCAGACCGAAGCGGTGTTCCGCACGGCGGAAAGCGGCGTGGCCGCGTGGCCGCAACCCAGCAACGGCACGTTCGACCTGCGCGGGTTCGCAGCCGCTCCGCTCCTGTTCGATGCCACCGGACGTCAGGTGAGCGCCACCACCACCGTGGACCAGGAGCTGCAACACGTGGTGCTCCACAACGCGGCCGCCGGCATCTACCTTGCTGTGGACCCCACGGCCACCGAACGCACTGTACGGGTGGTGGTTCAGTAGTCCGCCCGTCCATCGCACAAGCGGAGCAAGCATCGCCATACGGATCGTTCCGTCGCGATCGTTCACCTTCGCTGCCATGCTACTTCGCCGTTGGTACATGTTGCTCGTGTGGCCGCTGCTGTGCCCGTGGCCTGCGGCGCTGCATGCACAGGAGCTGGTGGTGAACGGCGGGCTGGAAACGTGGTCGCGCTGTCCTGCTGGTCCAGCGGTGAAGAAGGTGAAGGTGGACGGCCGCGTGAGGTCCGCGCAGGGCGACCCCGACCTGTACGCCAGTTGCAGCGAGGCGTTCGGCGTGCCCAACAACTGGAGCGGCCACCAAGCGGCGTGGGAAGGTGAAGCGTACGCAGGCCTTGCGCTTACCAGCGACATGCCCAACGAATGCGGCATGCGCGAGTACCTGCAATTCCCGCTGAGCGCGCCCCTGGAGGCCGGCAGGCGCTACCGCCTCACTTACCGCGTGAGCGCAGCGGAGAACAGCGGCTATGTGACCGACCGCGTGGCTGCACGGTTCAGTGCCGACGACCTGTCGCGCAAGGGCCTTCCCCCCGCCATGCGCGAACGCCCTGATGTGAGCAATGCATTGGGCCGCATGCTGAACGACACCAGCGGATGGACCACCGTTACGGGCATTTACAACGCCATGGGCGGCGAGCGCTATGTCATCGTCGGCAACTTCCACCCGTGCAACTCCAGCACACGCGTGCGCATGCACACAGGCACCAAGGCGAGCATGCAACGCAAGGTGGCCGCACGGCTCGATCCCGTGGCCAAACGCGGTGCATGGCGGGAATGGATGGCACGCACGGCCTATGTGTACCTAGATGGGGTATCGCTGGTGCCCGACACCACCACGCCACAACTTATTGCGGCCATCACACCGGAACAGGCCTGCCCTGCGGATGTGCCCATGGCCCAAGGCCCCGAACTGGTGCCCGACCCTGGATTTGATCGCAACACGCACCCCACGCCCACAAGCTGGCGCAACGCATCGGCCGGCACGCCCGATCTGCTGGAAGGCGTTACGGGCCTCTACCTATACTCGGCCGGGCATCCGGACAATCGCGAGTACATCCGCACACCTGTGACCACCACGCTGAGCCCATGCACTACCTACCGGATAACCATGGATGTGCGCCTGAACCCCACCTATGCCTACGCTGTGGATGCCATCGGTGTGGCCGTTACTGATACGTTCAGTACACGGCACGATAGACTGCTGTTGGACCTGCCTTGGGCCTGGCGTTCGCCGCCGGGTGCGCTGCTCATGCACAGCGGCCGCACCACCACCCTGTGCGGCACGTTCGTGCCCGAGGTCTGCGCCCAGCATCTGCTGGTGGGCAACTTCGGCGCGGACAGCAGCAGCACCATTGTGCGGGTGGGTGCCGAGGGCGATGGGCCCTTCGCCTATGTGTTCGTGGACAACGTACACCTGACAGCGGTGGGCCAAAGCCCCGGTTGCGTGGACCCGTGCCACACACCAGTGGAACTCCTGACCAACGGGCCGGCAGCACCAGACGCACCAACGACCGCTGCCCCGGAACAGTTGGTGATCCGTTTCGACAGCGACCGCGACCAGCCTCTGGCCGTGGATACCGGCCAGCTGGATGAACTGGTGGCCCTATTGACCAACACGCCCGGGGCCCAACTGAGCATTACGGGCCACACCGATGCTTCGGGCAACGCTGCACACAACCGGCAACTGGCGCTGGCCCGCGCCCAG
>CAZQFG010000107.1:7501-9601 GCA_964592515.1 uncultured Chryseobacterium sp. | reverse complement strand
CGGTGTGCCGGGGTACATCTCGGCCGGCATGGCCATGGCCCCGTTGCATTCGCCCTCGCAGGGCACGCCGAAACCCGTGGCAGCATGGGCGCCCGCATAGGTGCCATCGCCTACGGGTTGCATTTGCATGTTGGCCGTCACCACCACGTTGAAGGTGGCCTCCAGCCCCATGGCGTCGGTCACCGTAAGATCGTAGCTCCCCGCGATCACCCCTTCCAAGTATGGCGCTCCCTGGCCCCAAGCTGGCTCGGGCGCCCACAGGTAGGTGTACGGTGCATCACCGCCCGTGACCATGGCCTGCACCATACCGTCCGCTGCCGAGCAGGTGGCCGGCGTCACTTCGAACGTGCATTCGATCTGGGCGTTGGCGTGCAAGGTGCCAAGCAGCAACAGGGGGAGCAGGAGGCGCATGGGTGGTTCCGGGTTGCACAGTAGACGGCCCACAGGCGTGCCGGTTGTTTCGCGCAACTGCCACAAGGTAGGAACAGGGGCTTTGGCCGTGCGGGGCGCTCGTGGGCCCAGCACCGTGCACATCAGCAACGGGACACCCCCGAGCGATCCACTTCACTGGTGCAGCACCACGGCCTGTGCACTGCGCACACCGCCCTGCACCACCAGCACCGTATAGCGGCCGGGGGAAAGGGTCGCCGTGCTCAGCACCTGTTCGCCATTTCCCGCAAGGCGCAACACGGAACGGCCGCTGGCATCCAGCAGCTGTACCTCCACGTCCTGGTGTGCATCAGCGGGAACAATGCGCAGTTCCGTCGGTCCTTGTCGTATCGCGAACCGTGCGGGTGCATGGCTCACCAAGCCCGTGGAAACCTCCACCACCACGCCACAGGGGATGGTGGCCGTGTTGCTGCCCGCCGCATTGTACACGGTCAGCTGCACCGCATGGCAACCCACCTCGGCAAAGGCAATGCCCTGCGGGTCGCGCTCCTGGCTGGTGGCGGGCAGGCCCGTGGGGAACGCCCAGTCCCAAGCGTAAGGGTGGTTGGAGCTCTGGTCAGCGAAAGCGGCAGTGCCTCCGGGCAATAGCGGCCCCGCAGGGATCTCCATCATGGCGCCCGGGGGTTGTAGGCAGGCCAATGTGGCGCCCTGTTGCAATTGCCAGGTCAGCGAAAAGTCCAACCCGCTCATGCTGAAATTGTCCACGTAAAGCACGTACCATTCACCGGGCAGCACATCCAGGTAGCGCACCCAGCCATCGCCCCCCGCACTCTCGCTCAGGTCCACGGCGGTGTAGTTGAGGCCACCGGCACCGTTCAACCCGGCAAAGCTGCAACGCACGGGCGGTGTTCCCAGTGTCCAGGGCGGCGCCGTGAACGGGCCCCACACCGCAAGGTCATAGTCCGCAGGTTGCACGGGCGCCACGGTAAAGCCCACCTGCCCGGCCGTGGCCGCTTGGAAGTGCATCCACACCCCCATGTGCTCGCTGCCCACCAGGCAACCGCGGTTGGCCACCCCCAGGTCCACCACCTCGCCCACGCCCACCTGCACCGCATCCACCGCGTATGCGGTATCGGTACACACATGTGCGGCATACTGCAGATCGGCGTGCAGGAACGGACCGGGCTGTGCCAGGCATGGTAGGGCTGCCAACAAGGCGAGTGTCGTGTGCGGACGGAGGTGCATGGCGCAGGGGTTCTCTTTCAAATGTATGCTTTGCCAGCGGGCGCCCTTGCCAGTGGCACACATACCCCCAAAAACAACAACCCCGGCACAGGGCCGGGGCGGTTGTAGGTCGTGCACCCCTTGCCAAGAAATGGTCGTCCTCCTATTTCGCAAAGGCCGACCTGCTGTTAACGCACTATCCCTCGGGAGAATTCCCGATGCCTTTGGGGTAACGAACACCCTGCTTTTGCAGCAAGCCGCACAATGTGCGTTCCAGCGCGATCGGCCCGCACCACCCCACCTCGGAACCACCCCTATGGCCCACCCACCAGGCCACGGGTGGGACGGTGCATTACCGTTCCTCGTTCATTTTGGGTCCAGTTTTCCCAAAACTGGGTCCAAGTTCGGCGAGTTTGGGTCCATGTTCGAGAGACTTGGGTCCAAGTTCGGCTCATCTGGGTCCATGTTCGAGGGACTTGGGTCCAA
>CAZQFG010000107.1:0-7401 GCA_964592515.1 uncultured Chryseobacterium sp. | reverse complement strand
GACTTGGGTCCAAGTTCAGCTCATCTGGGTCCATGTTCGAGGGACTTGGGTCCAAGTTCAGCTCATCTGGGTCCATGTTCGAGGGACTTGGGTCCAAATTCGGCTCATCTGGGTCCAAGTTCGAGGGACTTGGGTCCAAGTTCGGCTCATCTGGGTCCATGTTCGAGGGACTTAGGTCCAAGTCCGGGCAGACTGCGGACAGTATATATATGGTATAGATGCACTTTGAGACAGCGTCGCTTGCGCTCTAGGGCCTTGGGGTTCCTTGGCCTCTTGGCCGGGGTGCATTCAGGTGGCCGGAGGCCAGGGTTTGTTAGGTAATAGGCCGCCTTGGCGGAGGGGCTGGGGAGGTTTGTGAAGGCCACCTATCTTGCTAGCCATGCCAGCGGCCAGCCTACCCGACCATCTCCGCTTGAAAAGGGCCAATGGCCGGGCACCACACAAACCGGTCCTACTGCTGGCCGTGCTGAAGGCGTTCGATGAAGGGTATATCATCAACAACAGGATCGAACCTTCGCCTGAGCTGATCAACCTATTCAATGGCTATTGGTCCGTGCTGGTGAGGCAAGGCGATTTCCAAAGGCGCTTCTACCTGCCCTTCTTCTATCTGAAGAACGAGCCCTCCGGCTTGTGGAACCTCCACACCTTGCCCGGCTTCGAGCATGCGCTAACGCGTGGCCGCGATATCAAGAGCCTTGGCGCACTGATCGCTTTCGAAGCGTGGGCCGAACTGCGGCGCGATGTGTACAAACGCTGGCAATATCCCGAGCACCGCGCCGCCGACCGCCTTACCCTGATGGCCTATTACTTCAATGGCCAAACCATGCCCGACGAACTGCCGGACCAGATCGGCGATATCGCAGAGCACATCGCGCACGACAGCCCAGCGGCCTACGTGGCCCGACAGCTACAACGGCTGCAGGACGAGGAAGAAGAAGAACAAGTACTTCGTGGCGCTGCCTTCAAGCGCAAGATCCCCGAGCTGTACGAACACCGCTGTGCCATTACCGGACTGCGTGTGCAGAACCGCCGCTCCATCAACCTCATCGATGCCTGCCACATTGTGCCGTGGGCCGATTCCTTCGACGACACCATAAGCAACGGCATCGCGCTCTGCCCCAACATGCACCGCGCCTTCGATCGCGGGCTCATCAGCATTACCGATGACCATACGGTGCTAGTGACGCCCGATCTATCGGAAAGCAACAGCACCCACGCCATCACTCCCTTCGCCGGCAAACGGTTGCTTCTACCCAGCGAGAAGCGCTACTGGCCCGCAACGGAAAACTTGGCGAAGCATCGGGAGCGGTGGGGGTTCTGAGCGGACTAAGGTCTTGGGCTTATCGAACACCTTGTTCCTGTGGTATTCCAGGTACTCGGCTTTCGGACCTGCCGCTTCGACAGGAAAGGTCAATGGCTGGCCTTCATAGGCCTTGAAGCATTGGGCTACGGTCGCGTTAGCGAAATGGGCTCGGAATAAAGGGGGCGTATGGCAGACTTATGTCGGTGAGTATGAGATGAACTCGCACTGGCTACCTTGCTCGGCGTATACCTAATGAGCACTCCCATTTCTCTGTTCCAAGGCACTATGGATGCTGGCTGGGCTGGTTCGTTCCCTGTTCTACGTGGCGCGTCCACGAGTGAAATGGTGAATGCGCTAGTTACGTTCGTTCAAGATTCCACACCGGAGCAGATCAGGGCATGGAACAGCTCATTGCCTTTGATCAAAGTGGAAGCGGGGAAAGTGCTGGATATACAACCCTTGGCGCAGGACTATTCGGCCATATTTGAATATGGCCTGCCACATTCCCAGAAGCGCGCTGATGTTATCCTACTGATATCCGGAGCTGTATTGGTGGTGGAACTGAAGGGCGATGGCCAAACCGGCCAAGCCTATTTGGAGCAAGTGGCCGACTACGCGCGCCGGATATATACTAACCATGCACTTTGCGGGGAAGATGGTGTTCCCGTGCATGCGCTTGTAGTGAACTATGGGATGCCAGGTGTCGAGCGCAGAGAGGAGTGGATCACTCTTACTAATGTCGACAAGCTGCACTCTGAGGTGCTCCGCTTCGAGGCACCTGATAAGGCACCGATCGCGTTGGAGCGATTCCTCGACCAATACAATCACCAGCCCCCTCCATCCCTAGTACAAGCTGTCCGTGCATACTTCAGCAACCAAGCACTTCCCCGGATCAAGCGGATAGACGAAGTGACGCATGAAGCACTCAGGGCCGTTGTAGAGGAGATACACCGGACGCACCAGCAGCAAAGGCGGAAGTTGGTGCTCGTGAGCGGCGTCCCCGGTGCCGGCAAGACCTATGTGGGACTTCAGATCGCCCACGAGCACTTTCTCGATGATCTGGCCGAGCCAATGGCCAATGGTCAGAAGCCGAGCGCACCAGCGGTATTCCTCTCTGGCAATAAACCATTGGTGGATGTGCTCCAGTACGAGATGCGTCGTGCCGGAGGGGAAGGCAAGGTGTTCGTCCAAAACGTGAAGGATTTTGTGAAGCGCTACTCAAGCAGGAGGTCGATTGCCCCGCCGCACCACGTCCTCATCTTCGACGAAGCCCAACGTGCTTGGGATGCGCATCGTGTGCAAGAGAAGCACAAGGATCCGAAGGCCATTTCCGAGCCAGCTTCCTTCATTCAGTTCGCAGGGCGCATCCCGTCATGGTCAGTTGTGATCGGCCTTATCGGCGAAGGACAGCAGATCTACACAGGCGAAGAAGGCGGTATGGAGCTATGGGCCGATGCGGTGCAGCGAGGCGGGGAAATTTGGGATGTGAGCGGCCCGTCACGCTTCGCATCGATCTTCGAAGCATGCGGCATACCCTACAGGTCCATCGATTCATTGCACTTAGCCCGTTCCGTGCGCTTCCATTTTGCGCACGGACTGAGTGAATGGGCCAGTGCCTTGATGGATGGGACGCACACAACGGAGCAGCTTAGGACGCTGGTCGACCGACTTTGGTCCCAAGGTTATCAGATACGCATCACGAGGGATCTGCATCAAGCGAAAGCATTTCTGTGGGAGAAGTACCGAGACCAGCCGGAAGCACGCTACGGACTGTTGACGGGAGGGCGTGACAAAGGCCTCGATGAGTTGGACTTCCAGAAAGTGAAGACCTTGACCTTCCGCGCAGGACCTTGGTACGCCGACCCTGAAAGTTCACCCAGCTCTTGCAGACGGTTGAACGATGCGATCAGTGAGTTCTCCGCACAAGGCTTGGAATTGGACCACAGCCTCTTGGTCTGGGGTACAGACCTTGTCCGGAAAGATGGACACTGGGACGATGCCTTGGCCATGCGCTACCAAAAACGCGGCGACGTGGATGATCCGCTCCGCCTGCGATTGAACGCATACCGCGTATTGCTGACACGTGGCCGTGAAGGCGTGCTTATCTGTGTTCCGCGCTTTATTCCCGAGTTGGACGAGACCTACGACCACTTGATCGCAGCTGGCTGCCGTGTGCTAGAGTAAAGCCTGGCTTTTCTGCCAGGGAGTGCCTAACCTAGCTTCATGCAGAATGACAAGGAATACGTCATCCGCCTAAACGCCTTCGACCTAGGTCAGTTGCTGGATGGTCTTGAAGCCCGCGCCAATGCATGGCGCCACACCGCCGAATACCTCGAAACCGGGCATACCCCAATCCCGGATTTCGTGATGGAGGAATGCTCCGATGCCGATGAGGCCCGGAAGTTGGCTGACCATTACAAGTGCATCATCGCGCTGGTGCTTGAACAGAAAGTAATGCAAGACCAGCGATGAATACACGCTATCATGCAGAGCTGGTCAAGTTGGGCTTTCCTATTCCCACGGAAACGCGCTTCACCGTGCGGTGCAGATGGCGACCACCTCGCGATCAATGGCAACTACTCGGTGCCAAATGGAGAACCGTGGTCGTGGTGATCGACCATAGCGGATGTCCACAAAGCGCGGCGATAGATGCATGCCTTCATCTTATCGCTCTTCAACGCGGAAAGGTGGAAGCGCTTGAGGTGCTCGAACCTATCATGCAGCGATGCTTGATTACCAACACAACATTCAGCCGTAGCTGGTACGGCGATGTGGTAACGTGGGCTGGTGATGTGGTGCAGGTGTACGCAGGATCGTAACGCCCCTACCCCACCACAATAGCATAATACAGCGGCATGCCCAGCGTGATGTTCATGGGGAAGGTGACGCCGAGGGCCATGGGGATGTAGAGGCCGGGATCGGCCTTGGGGGCGGCGAGGCGCATGGCGGCGGGCACGGCGATGTAGCTGGCGCTGGCGGCGAGGATGGCGAACATGAAGCGGTCGCCCACGCCGGGGGTGATGTAGCCGCTGAGCCAGGCCACGGCACAGCCGTTGGCCAGCGGCAGCAGCAGGGCCACCAGCGATACGAAGCCGCCGTATTTGCGGAAGGCGCCGAAGCGCGCGGCGGTGACCATGCCCATTTCCAGCAGGAACACGGCGAGGAAGCCTTTGAAGATGTCGGTGGTGAAGGGCTTGATGCCTTCGGCCTGCTTGGTATCGGCCACCAGCCCGATGAGGAGGCTGCCGATGAGCATGAGCACGCTGCCGTTGGTGAGGCTGTGGTGCAGCATGTGGCGCAAACTGGGGCGCGTGGTGCCCTCTTTGTCGTAGCGCATCAGCAGCACCATGCCCACGATGATGGCGGGGCTTTCCATAAGGGCCATGATGGCCACCATGTGCCCGCTGAAGGGCAGTTCCTTGGCCTCCAGGTAGCCACTGGCGGCCACGAAGGTCACGGCGCTCACCGAGCCGTAGGCGGCGGCAATGGCGCCGGCGTTCTGCACGCCCAGGCGTTTGCGCAGCAGGAAGAAGGTGTAGAGCGGTATGGCGCTGGCGATGCCCATGCCGAAGAGCAGCTCGGCGGTGAACTGGGCGTTGAGGTGCTCGTGCGCCAGTTCCTGCCCGCCCTTGAAGCCGATGGCGAAGAGCAGGTAGAGGCTGATGAACTTGACGGTGCTGGGGGGGATCTCCAGATCGCTCTTGACCAGGAAGGCCACGATGCCCAGCGCGAAGAAGAGCAGCGTGGGGTTGGTGAGGTTGGCAACAAGGAGCTGGAGGTCCATGGGGGTGGCGGCGGATCAGGTGGTGGGCCGGTGCAGGATGGTGAAGGGGCCTTTGAGCAGCGCGGCGTTGGGCACGGAAACGGTGCCGCCAGCGGCGGTGCGGATGAAGACGAAGAAGTAGGTGATGTCCACCAGCTCGCCTTCCAGTTCCTGGTCATCGAGCTGCACGCGGATGTGGTCGCCGATCTTCACGGGGTGTTGGAAGAAGAGCACCACGCAGGCGGTGATGTTGGAGAGGATGGACATCTCGGCGAAGAAGGCCACGCCGAGCACGGTGATCACGGAGGTGGCGAAGACGAGGATCTCGCTCTGCTCCATGCCCCAGATGGCGGTGAGCGTAACGGCGAGCAGGCCCACGAAGAGCAGGTCCAGCAGGCGCAGGATGCCTTTCTCCTCGCTGGCCTTGTACGATGAGCGGCGCACGGCACGGCGCACAATGAGGCGGCTGGAGCGGCGCAGCACCAGGTAGGCGAGCAGGCACACGCCGCTCTCCACCAGCTGGGGCATGTGGTCCATGAAAGGTTGGTACATGGGGCGTTGGGTGGCGTTAGAAGGCGCAAAAGAACGGGAGCATCCCCTCGGCCTCGCGCGAGCCGATCGAGGCGGCACGACGCAGATCGTCGCAGCCTTGCAGGGGGCGGTAGGTCATGTGGTAGGCCAGGCCGCGGTTGTACAGGGCTTGCGC
Source organism: uncultured Chryseobacterium sp. (assembly GCA_964592515.1). Classification (GTDB taxonomy): domain Bacteria; phylum Bacteroidota; class Bacteroidia; order Flavobacteriales_F; family PHOS-HE28; genus PHOS-HE28. Next base: position 1,629 of record CAZQFG010000107.1, on the reverse strand, counting down.
GTGGGTGGCCGAAAGGCTGATGGCCCTGTCGTAGTGCGCAATGGCCTCGGTGTGCTCGCCGTAGAGCAGGTGCAGGTTGCCCTTCATGGTCCACGCCTCGGGATCGTCGGGGGCCAGTGCCAGGGTGCGTTCCACATCGGCCAAGGCGCCCGCGTGGTCGCCCAGGTGCTTGCGCACAAAGGCGCGGTTGTACTGGGCCTCCATGTAATCGGGGGCCAGTTCCAGGGCGCGGTCGTAGTCGGCTTCGGCGCCCACCAGGTCGCCATCGCGCTTGCGCACCAGCGCGCGTTGGAAGAAGATGTGGGCCTTGTCGCGGCCCAGGGTAAGGGCGTGGTCCATGTCGGCGCGCGCCTTTTCGGGCAGGCCCAGTTGCAGGTGTACCAGGCCGCGGTTGTAGTAGGCCAGGTCCATGTCGGGGTCCAGTTGCAGGGCCTTGTTCAGGGCGGCGAGGGCATCGTTCCAGCGGCTCAACTTCATCAGGGCCACACCGCGCAGGTCGTGTACCAGGGCCAGCCGCGGGCCAAGGGCCTGTGCGCGATCGAACCACACCAGGGCCTCGGGCGCATTGCCCAGTTGCAGTTCCACCGCTCCGCGTTTCATCAGCAGCACAGGGTCTTGCGGCCGGTGCAGCACCAGGCTGTCCAGTTCGGCCTGCGCGCGGGCCAGATCGCCCATGCTCAACCAGGCATCGGCGCGGTGTTCGCGCAGCAGGTCGTCGTAGGGGTGCAGTTGAATGGCCATGGCCCAATCGGCTTCGGCGCCCTTCACATCGTTGGCCAGCAGCCGCACCTTGGCGCGCCGGTCGTAGATATACTCGCTGTAGGGGTTCAGTTGCAGGGCGCGGTCCATGTCGGCCATGGCCTGTGTGTACTGGCCCAAGCGGCTTAGCAGTGCTGCGCGTTTCATGTACGCGTCGGCAAAGGCCATGTCCATCTGAATGGCGTTGGTGTAGTGCAGCAGGGCCTGTTCGCTGTTGCCCAGGCGCAGCGCGATGTCGCCCTCCTGTATGGCCCGCACGGCATCCAAGCGGTTGTTCAACTGCGCAGTGGCGGCGAGGCCGAACAGCAGCGCGAAGGCGATGGACAGGGTGCGTGGCATGGGCCTTAGACTTTGGCGGTCTGCTCCAATAGCAGGCGTTGGGCCTCGGGGTCCATGTTGGTGATGGGTGTGGCGTGCATGCGCACCAGGTCGGTGCCGAGCAGCTCCATGGCCACGCGTTCCAGCTCGCGGTACAGCAGGGCCTTGCTCATGCCTTGCAGCAGCAGTTGGCTGGTGCGGATCAGCTTGCCGTCGGCCCAGATCAGTTCCTCGTGGTCGGTGTCCATGGTGGGGAAGAGCAGCAGGTGGCGCTCCATCAGCTGGGCGGCGAGGCGTTCGGCGGCTTCCACGGTGCGGGTCTGAAAGGTCACATGGATCATGGTGCTCGTGGGTTAGCGTTGCCAGGCGTTCCAAAGGGTACCGGCCTCGTGGTCCAGCGCGAACCAGGCCTTGCGCAGGCGGGCATCGAGCTCCACCTGCCGGATGCGCGCATCGATGAGGGGCACTTCGCGTGCGTTCACCAGGAAGAGGGAGCTCTCGCCGGCCTGGAAGCGTTGTGTTTCGCCGGACAGCAGGCGTTCGTTGTTCACC
>CAZQFG010000106.1:0-9654 GCA_964592515.1 uncultured Chryseobacterium sp. | reverse complement strand
ATGGACCGATGGTCCAACGTGAAAGAAGCCTTCCACCTGCCCGACCCCATGGCCCTGAAGGACCGCCATGTGCTTCTGGTGGACGATGTGGTGACCACTGGGGCTACCATTGAAGGCTGTGTAAAAGCACTATCACAGGTGCCGGGGATCCGCGTCAGCCTGTTCACGGTAGCGTGCGCCTAGCGGGTACCTTTGGCGCCCCTTCCAGCCATTCAACATGGAGACCCTCACGCTGCCGAACACCCATGACCGAGTGGCCCTGTACGCGGCATTGACCCCCCAGCTTCGCGAACTGCTCGGCGAAGAGCGTGATCCGATAGCGGCCATGGCCAATATGACCGCCGCATTACGCACGGCCTTCGGTTGGCATTGGGTCGGTTTCTACCGTGTAATGGGCGCCGAACTGGTGCTCGGTCCATTTCAAGGCCCTGTGGCATGCGCACGCATTGCACATGGTCGCGGGGTATGTGGCACCGCATGGGCCGAAGAACGCACGGTGATCGTTCCGGACGTGCACAACTTCCCAGGACACATTGCTTGCAGCGCGCTATCGCGGTCGGAGATCGTGGTTCCCTGCCTGGACAGCGATGGACGCGTGGCCGCGGTGCTGGACATAGACAGTGAACGCTTGAATGACTTCAGCGTGATCGACGCGCATGCGCTGGAACACCTCTGCGAGATCCTTCAGCCCCTGCTTGGATGAAGCCTTGGTGCGCTCTTTTGATCGCTTGGACATTCCTGGCCGGTTGCGCCCAGGTGCGCGAGGTCAGTGGTGGCGAAAAGGACAGCACACCACCCCAACTGATCTCGGCCAGCCCTGGCAACCTCACCACGGACTTCAAAGGCGACCACATCGCACTTCGTTTCGATGAGCGCATCCAACTGGAGCGGGCCTCGGAGCGCATCCTGTTCTCCCCCCCGCTTACCGGCACGCCCAAGTTCAAGCTATCAGGCTCCAAAGAGGTGACCATTGAGCTGCGGTCGTCTCTGCTCGAGAACACCACCTATGTAGTTACCCTCGGCGAAGCGATAAAGGACCTTACCGAGGGCAACCCTACGGCCGGGCTTGACCATGTGTTCTCCACCGGTCCTGTGATCGACGCACGCACGATCACAGGCGCCGTGACCAATGCCAGCACCGGAGCGCCCGAGAAGGATGTGATGGTACTGCTCTACCAACCTGCGGACACCTTGGCCTTCAGGACCGGCCGCCCTGCTTATGCGGTCAAGACCAACGCGGAAGGCATGTACCGGTTCGCACATTTGCCGGAAGGACTGTTCGTACTGCGCGCATTGCGGGACAAGAACGCCAACTACAAGTACGACCTGCCGAACGAGGAGATCGCCTTTCTGAACACGGCCGTGGCATCCGCCCTATCTGATCGTGTAGGAACACCCGCGATCCTTCGTCTTTTCCAGGAAATGCCTGCCAGACAGCTCATTCGCGATAGCAAGACCCTCCCGGACCGGTCGTTGAGGATCGTTCTCGCACGCCCCACGCAGGACATCCGCATTGTGGATGTGGCCCGCTCCGGTGGTAGGCTACAATGGCTGCCCGAATGGAATGATACGCGCGATACGGTAGTGCTATGGCCATCGGACACCACATTGCTGAGCGAAGGACGCTACGAGGTCTCAACAGAGACCGGCGTGGTGGATACCGTGCGTTACAGGGTGCCCGAGAAGCCGGAGTTCTACTTGGGACTGCGTGCCCGAATGAACGATAACAGTGGGGGGACCGAGGTCGTGATCACTGCTTCCCGCCCCGTGGATGCGTTCGACGATACACGCGTGCAATTGGTTGTGGATAGTGTGCATGCGACCTTCACGATGGAACGTACCGGAAGCCGGACCTTCAAGTTGCATAGCCCAGTGCCGACAAAGAACAATGTGCATCTAACAGCACTACCGAAAGCATTCCACGACCTGCATGGGGGGACCAACGATACCCTGCGGACCGAGCTCAGCCCAGCGGATGACCGGAACACAGGCGTTGTGCGCGTTCAACTGAAGTTCAACGAGGAGCCCAATGTGCCACTCGTCCTGTTGCTGCTTGATGGCCAGGGACGCGTTGTTCGCAGTACCCCCTTGCCATTGGGACAATACAATGTGACCTGGGCCCGATCGCAACCCGGTGCGCATGAGCTCCGCTTGATCGCCGACCACAACGGCAATGGCCAATGGGATACGGGCGACCTTCGCCAGGACCTGCAGCCGGAACGAGTTTGGCCATATCCGAAGAAGATCAATATCCGCGCTGCCTGGGATATTGGCCTGGAGTGGACCGTGGAGTGAGCCCGGACCTCGTTCCGGATCACTTTACCGACTCCCGGAACCCCAGCACTTCATTCGGCGTAGAACGGCCGCGCCCCCAGGAAGGGGCTGGTCCGATCAAATGCCTGTCCGCTTCAAGACAATACGTGGTCCATTGCCTTTCTTGTTGCTCCTTGCCCTAGTACTGGGCACGGCGCTCCAGTCCGTGGCGCAAGGCCCGGAACAACTGCCTACGCGGGGCAAACGCTTCTGGACCGGTTTCATGCAGAACGGGTTCGGCGCCCAGAGCCTCAAGGTCCACATTATGCCGCGCGCTGCCACCAGTGGCACCGTGAGCATCCCCTTGACGGGATGGAGCTATCCGTTCTCCATTGCTGCGAACGCTGTGGCCGTTATCGATGTACCTCTGAGCGCCGAGAACACTGGGAGCGAAGCCGTACTGAACAAAGCCGTGCTGGTGGAGACGAGCGATAGCGTGAACGTGTTCGTGACCAGTTTCCAGAACTACACGCACGACCTCACCCAAGTGCTTCCAGAGCAGTCCATCGGTACCAGCTACCGTGTGGATGCGTACAAGGGCCTGCCCAACTTCAACAACCTGCACCGCAGCGAATTGTTGATCATTGCTACAGAAGATGGCACCCAGGTGCAGATCACCCCAACAGCGAACACGACAGGTGGCAGGCCCGCTGGCGTTCCGTTCACCGTGGACCTGAACGCAGGGCAGACCTATCAAGTACAGGCCTTGTCCGATGTGGCCGACCTTACGGGGACCCTGATCGAGGGTACTGACCAGAGCGGCCCTTGCCGACCCTTCGCGGTCATTGGTGGTTCCATGTGCGCCAGCGTCCCAGGAGGCTGTTCCGCATGCGATGCCATCTTCGAGCAATTGATGCCCCGCAATACCTGGGGCACGCGGTTCCTCACCGTGCCAGTGAACAGCACCACGTCGGTCACCTATCGCATCATGGCCGACCAGAACGGCACGGTGGTGACCATTGGCAATGGCGCCCCGATCACCCTGAACGCCGGTCAACAACATGAAGTGAACGGCACCAATACACCGGTGTGTATCCAGGCGAACCGTCCGATCAGTGTTGCACAGTTCATGGAAGGATATGCTTGTGCCGGGAATGGCGATCCATCCATGTTCATCCTGTCGCCTGATACACGCACCACGCGCACAGCATCGTTCCACACGCCCACTTCAGCACAGATCAATCAACATAGCATTACCGTGGTGATGCCTTCGGGCATTACCGCGCCATTGCTACTGAACGGCAACCCCGTAAGCCCCGCTCTGTTCCAAGGCTACCCCGGATGCACGGACCGTGTATGGGCCAGGGTGAACGTCGGCCAGGGCATCAATCGATTGCAGAGCACCGTGAGCTTCCAGGCCTACATGTTCGGCATCGGTTTCGGCGAGAGCTACGCCGCATCCGTGAACGATATTGGAAGTACTGCGGCCTCGCAGGATTCGTTGATCTGCGGAGGCGGCCCTGTTACACTGACCTCGCCCGTAGGATTGGCATCTCTACAATGGACCACAGCCAGTGCCCCGAGCGTGGTGATCGGCACTTCGGCGACCCTGCAGGTACAGCCAACGGGAAACGAGAGCTATACGGTCACAGGCACACAGGCCGTAAGCGGTTGCCCCCGTTCATTCACCTATCATGTCGGTGCTCCGCTCACCATACCCACAGCGCTCTCTGCCAATGGAGCCCCCACCATCAGCGTATGCCAATACCAGCCCGTGCAGTTGGCACTGACGCCGCCACCGAGCACCGCCTGGTTCAATATTGAATGGAGCCCATCGGCCACCTTGGATATGAGCGATCCAGTAGCACCTGTGGCCACGCCAACGGGCACCACGTGGTACAGGGTCACGGTCTCCAGTCCCATTGGGTGCGGTGGCATGGTGGACAGCATTCTGGTCACCGTGCAGCCTGGCGCTATCCTCGACCTCGAGACCACGGCCACGCCAGCCACGGTATGCGCAGGCAACACCACGCAACTGGGCAGCCGCGTACTGCGCACCCTCGCACACGATGCGCTGAACACCGCGCCCAGCAGCATGTGGAGCGCCATTCAAGGCGGTACTGTGACCACCACATGCAGCAATGGCGGCAACCCGGCCCTCTACTTCAACGGCAATGGCCAGCGTTCGGCACAAACGGTAGCCTACAACACGACCGGTGGCGGGAGCGTCCGCTTCAAATTGAACATCGCGACCGGCGCAGCACCATGCGATGACGCCGACCCCGGTGAAGATGTGGTGCTCGAGTACTCCACCAACAACGGACTCTCGTGGGGCCTGGTGGCCAGCTACAACGAAGCGGTATACCCTTCGCTCACGGCCATTGATGCGACCATACCCCCTGCGGCCCAAGGTCCCAACGTGATGTTCCGCTGGCGGCAACTGGCAAACTCGGGCGCTGGCGAGGACAACTGGAACCTTGACGATGTCTACATCGCTCGCTACGATGCCACGTATGCCACGTATTCCTGGGGTCAGGCCGGTACATTGAACAATGCAACGAGCGCTGGTCCAGTGGCCACACCGACAAGTTCCGGCTGGTATGTGCTCACCGCTACCGATCCCTTGGCCGGTTGCCAGTACCGCGATTCCGTTTGGGTGCAAGTGGCCCCCGCCTTCACCCTGGCCACCACGCCCAGCACCACGTTGTGTTCCGCGAATGGCATTCAGCTGAATGCGACCCCGAGCTCAGGTACGGGTATCACCTATGCCTGGTCTCCAAGCAGTGGCGGCCTGAACAACACTGCTATTGCCAACCCCTACGCTACGCCGGCACAGACCACCACTTACACGGTGACCGCCACCAACTCCAACGGTTGCACAGCAACAGGAAGCACCACCATCACGGTGGGTCAGTTGAGCGCGCTCAGCGTAACCGCCGCAAGCACCACCATCTGCCAAGGGCAGAGCGTATCGCTCTCGGCCATCGTGACCGGCGCTTCAGACATGGCGATCGCTTGGACAGGCACCGGGCTCAGCAGCACTTCCATAGCCAACCCCACGGCCACACCGACACAGACAACGACCTATACCTGCACCGCCACCGACAATGCAAGCGGTTGCAGCCTTACGCAGAGCATTACGATCACGGTGAATGGCGGCTACACCGCCAACGCAGGACCGGACCTGACACTGTGCACTACACTGGGCCATCAGCTAGCGGTTCAGCACAATGTGCCCAACGCATCGTTCAGTTGGACCCCAGCCACCACTTTGAGCGCACCCTCAACAGCATCGCCGTTCATCACCACCAACGCTTCCGCCACGTATTCCGTGACCGTGAGCGACCCTAGCGGATGCTCGGTAAGCGACCAAGTGGTGATCTCGCGCGCCTTCGAGGGCACGCCCACCACAGCGACCGCAAGTGCCTGTGCGGCGTCCCCTCCCACGCTCAACGCACCCACAGCGTCCACTTCCTACCAATGGAGCAACGGGGCCACCACGCCGTCCATCACGCCGAGCAGCAGCGGCAACTACACGGTCACCATGACCGATGCACAAGGCTGCCAGGCCACTACTGCGTTCACCATAACGCTCTTTGCCATGCCCAACGTGGACCTCGGGCCCGATCAGTCGCTCTGCGGTTCGAACGGTGTCGTGTTGAACGCAGGAAACCCCGGCAGCACCTACCTGTGGAACAACAGCGCTACAACGCAGACCATCACGGCCGCCACGTCAGGCACCTACGCTGTCACAGTAACGAACGCGAACGGATGCAGCAGCTCGGATGCCATCATGCTGCAATTCAACCCACTGCCATCGGACGCGCTCCAGGATGTGACAAGCTGCATTACTGCGCCGGTAACATTGAACGCGGGCAACGCCGGCAGTAACTACATCTGGTCCACCGGAGCCACCACACAAACGATATCACCCACGGCCAGCGGCACCTACACCGTGACCGTGACCACAACGGCGAACTGCTCCGCAACCTTCGACGCTACCGTGATCCTTTTGCCCGCGCTTTCCGTGGACCTTGGAGCCGACCTGGAGCTGTGCGCGGGGACTACCACCACGCTCGATGCCACGAACCTGAACGCCACCTATGCCTGGTCCAACGGTGCCACTACACCCACGATCTCCGTTGGCCCAGGTAGCTATACTGTTACTGTAACGAACGGTGCATGCAGCAGCAGCGATGCGATCACCATCGCGCAAGTCCCGTCGCCTGTGGACCAATTGCAGGACGTATCACGCTGTGCCGATGAGCCCATTACCCTTGATGCGGGAAATGCGGGCAGCACCTATCTCTGGAACACTGGTGCCACCACGGAGAGCATCAACCCCGCGACCAGCGGCACCTACACCGTACTTGTAACGAACAGCAGTGGTTGTTCGGCGACCTTCGATGCCCTGGTGAACGTGATACAACCACCAACCGTGCATCTCGGTGTTGATACCGCGCTCTGCGAAGGACAAGTGCTGGTGCTGGATGCGGGAAATCCCGGTTCAACGTATGCATGGAGCAACGGCTCGACCGGGCGCTATCTGAACGTGACCACTGCCGGAACGTATTCAGTGAGCGTGAACAATGGATGCGTTCGCAACGATGCCATCACTGTGTTGTTCAATCCTTCACCTGTGCGAATGGCGGTGAATGAGTTCCACACGTGCCTCGATGATGCACCGCGCTATGTGGTGATCGATGCCGGGAACAGTGGTTCGCAGCATAGCTGGTCAACCGGCGCCACCACCCAAGTGATCTTGGCCAGCGCCTATGGCTGGTACTACGTGAACGTGACCAACGCATATGATTGCAGCGCGCGCGACAGTGCACAAGTGATCGAATATTGCCCGGCCACCATCTTCATCCCGAACACCTTCACGCCCAATGGCGACGGCCTGAACGACGTGTTCATTCCCGTGGGAAAGAGCATTGCCTCCATACGACTGATGATCTTCGACCGTTGGGGCGAAGCGCTGTACGAGACCACCGACATGGAGATGGGATGGGATGGCACTTACCGCGGTGAAGTGGTGAAGAACGACATGTACGTATGGCGTCTCACCTACAAGTTCTACACGGACGAGGACGGCACCATCGGCATGGAACAACAGCAGATGGGACAGGTCCAGGTATTACGGTGATCAGGGCCGCAGGTCGAAGCGATCGGCCTCCAATCCTACCGGGAAAACGGAGCGGAAATCCTCCAGTGCCTTGCGATCAAGGGTGAAGGTGAACGCGCCGTCAACACTTGGCTCCATGGCCGTGGCTGCACCGCGCGGGTCGATCACTGCGGAATCACCGGAGTAGAGATGGCCATTGCCGTCCTGCCCCACACGGTTCACGCCCACCACATAACACTGGTTCTCGATGGCGCGTGCAATGAGCAGCTGGCTCCAGGGGTAGCGACGCACCTCGGGCCAATTGGCCACGTAGAGCGCAGCGTCGTAATCACCACGATTGCGTGCGAACACAGGGAAGCGTAGGTCGAAGCAGATCTGCAACAGGATCCGCCAACCGCGCCACTCCACCACCACACGCTTCGACCCCGGCGTGAAATGTTCGGTCTCCTTCGCGAAACGGAACAGGTGGCGCTTGTCGTAGGTGGTCACTTTGCCATCTGGCGTAACGAACAGACCGCGGTTGTAATAGTGTTCGCCCTCCTGAATGATGACGCTTCCATACAGCGCTGCATCCATCGCTTGGGCCTGTTCCTTCATCCAGGCCACTGTGCGGCCGTCCATGCCTTCGGCGAGCTCGCGGCTGCGCATGGAGAAGCCCGTGGTGAACATCTCCGGAAGCACCACCAGGTCGGTGACACCGCGCAATTGCTTGAACGTGGTGGCGAAGAGCGCGCGGTTCTCCGCTGCATCTTCCCAGTGCAGGTGGCTCTGCACCAGCGTTACCCTCAGATCCGGCATAGCTTCTCGATCGCGGCGTCCAAGGTAGCGTCCTGCTTGGCGAAGCAGAAGCGCAGCAGCCGTTGGTCGGGCGGTGGCTCCTTGTAGAACGGCGAGAGCGGAATGGTGGCCACACCGAACTCCCGTGCCACACGCTCTGCAAAGGCCCGGTCGCCTTCGTTGCTGATGGCACTGTAATCCGCTGTCTGGAAGTACGAGCCTTCGCAGGGCAGCAGCTTGAACCGCGAACTGCGCATGCCGGCAGCGAAGCGATCACGTTTGGCCTGGTAGAAGGCCGACACCTGCTCGTAGCTGGCAGGCTCTTGCATATAGGTCGCCAAGGCGTGCTGCATCGGCGTGTTCGCACTGAACACATTGAACTGGTGCACCTTGCGGAATTCGGCCATCATGGCCTTCGGTGCCATGGCGTAGCCCATCTTCCAACCGGTGGCGTGGAACACCTTGCCAAAGCTGAAGATGACGAAGGCGCGATCGCGCAGCTCCGGGTAGTTGATCGCTGAAGCGTGAGGCTCGCCATCGAAGACCAAATGCTCATACACCTCGTCGCTCAGCAGCAGTATATCGGTGCCGCGCAGCAGGTCGGTGATCCACCGCATGTCCGCATCGCGCAGGATGGTACCTGCCGGGTTGTGCGGCGTGTTGATCATCAGCATGCGGGTGCGGGGCGTGATGGCCGCCTTCACCGCTGCTGCATCGAACTTCATGTCCGCACCCAGGCACACATGCACGGGCCTGCCACCGAACAGCTCGACCGTAGGCGCATAGCAATCGTAAGCCGGGTCGATGATGATCACCTCATCGCCGGGATGGACGACCGCACCCAAGGCCGTGAAGATGGCCTGTGTGCCGCCCGCCGCCACCGTGACCTCTGTTTCCGGATCGTACTTGTAGCCATAGAGCCGCTCAACTTTGGATACGATCGCATCCCGCAACGCTGGCAGACCGGGCATCGGTGCATACTGGTTGTGACCGGCCCTCATGGCCTTGTCCACCAGGTCGATGAGCTTGCTGTCGATGGGGAAGTCCGGGAAGCCCTGGCTCAGGTTGATGGCGCCGCACTCCTGCGAGAGCTTGCTCATCACTGTGAAGATGGTGGTGCCGACGTGGGGGAGCTTGCTGTTCAACTGCATGTTCGGCGAAGCTAACGGGACACGGGTTCGAGTTCACCACGGTTCATGGGTGGGAAACAAGAAAGGCCGTCGATGACGGCCTTTCCGATCGTCCTTGGACGAGCTTCACTCCTTCGTCACGCTCGCAGCCAGGTACTCCCGGTTCATGCGGGCGATGTGCTCCAAGCTGATGCCCTTGGGGCACTCCACCTCGCAGGCACCGGTGTTGCTGCAGTTGCCGAAGCCCTCCTTATCCATCTGCTCCACCATGGCCAGCACACGACGCTTGGCTTCCGGCTGACCTTGGGGCAACAGTGCGAACTGGCTCACCTTGGCAGCCACAAAGAGCATGGCGCTGCTGTTGGCGCA
>CAZQFG010000105.1:0-9728 GCA_964592515.1 uncultured Chryseobacterium sp. | reverse complement strand
ATCCTGCACACAATAGAGGATGTTGCCGGTGGACCGAACGAACATATCGTTGGCCACGATGCCGTGATGCGCGGGCGTAGTACCTGTATACACGCTGGCATGCCCTGGTCCGGTCTGGGTTGGTGCGTAGTCGAAGTGTGCGTCACGCAGGAAGGCGCCCTGCCCCGCCAATCGCTTGAAACCGCCCTCACCGAAATTGCTCCAATAGCGGTAGAGGTAATCGGTGCGCATCTGGTCCACAACGATACCAACGACCAACTTGGGTGGATGCTGCCAGGTGGGCGCTTGCGCGGCAGCGGCAACCACCATTGCGCACAGGACGGACATGACCGATAGGCGAACGAACAAGGACCTCATGTGATCAAGCGTTACGGGCAAGGATGTAGAAGACGAACAGGCACGCCCCCACGCTCAGCATGGTATTGAGCAGAAAGAAGCCGATCTGGCCTTCGCGGAGCAGCAGGAAATTCTCATAGCTGAAGGTACTGAAGGTGCTGAACCCGCCGCACACACCGATGGCCAGGAATGCCTTCAACGCATCGCGGCCGGCCCATTCACTCTGCATGCGCAACGTGAGCCAGGCAAGCAGGACGGCCGCAAGCACATTGCTGGCCAGCGTGGCATAGGGGAACGCACCACGCAGATCAAGTACGAGCAACAACCGGGTGATGCCATAGCGCATCATGCTGCCCACTCCCCCTCCTAGAAAAACGGCGAACCAGATGTTCATCGGTCAGGTGGTCGTTGCGCGTCGCACAATACGACGGTAGATGAACAAGAAGGCCGCGCCCACGATCGTGCCGTACGCACCACCCACCAACACATCACCCGGGTAGTGAACACCCAGATAGATCCGGCTGTAGGCAATTAGCGCGGCCCACACGAAAAGTGCAGGTGCCGCCCATCGCGGCGTTCCAGCCAATATGCCGGTCATGAAGACCGCGATACCGAAGTGGTTGCTGGCATGTGATGAAACGAACCCGAACTGACCACCGCGATATAATTGACCATCGCCATCGACGAGGAGGTGTATGCGGTCCTGCAATTCGACCACATGGCTGGGCCGCAGCCGTTGCACGGTGTTCTTGAACAGGAGCACGGAACCCGTGTCGGTACAGAGGATCATGAGCGCGATGACCGGTACCGACCAAGCAAGGCCACGCCAACCATGGCGGCGCTGCAGCACCACAAGGAACAGAACGTACAGAGGCACCCAGAGCTTCAGGTCGCTCACGTGCCACATGAAGGCATCGAGGCCTGGCCAATGCACACCGTTCAAGGCCAGGAAGACCTCGCGGTCCAGGGCATCGAGGCGGTGAAGCAGGCTCATTCCACGTGGTCAGCAGGGAAGGTCCCGTGCAGTTTCTTCCAGAGCTTGTCCTTCAGCTCATCCAGACCGATGCGTGCCACACTGGAGATCATGACATGGTCCACACCGTGCGGCAGTTCCTTCCTCATCTGCGCCATCATCTCCGCATCGAGCATGTCGCATTTGGTGATGGCCACTAGGCGCTGCTTATCCAGCAGATCGGGGGAATACTGCTCCAGTTCGTTCAGCAACACCTGGTAGTCGTGGCGGATATCGTCGGAATCGGCAGGCACCAGGAAGAGGAGCACACTATTGCGCTCGATGTGGCGGAGGAAGCGAAGCCCGAGACCGCGGCCCTCGTGCGCACCTTCAATGATACCGGGGATATCGGCCATCACGAAGCTCTTGTGATCGCGGTAGGGCACAATGCCCAGGTTGGGCGTAAGCGTGGTGAAGGCGTAATCGGCGATCTTGGGCTTAGCGGCCGTGACCACGCTGAGCAGGGTGCTTTTGCCCGCGTTCGGGAAGCCCACAAGGCCTACGTCAGCAAGGACCTTCAGCTCCATCACCACCCATTTCTCGGTGCCCGGCTCACCTGGTTGTGCGTAGCGCGGCGTCTGGTTGGTGCTGGTCTTGAAATGCTGGTTACCGAGGCCGCCCCTTCCACCGGAAAAGAGCACGTGCTCCTCCCCGTTCTGCGTCACTTCACACAACACTTCACCGGTCTCATCGTCCTTCACTACCGTTCCCAGTGGAAGTTCGATCACCTGGTCGTGTCCAGCGGACCCCGAACATTGATTACTGCCGCCTACTTCGCCATCGCCGGCTATAACGTGCTTGGTGTAGCGTAGGTGCAGCAAGGTCCAAAGCTGGGCATTGCCACGCACGATCACATGACCACCGCGGCCACCATCGCCACCATCGGGACCGCCCTTGGGCATGTACTTCTCGCGACGGAGGTGCGAACTGCCCTTCCCTCCCTTTCCGGAGCGGCATTCAATGCGGATATGGTCGATGAAGTTCATAAGGTCATGTGCTCATATAGCTACGTGCGCACCTTCGAATGGGCACATGGGACACGTATCACTTAGCCGATCGCGGCCATCAGTCGTGCAGTTATCTCCTCCAGGCTACCCACTCCATTGATGGCCTTGAACTTGTCTTGCGCGGAATAGAACTCCTTCAGGGGCGCGGTCTTGGTCTCATACTCACGGATGCGGGTACGGATCACGTTCTCATTCTGATCATCGGCACGACCACTAACGGCACCGCGGCCGAGCAGACGCTTAACAAGTTCTTCCTCAGGGACCTCCAAGGCAAGCATCGCAACGATCGGCTCGTTCTTCGCGGCCAGCATGCTATCCAGCGCCTCGGCCTGCGCCTTCGTACGCGGGAACCCGTCAAAGATGAAGCCCTTGGCATCGAGGTGGGCTTCCATCTTGTTGCGGATCATGCCGATCACAATGTCGTCGGCCACCAATTCACCACGGTCCATCAAGCCTTGGGCTTTCAGGCCCAGTTCGGTCTCGGCCTTGATCTCCGCACGCAGGAGATCGCCTGTGCTAAGGTGCACAAGGCCATATTTCTCGATCAGGAAGGCGCTCTGTGTGCCTTTGCCAGCCCCGGGAGGGCCGAAGAGTACAAGGTTCAGTTTGCTCATTGTCCGTTCGGAATGATCCGGTAGATGCCGGGCAGGTTGCGGCCTAGGCCGTTGTGGTCGAGGCCGGAGCCCACCACGAAATCGTTCGGTATGCGAATGGCCACGTGATCAATGGCCACGTGCTGTTTATAGGCATCGGGCTTGAACAGCAAGGTGGCGATGCTAATGCTTGCCGGGTGCCGATCTCGCAGCAGGTCGAGTATGTGGACGATGGTATTGCCAGTGTCCACGATGTCTTCCAGGATCACCACATCGCGTCCTTCGATCCGCTCGTTGAAGCCGATCAGGTCGGTGACCTTGCCCGTGCTGCTGGTACCGTGGTAGCTGGCCACCTTCACGAACGTGATCTCACATTCTATGGTGAGGCGTTTCAGTAGTTCGGCAGCGAAGAAGAACGACCCGTTGAGCACACCCACGAACAGCGGGCGCTTTCCGGCGTACTTCGCGCTCAGCTCGGCCGCAACCCGGGTCACGGCCTCGTTCACCTCGGCCTCCGGAATGAACAGCTCGAAATCGAGGTCGTGCAGGTGTACGCGTGACATGACGGCTAAGTGGACCAACGGCTTTGCGCCAATGGGTCGGCGAAGGTAAGGATCGGCGCGGGGCGGCGGGATGAACGGGGCATTGGCCGGAGCGTTACTTTCGGAGCGATGAGGAACACGCTCCTTCCACTGTGCTTTTTGCTGGCGCTGCGGCTTACGGCCGGTGGCGACCCTCTGCCCCTTGGCGCACGCGCGGCCGGCATGGGCTATACCGGAATTGCCACCGCAGACCTTTGGAGCCTGCGCCTGAACCCTGCGGGCATCGCGGGTCTGGAACAGGCCACCGCCGGCCTCTTCTACCAGCAACATTTCCTCAGTGGCGATCTGGCACAACAGGGCCTTGCCGTTGCGTTGCCCGTTGGAAAAGGCGCGTTCGGCATTGCTGCTGACCGCTTCGGCTACGACCTCTACAACGAAACGCGCTTCGGACTGGCCTATGCCATGCAGCTCAACGAAGGGTTTCGTGCGGGCATTCAACTGAACTATGTGGGCGTACGGCTGGGGGACAATTATGGCAGCACAGGCGCCTTCACCGCCGAGCTGGGCATGCAGGCACGGCTCACCAACGACCTCTGGATAGGCGCGCACTTGTACAACCCTACGCAAGCCCTATTGGGCACCAGTGGCGATGGCGCCGTGGTGATCGAGGAGCGCGTACCCACCCTGTTGCGTGCCGGCCTGGTGTACATCTTCAGCAAAAAGCTGTCGATGACCGCCGAAGCGGAAAAGGACATTGACCGTCCCGAGCGATTCCGGTTCGGTGTGGAATACAACCCCAACAACGTCCTATTCCTGCGTACGGGTGTCAGCACCGGTGACCTGCAGGGGCATTTCGGCGCCGGGTTCCGGTTGAAACAGCTCGATATCGACCTGGCCGTGGTGGCACGGTCGCAACTGGGCGCCACACCCGTGATAGGGATCAACTACCGGTTCAAATGATGAGAGTCCTGCTCGTAAGCGCATTGGTGCTGTTCGCCTGTGGCCTGCGTGCACAGGTGGACGGTGTGCCACGCGACCTGGTCGAGCAGCGCATTGAGGAAGCGGCCGAGCGGCTGGGCGATGAGAGCGATGTGGACCTGACCAACCTCTTCGAAGTGCTCACCGACCGCTACCTCGACCCCATCGACCTGAACCACACCAACGCACAGGAGCTCAGCGCGCTCTTCCTGCTGAACGACGTGCAGATCGGCGCCTTGCTACAACACGTGCGGCGCAATGGGAAGCTGTTGAGCATTTACGAGCTGCAGGCCATTCCCGGCTTCGATGTGCGCACCATTCAACAGATACGCCCCTTTGTTACGGTGCGCGAGAACCCCATGGGTACCACGGCCACACTGGGCCAACTGCTCACCAAAGGCACGCATGAGGTGACCGTGCGAAGCATTGTGAACGTGGAGGAACGACGCGGTTCCATGGACCGCAAGAACCCCTTCGGCAAGGAGTACTACTACCCGAACGGAGACCCGCTTCCCGACCTCGATGACCCGGCCGTGGTGGATTCGCTGCGCGCCAACAGCAAGGTGTACCTGGGCAGCCCTTACAAGCTTTACACGCGCTACCGGTACCGCTACCGGCACAACCTCAGTTTCGGCTTCACGGCGGAAAAAGACGAGGGTGAAGAGATCTTCAGAGGCACGCAAAAGAACTTCGACTTCATCAGCGCACACCTGTTCCTGCGCGACATGGGCCGCCTGAAAGCACTGGCCATTGGCGACTACCAAGCCCAATTCGGGCAGGGCCTCACCTTCTGGAACGGACTGGCATTCGCAGCCAAAAGCAGTTTCACCATGAACGTGAAACGCAACGCGATCGGCCTCGCCCCATACACCAGCGTGAACGAGAACCTGTTCCTGCGCGGCGCGGCAGCAACATATGCCTTGACGAAGAAGATCGAGGTGACGGGTTTCTGGTCCAAGAAATACATCGATGCCAACCTGAACGTATTGCAACCGGGCGAGGACAGCCTGGGCACGAACATTCCCGAATCCACCTTCACCAGTTTCCAAGAGGATGGCTTCCATCGCACCTACAACGAACTGCGCAAGAAGGACGCCGTGCTGGAACAAGTGGTGGGCGGGCACATGCGCTATCGTGGAAAAGGCTTCAGTATAGGTGCAACGGCGGCCCATGCCCAATTCGACGCCATGCTTGATCGGAACCTGCAGTCGTACAACCAGTTCGATTTCAATGGGCGCGAGAACACCACGGCCGGCGTGGATTGGAACGCGTTGTACCGCAACGTGAACTGGTTCGGCGAGATGTCCATGAGCGCCAATGGTGGCACCGCCATGAACACCGGGATCCTGGTGGCGCTGGACAAGCGGGTGAGCATGAGCATGCTTTACCGCGACTATGGCCGGAACTACCACGGGCTATACAGCGTGGCCTTCGCCGAAGGCACCAACCCTTGGAACGAGCGAGGGCTCTACACGGGCATCGAGATCCGCCCGGACCGCAAGTTGAGCATCAATGCCTATGTAGACCAGTTCCGCTTCCCCTGGCTGCGCTACCAGACCGACGCGCCCTCTGATGGGAACGACTGGTTGGTGCAAGTGAACTGGCGGCCCAGCAAAAAGGTGGAGGTGTACGGCCGTGTTCGACAACAGGACCGTGCGCGCAATACCAGCGATGATGTGTCCGGGATAAAACCCGTGGTGCAGGTGGCGCAGACGAACTATCGTTTCAATGCGAGCTACAAGGTGAGCGATGCCGTTGCGCTGCGCACCCGACTGGAGACCGTGGACTTCCAACGCGGCAGTGCACCATTGCAACACGGATTCCTGCTCTACCAGGACATTGTGCACCGTCCCCTCTCGAGCCCGTTGGAACTCACTCTTCGGTTCGCGCTATTCGAGACCGGCAGCTACGATGCAAGGCTCTACGCGTTCGAGCACGACCTCATCGGTGTGTTCTCCATTCCCCCTTACTACGGACGCGGGATACGCTGGTACGGCATGGCGCGCATCACCGCCGTACGCAAAATGGACGTCTGGCTGCGCTATGGCGCCTGGATATATCAGGACCAAACGGCCATCAGCAGCGGACTGCAGGAGATACCCGGCAACGTGCGCAGCGACATAAAAATGCAGGTGCGGTGGCGTTTTTAATGATCGACATCAGAACCATGTCGAAGCCGGACCGGCCATCGGATCGCAAGCATTTCCGACCCTACTGACATGGCGCTGCAACACATTCGTCTGGACCAGAAAGCTCCGGTCGCTTTGCTCAGTGGTTCGTCCATGCCACGTCTGGAATTCCGGCAGGCGCTCTTCCGCAGCCCCCTGCCGGGCTGGCACCGCAGGCTCTATCCGGCCGCGTTGATCGTTACCACAACGGCATTCGATGTACGCGACCACAAATTGGTGGTGGACCACCAGGCCATGCGTTTCAGCCTGCTGTACGATGAGAGCTGGCCGGAACCTGTGTTCCTGAAGGTGAATTGCTGGCCCTACAGACCCGTGGAGCTCCGCAAGGACGCGCCTGTGGCCTATTGGACCATTGAACTAAGGCTGCGCGACCTGCGCTTGGGACCCGAGGAGTGGGTGGAAGTGGTGTTCCTGGGCTGACGACCGATCAGCGGCCCGTGCGGGCGTGGTAAATGCTGGCCGGTATGTTCCTTCCATCCTCGAAGTACATCACCGAACCGTAACGGTCGGCCACACGCCGGTATTCCGTGGTATGTCCGGTAGCACCCTGCAGGCGCACCACAGTGATCACGCGGAGGCGCTCAACGATGAGCTCTTCAGAACGACCAAGCCCTGCGGTTCCAGCATCACGCGTATCGCATGCAACGGATGCGCTACCTGCGACCTTATTGGCAGCCTTCCCAGTATTCGACGCAACGGGCTTGGCCAGAACAGAAGGGAAAGTCCGTGCAGCAACAGCGTGACCCGTGTTGGCATTAACGGTAGCTGCCTTGGATATGGTTGTTCTTTCCGCGCTTGCGGCCGAAACGGTCAATATCCGATCATGATCGGAGGCCGGTGCGTTCGACGCCACATTGGCGGCAACGGTGCGATCCATGCGCTCCATGGCCTCGGGATCGTAGATACGCTCTGCCAGCGGCCTTCCAGCAGGGTCGAAGCGCTGCCATACACCCGACTTACGCCCGTGCTCGAAGCGTCCCTTGCTCTCCACTTGACCATTGCCGTGGTAGAATACGAACGCACCATGCATCTCCTGAAGCCGCGCATCCAAGAACTGTCCTTCAGCGATCAATCGTCCGTCCGGAGCATGTACCTTACCAATGAACAACTGCCCGCGCTTGCCATGCTTCATCCATTTTAGGTCAGCGATCACCGCGGTATGTGCTGGCGGCACCCGCACCTCCGGGAGGGAAACACGAGCCAGAAGATCGGACATGCGCTTCTCTTCCGGGGTTCCGGGAGCCACTTTGTACTCCGCGCGGTGGACGAAGTCGCCGACCTCTGTCAGGTAGTATACATAACCCACCGGGCCTGCATATGCACCGACCCCGTTCGCCCCTTCAGTGAACAAGGTCACTTGGAAGGGGAACTCGAAGCGACGTGCGGATTCCTCAGCCGGGACATTGGTGTCGAAATACACCCGCTTGGTCACCATGCCCCGTCGTTCAAAGCTGAGCATATAGGTCCGTTCCAGCAGAAGGTCGAGCGTAAAGTGACCTTCCACGTTCTCCATTACCTGCTCGGGCGCATCCAACGGCGTGATCACGACACGGCCCATGGAAGACCGGTCACCGCGCAACAACAGAATACCATCCAAATGCAGCGTGCCTGACGCTTCATGCGAAGCTATGAGACCCAGTGGAAGCACCAATGCGGCCAACAAAACAGCAGTGATAGGGTTCCGGTCTTTCATGGCCTTGGGGTATTGAACGATGACCGGCGCCGCCCCGGACCCATTGTCCAAAGCGGGAAGGCTGTAAGGGCGGCTGCCGACCATCGGGGGATGTTCCATGCCTTTCATGCCTTGAAATTATCCGTGGACAATAGGCATTCCAATGACCCTGCTCACAATACCCCATTTGTGGGTAAGCTGATCTGAGGAGCCGACCGGTGGATCCAGCGGCCCTTACTCTTCCCCTTTGCTCCGGGGCGCAGGCAGAAAGAGCCCCAAGGTGAGATAACCCATCACCGCACCATAGGCGGTGCTGGTCCACCAACGCCCCGTTATGGCGCAACCGTTCACACAACCGAACCAGTTCCAATAAGCCCAACCGGCCAAGGCGCCCAGCGCGATGAAAGTCGCATATAACATCCATCTTTTCATGCCACAAAGATCGACCGCCATCGGCCTCAATGGCGTGACACAGGTCACCAGCCCATCTGGGCCCTGCGCTCCCTTACCCGTTTCGGAGGATTGCCCTTCATGGTGAAAATGATCGGCATTGAGAACTGTACGCGTACCGGCTTGCCGAACTGGGTACCCGGGGTCCATCGCTCCAATGTGCTCACCACGCGAATGGCCTCATTGTCCAACAACGGATGCACACCCCGCACGAGCTTGACCGACGATACCGTGCCATCCTTTTCAATAACGAACGAGACATACACTTTGCCTTCGATCCAATGTTTGCGCGCCTCCTTGGGGTAGCGCGCGTTCGCCGAAAGGAATGCGTACAACTGCTCAACACCGCCGGGATAAATGGGCATCACTTCGCACGTGGTCACGCAGGTGTCGCCGTAGGCGACCAAGCCAGCACCCGTTGTATCATCTGCCTGGGCCCCGGCCACGGACCACGCAACAAGCGCCAGCAGTACCAACAGCGTTCGCATGCTCCAAAATTCGGCAACTACCTTTACCATCGTTCACGCATGCGCTGCTACCTCGTTATCCTTCTTCTGGTGATCGCCTCACAAGGGCGTGCCCAACTGAACAACTGGGACCCTTCGTGGTACCCCACGGACACGGCCTTGGTCTTCCACGACGACCTGGACTACTACCTGAACGCCTACAGCAAGGCCGAGATCAAGGAAATGCGGAAGCAGGTGAACATCTGGCGCATGAACTTCGACAAGCTGATGCGCCAAACCATCCGCGACCTGCGCACATACAGCGAAGGCGGCGGTATGGTGCCACGTACACATGACTTCACACTGCCGCTGGCACAGGAGCCGGGCACCTACCACCTGCGCGGCAACGACGGCAAGATCAGGGCGTTCATGTTCGGCAGCATCAGCAATCCTCCATCGCGCATGCAAATGGAACGCTGGAGCCGACTGGTGCAGAAATACGC